>CAYOVG010000572.1:0-2809 GCA_964407285.1 uncultured Syntrophobacteraceae bacterium
TGACGGTGTCGATGAGAAAGCCGTCGGCCAGGATCAGCCGCAGCCGCTCGATCTCCGCAGGCGTAAGCGCACGGCCGGATTCAATGTTGAAGCAGTAGGCGAAATCGGGTTTGACCTGACGATGGAGCTGGATGACGAGAGATGACATGGTTGCTCGTTGGTTTATAGATGATAGTTAGAGAAAGTGTGGGATGGACTGCGGCGATAATGAGCTGACTTTTTGCTGCAACGGGTTATTCACCGACTGAGCTTTAGCAAGTCCGGATGATATTGCTGCTGAGCTGGTGTTTGATATAAACGGCCCTTGCCAGTTCCTGGATGAGGGGCATGATTGCCCAAGAGGTTCAAATACTCTTTAGGCACCGGTTGGGTTTGTGCGGGTGGTGGAATGTTGGCATTTCTTGAGATCGCGAGTTTTGGTGCTTCTCTAATTTGTTGTCCGAATAGCTGCTCGAGTAATGAACGACCAAGTATTTCTGCTAGCAGCGAAGGGACCGCGTTGCCAATTTGACGCTGAACCTCGACTCTTGGTGCATTAATCCGGAAGGTGCTGGGAAACGTTTGAAGAGCGGCCAATTCTCTCCATGACAGTTTGCGATTCTCCCAATGAAATGGTCCGACTGCCGATCCTGGTTGAGCCTGGATAGTCCATGAAGGCCTGTTCTTCGCAAGTTTCAGCAAAAAGCACCAATACCGTGTTCGCCATCCAAAAAGCGGTAGCCCGCCCTTTCTGTCAGTATGCCAAAGATAATTTTCTCCCTCTGGAATCGACGGGAGTAACTTGCCCCATTTTCCGCCAACCTGAAGCTTTTCGTCTGCATCGGGTTGAACGCTTGCCAAGGCGTCCCATGCGGTGGAGTATGAACTTCGATTAAGATCGAACAGAGTGGGGCACCTTGTATCAGCTTCTTTATGGGTTGGTTGCGGGAATATGAACTCCTTGCCGGTGCGTAGCGCTATCAGGAAAAAACGGACACGAAGTTGTGGTACTCCAAAATCTGCGGCATTGAGGACTCTCCAACTTGGTCTGTACTCTGTTCCCCCTCTCTTGTTAATATCACGAATTCTTTGAAGGATAAATTGAAAGCCTTCCTCCTTGCCTGTGTAGTTTATGCCGTGGACATTCTCAAGGAGGAACGCCTTGGGCTTGAGGCTTTCAACAACACGGAAGTACTCGTCCAGTGTGTTTGCTCGCGGATCCTTAAGACGAAGTGTGTCACCTCTGGACCAATACGCAGACTTTGAAAACGGTTGACACGGAGGACCACCGATCACCAGGTCCACAGAATCTTTCCCTGAACCAGTAAAGCGACGGATTTCCGCCGAGGAAACATCTTCGATTGGGGCGCATTGCACGTCAGTTCGACCGTTCAAGCGCAGCGTATCGCAAGAGTGGCGGTCAACATCGTTTCTGTAGACGACATTCCAGCCAGCGGCTTCCATGCCGTAATCGAGACCACCGCAACCAGTGAACAGGCTAACCACGTTCACGGGCCTAAACCTCTGGGTCGAAGACCACCTCGGTCTTCTTTCGATTTACTGCCGAAATTATGTCCGTTATTCCGTGTTTGACAATTCGAGAGTGAATTTCGGCCCACTGTTTTGTCTCGTCAGCTACAGAGACATGCACGTTAACCTCAGCACTTGCACCTGTGCCCCAAGAGCGCAAACCAATCCCGGGGGTCCGCTTAGGCTGTTTCTGGAGAATTCGAACAGCCTTGCGTGCAGAGATAATTCGGAACACCGGGATGGCAACATGTCGCGAAAAAGCCTCCCAATGCCGATTTACCATCGAATAAACAAATCGGTCTTCCGCATCACGAATCAATGGGCCGGCATACTTGGACAGTATTTTCCATACAGATGCTTCTTCGGTGGAGAAGTGGGTGAGCAGGTTTCTCTCGATTTTTGATATCAGCTTGTAATCAATACAAATTGCGTACAAAAGATTGGGTTCCCTCTCTAATGCATCGTAGGCTTTGTATGCGGGAATTGGTATGCAGTCGTCAGGATCGAGTCCAACTAAACTTGTCGCATTTTCGAAGCGAGTACCCGCGTTCTTGACGTTGACAGGAAGCGCTATGCCGCTCTCCATTATGGTGAAATCGACCAGAGTATGCCCGGTGAATCTTTCATCCCGGTAATTCACTGAGGGTCTTGCTTCTCGAAGATGGTCAAGTTGATCAAGGAACTGACGCTCTGTAACAGCAGCTGGAAACATCTTTGTAATAGGGTTCTCGGCTGAGCCTATGCGTGTTCGCTCTTCCAGGAACGATTTGAACTCGGTGTCTCGCAAAGTCTCAACGATTTCGCGACTTCGTTTCAGACTCAGGGAGCTTGATTCGTACAATGCGCGTGCTGTAGCCTCCTTTTCAGCGCCATCTCGTAAGGCTACTTGCGCCTTTGCAATCTGGGCACCGACCCAGCGAGAATCGCCCAAAATACGGGCTACATGCTCAGAGGACATCAGGTCTTCCTGTTATGACTGAAAAAAAGGGGGGCATTGATCATGCCATTATTTCAAGGTGCCAAAGAACAAGTAGCATGAATCGGGCTTTTTTTCCGCCTCAAAGTGGGATGTGAAGTTGTGTTTTTCATCGCTTATCGAGGGGGGGGGAGAAAAAGGAAGCGTGGTTGGATGTGAAAAAAGGTGGATCTCTGCGCAGGATGGCTCCGATGTCCGGTTGGCGCTTGAACTCGCGGTCGAGGAAGGTCCGCACCGAGCGGCGGTCCCAGTCCCGGGGATGGACGAAATCCAGGTAGAGCGACAGGTCGCCCGGCGAAAAGGCGGCACCGGGCAGGTTGTTGG
>CAYOVG010000573.1:0-2800 GCA_964407285.1 uncultured Syntrophobacteraceae bacterium
CCGTGGACCCGGCGGCGCCGGTCCCCGCGGAATAACCCTCCGACCAGCCCGTCTCTCGCCACTTCGAAAGCCGGTTCTCGATGTCGACCGGATGATGGTTATTCATGATATCGACCACACGGTTCACGTACTCGTCGGAGGTGTCCACGGAGACGATGGTTCCTCCCTGGCGCACTCCTTCGGCATAGTGCATCGCGTCCTCCTCGGAAATGCCGGTACCGAAGAGGTTATGCCAGACGCGCGACATATCGTTGCGGCTTTCAGCCGACCTCGAGGTTTCCTTGAGATCTACGCCTTTCATATGCCTGGAGTATTCGCCAATATCCTCGCTTCCTATCAACCTGATGCGATCCTTGTTGAGACCCGTTGCGATCAGGTCCCTGACAACGCCCTGAGCATCCGTCAAGCTGTCATACAGAGCAACGATTTTCTTAGCCATAGTCAAATCTCCTTATCAGGATTTCGAGTTCCGGCAGGCGCATTGACCTGCTATTTTGTTGCACCTTCGGAACGTTCCGCTGTATTCTCTCTATCGTCATCGGGCGACGCTCTCAACGGCGCCGGCCGGAGACCGTTCCCTACTCATCGTGGCCGGTCCCAGTCCTTTCCACCACGATTTCTTCATGGCGCAGCTCCACGCTCCTGGGTGAGTGCTTCTCGCTTCGCCTCTTCGTGATGCGCCACTCTTCTTTCAGCAACAGACGCTTCTCCACGACAAGAACTTCCTCCAGTACCGGTACGATCAGCGTATCCCCTTCCTCCCGAACCGGGATGGGGCCGTCCACGTAGCGGTTCACCGGCGTTTTCTCTATCTCCACCTTTTCGTCGAAAAGAGGAACGTCGATCAACTCATCGTGACTTCCCACTCTTTTGGAAATCCGCACTCGACCGGTCTCCACCCTGCGCTTGCCGACCTGGAGTTCTTCCCGGACGACGGGCATGACGACAGGTTCTCCTTCTCCGCTCCTCACTGCGTGGCCGTGGCCGCCGCCCGTGCCGGCGGAGACGAGGAAGTCGTCGAAATTGCCCGTAAACTCAAACGATCCATCCTCCTTCGGCTCCAGCAGTCGGGCGGGAACCAGGAGACGCTCGCCGTTTTCGAGCTGAACCAGGACCATGGATTCCGTGTCTTCCGGAATAATGGGTGATTCCACCGTACCGGCTTTGCCTTGCTGATCGGTTACAGAAACAATCGTGAGATTCTCTTGCTCCATCTACGGCCCTCCTCCATGGGGTCCGGATGTTTCCCTCATCCGCGGAATCGATGGATATGGGCATGGTTCAATGGCGGCTTATTCTCCGGACGGCGGCCATGAAACCTGGTTGCCGTTCGGATAAAGCGAAGGCCATGTTTACGGTCACATGTCGTATTCATATCCTGTTGGCTGATACATGCTCAAAATGGCGTGTCCGGAAACGGCAATCCCATATCCCGCTCGACCCGGCCCCCGGCTCATGGGGATGGAATGCCGGACGGGATGATGAGCATGTCGCCTCCTGTAATGGTCAAAATTACAATATAATTAGATAGTTAAATTGCGTTTTCGTGCATGGGTGGGACTATGGAATCGATTGAAAAATGCACCGTATACGCCGGAGAGAGAGAATCGTCATCCGGCAGAGCGGGATTTCGTCCACGCCGGATCGGGGTCGTGATTCCATCGGCAATTGCGGGGCCGCGATTCTTCGCTTCCGGCTATGTTTCCACGCGAGCGGGTCTTTGCCGTAATGCATGTGCGCGGGAATCGCGGAACGGGACGCTCCCGCCCTTGTGCTGCAACCTTGGATCCAGGGGTCCGAAAAAATACCCTGTTTTCCCCATGTCGCGGTCCAGGAATGGGCCTTATATTCTAAGTTCCTGAAACTACAAAATAAGATCCATTACAGATCACTGAAGAATCGGTCTGAATATATGATCGTGATTACAATCCGTAATCGCTTTCAGATGGAGGTGACAAAATGAGAAAGACCGGAACCGTTTTTTCCGTTGTAACCGCTTTTGTGTTTGCGGTAATGTTTTCGACCACGGCCGTCGCCGAAGGGTTGACTCATCAGGGCAGCCGTTCGACCGATGCGTACCGGAGCCCCGGAAACATCACACCGGACATGGACCAGGGATCGCGTATCAATCCCTACTACGACCAGGACCAGGGAATGCAGGGGCTTCAGGACCGGAGCGATTTCCGTGAGCGGGAGAGGGAGTTCGGTGAGGACAGATTCGACAGCGTAGAGCAGCCGTTCTCGACGAGGACTGCACCCAATCAACCTGAGGAGTCGGGTTCGGGTACCGTGGATGCCCGGGAATTCAGTCCCCGCTAAAGATCAGGAGACGGAGGTCGGAAATCGGAGATCAGAGGTCGGAGATCGGGAATCGGATTCGACCTTCGGAGGCCGGAATGGATTCATCCGACCTCCGGTTTCCGACTACCGTAAGCCGACTTCCGTCCGGAATGGAGTCGCATTCCCTCCGATTGTCCTCCTGTCGCGGCTTTCAGCCGCAACCGCTCGAAACATTCCATGCCGGGGAGCGGACTTTCTTGACAGAACTGCTCAATTGGATTAGCTTTTCACGGCATGTCGGGTGATGGAAGGCGCTACAAGCGCTCTCCACCCCGCGAATGACTGCTGAATGCAGAGGAATGAATTGAATTTCTGATCAGTTGAACAACCGATCACCGGAGTATCAGTCATGAGCGTCCCGCCCATGGGGGAAGGCGGCCCGGTCTTCCCGGGGCAAAGGCAAAACATGGCGCTGTTTGCGTTGAAGGCCGTTTTTTTTTTGCGCTTCTTCCGATCCTTC
>CAYOVG010000574.1:0-2797 GCA_964407285.1 uncultured Syntrophobacteraceae bacterium
TGGTCGGGAAAGATATGGTCAAGCTCGCCCAGCGCCAGCATGTAGATCCCGTCGAACCGGTTGAGGCGCTCCAGCGGAACCCCCATGCTCTTCCGGGCCCAGGCTTCCATCGCCTCGAAGTAGAGGCCTTCGGTTTCAAGCAGGACCTCCCGAAGCTTCAGGACATAAGCGGGATAGTCCAGCCCCTTCTTATCCCGGCAGTACTCGACGTAGTCGCCGTAGCCCAGTTCCCCTTCGATCAGCTCGAGGGCGTACTCCCACAACCCCAGGGCGAAAGTCTTCAGAAACTTCGAAAGACTTCCGGTTTCCTTTTCCAGCAGCCGCCGCTTGCGAAAATCGCTCTTCTTCTGACACCATGCGAGCACGTCCTTGAGATAGATCTTCTCCCCATCGACATCGGCCGACGCGCCGCGCATCCACATGGACAACTCATTGTCGTAAGGTCTCAACCTGTACTGAAGGTAATGGCCGAGAAGCGTATGGACGATTCTTTTCTCCGCCCGCGACGAACCGGCGGCGCTCGCCAGCGCGGCTTCGACGGCGTCATGGGTGAGGATATCGTGGAATCCGTCGTAGAGGTCGTATTCCGAACCGTCGGAAGTGACGCCGCGCCATGCGCTCGCCGCCCTCGAAGCCACCCGGTAGTTCAGGGTCAGGAGCGCTTCTTCCAGGTCTTTTCTCCGTGCGATGTCCATGATGTCTTTTCTATTCCCATTCACGGAAAAGCATCTTTTCAGCAGGCGGGGAAACAGGCGGTCACGGTGAAATGCGAAACCAGGCCATGCCGCATCCCCCGGTTCTTAAGCAGGTGAGCAAAAGTTTCTTGACGAAGCTCGCGGACTCTTTCCTACGCACGCTTGGGATTCCGCAATCCAAAACGTTAAAGACTTCCGCCCGGGCGCTTATCCTATTTTCACCCTGTTGCGTCCCGTCTTCTTGGCGTCGTAGAGCAATTCGTCCACCAGCTTCAGACAGGTCTCCGGCCCCTCGCCCGGCTGGGGAACGAGCGCCGTAATGCCGACGCTTATGGTAACATTATCCTCCGTCGAGGACACCGCATGAGGAATGCGAAGATCTCTTACACAATTCAGGATGTTCTCCGCCACGGTCACGATCCCCGTTCTGTCCGTCGCGGGCAGGATGCAGGCGAATTCCTCGCCTCCGTAGCGCGCCAGCAAGTCGGCGGGGCGCCTCATGCAGTTGTTCATGGCTTCGGCCACCTGCCTCAGGCAGTCGTCGCCCGCGAGATGCCCGTAGTGATCATTGTACTGTTTGAAATGATCGATGTCCATCAGCGCCAGGCCTATCCAGTTGTGCGAACGCTGAGCCCGCCTCCATTCGGAATCCAGGTACTCTTCGAACCGGCGGCGGTTGGGAACCCCCGTCAATCCGTCACGCATGGAGAGGTTCTCGAGGAAATCGCGGTAGTGCTTGAGTTCCAGGTGGTTTCGCACCCTGGCCTGCACTATGGGAGGACTGAACGGCTTGGTGACATAGTCTATGGCCCCCACCGCCAGTCCACGATGCTCATCCTCCTCCTGGGTCATAGCCGAAATGAAAATCACCGGAATATTGCGGGTCCGGTAGTCGCTCTTGAGCCTCACGCAGACCTCATACCCGTCCATTTCCGGCATCAACACATCCAGCAAAATGAGATCGGGGTTCCGGGACTGCGCCAGCTCCAGCCCTTCCCGGCCGCTGGTGGCGGAGATCACATTGTAGTCCACTTCCAGAAAAGCGGACAGAATCTCGACATACATGCGCACGTCATCGATCACTAGAATCGTACTTCGCCTGTCTTCCATCGGTCGCTCCACCCCTCTCCGATTACGGCTCAAGCTCCCCCAACCCCCAATGAATGCACAATCCCGCGCGATTCACCCTCCAAAACCGCCAAAGAGACATCACTACTTTAATATACTTCCTTGATTCAATTAACAAGAAATAACAGTAGGGACACAAGAAAAGTCGATTCCACCGCGGACGCCGCTTTCGGTGTCGGTGGGCATGGGATGCCGATGGAGGCGTCGATGGGGGAAGAAATTGAAAACCCCTTCCGCCCGAAAGCGGAAGGGGTTTTCCAATTCCATGCTTGTCGCCGATGAAGATTCAGGCACACGAATTCGGAATTAGAGCGAATTGATGTCGATCCCACGGATAAACGCCTTGACGTTGGCCATCCACCGCTCCAGCTGTTTTTCCCGCTCTTCGGCGCATTTATCGTTTCCCGCTTCCCCCCGTTCGCCCAACCGGCAGGGGAGTTGAGTCATGGGGTTTTCCATCCTGCTCCCAGCTTCGATCGGTTCCGAATTCACCTCTCCTCCGCTCAGGACCTCCAGGTTCAGAGGTGCATCATAGTATTCAGCCATTATCTCGCCTCCTGATCCGTCAAATGTCACATTGGATTTTTAGCCGGGTAAGTTGATACAAAAAGAATATAATCACCGGGCCGGGAATGTAAAGTGGCGGGCGATAATGATCCGGCTTCGGGGAGGAAAAGCTATCCGATATCGAACACCGGGTATGGCTTACGCGGCCCGTTCGGCAATGAGACAAACCGCTTCGCGCGGTTACGGCTTCCGGCCGTGGCGATTGCCGGCCGTGACGATCTGGATGGCCCCGTAATTGCGCAACCAATCCGGAGGTCCCCGGCATTGGCTTCACAACTGCAAATCCATGTACTTACCGTTCGCTTGAAGCCGATGGGGTTTCGCCCCCGCAGGTCGGGGGCGGCGGGGGCGAAACCCCGCCCTGCCGTTATCCCCCGCCGCGGACCGGCCTTCCCTACCGCGGCCGT
>CAYOVG010000575.1:0-2794 GCA_964407285.1 uncultured Syntrophobacteraceae bacterium
TGGGAGGGACCTCGACGGACGTGTCCCTCATGGACGAGGGCCTTTCCCTTACGCTGGAATCCAGGATTTCGGCGTATCCGGCGCGCATCCCCACGATCGACATCCATACGGTGGGAGCGGGCGGGGGATCGATCGCGTTCGTGGACGACGGGGGCTCGCTCCGGGTCGGCCCTCGTAGCGCGGGCGCGGACCCCGGGCCCATATGCTACGGGAGAGGCGGACGCCGGCTTACGGTGACCGACGCGAACCTCTTCCTGGGAAGACTCATTCCGGAGCGGTTCCTGGGCGGGCAGATGCAACTCGACGCGGCCCCCTTGCGGGAACGCTTCGAAGACATGGCAGGAAGGCTGAACCTGAGCGCCGTCGAACTCGCGGAGGGAATACTCTCGATTGCGGACACGGCCATGGAGCGGGCCATACGGGTCATATCGGTGGAGCGGGGCTACGATCCCGCCGAATTCACCCTCTTTGCGTTCGGCGGGGCGGCGGGGATGCATGCGGCGTTCCTGGCGCGGCTCCTCAATATCCCACGGGTGCTCGTGCCGCGAAACCCGGGGATTTTGTCCGCGCTCGGGATGCTCATGGCGGATGTTTTGAAGGACTACTCCCTTACGGTGATGAAAGAGGTCGTGAGCGGCGGGCGCGAGAACGTTTCGAATGCGGCCGTGGGCGCGGGCGCGAACGCGGGCGTGAATGTGAAAGTGGATGTGGATGTGGTGGATACGGCGCTGGACGGTGAACTGGAGCGCCTCTTCGCCTGCCTCGAGGACCGCGCCGCCGGGGACCTTGCCGCCGAAGGCATACGGCCGGAGATGGTCCGCATGGAGAGATTCCTCGATATGCGATACCGGGGACAGTCCTTCGAGATCATCACGCCCTTCGGCCCCGACTGCGTGGAGCGATTCCACCGGGAGCACGAGAAGACGTACGGCTACCGGCATGCCGGCAGGGCCGTTGAAGTCGTCAATATACGGCTGCGGGCGAGGGGCCTTTCGGCGGAAAAGCCTCTTCCGGTAAAACTGGAGCCCGCCTCCCCTGCCCCGCCCGGCCAGGCGCTCATCGATGAGAGGGAAGCCGTATTCGATTCGGTGAGGCTCCGGACGAAGGTCATGGACAGGGACCGGCTCCTTTGCGGCAACCGGGTGGCCGGCCCCGCCATCCTGGTCGAGTACTCCTCCACCGTCGTCATCCCCCCCTTCGCCGAAGCGGTTGTCGACGAATACGGAAACCTCATCGTGGAAATCCGGTGAGAGCAAAGCCGCCGCATCGAGGACATGAACGCCATGGGAGCCGTGACAACCATGAGAACCGTGAATATCAATCCGATACTGCTTGAAGTCTTCAAAAACAAGTTCTCCTCCATAGCGGACGAGATGGGAGTCACGCTGAACAGGACGGCCTTCTCGCCGAACATCAAGGAGAGGAGGGATTTTTCCTGCGCCGTCTTCGACAGGAACGGAGACATGATCGCCCAGGCGGCGCATATTCCGGTACACCTGGGTTCCATGCCCATGTCGGTCAAGGCCGCCATGGAAGCCGTAAAGGCGGAGGGCTCCGGGTTCCGGGAGGGAGACATGGTCGTCCTGAACGACCCGTTCAGGGGCGGGACCCATCTGCCCGACATTACCCTGGTGGCCCCCGTGATGGTGTCCGGAGCAATGGCCGGGAGAATAGCTGAGAGAATGGCCGGGACAGCCACGGGAGGAACGGCAGGACCAGCGGCGGGAAGCAGCGAGCGGTCAAGCGCCTCCAGCGCCGGGGCTGAAGAGCCCGTGTTCTACGTGGCCAACAGGGCCCACCACGCCGATGTGGGTGGAATGGCTTCCGGCTCCATGCCCCTTTCCACGTCCATTTACCAGGAAGGAATCATCATCCCTCCCCTCAAGATCGTCAAAGGGGGAAGGATCGACTCCGGCCTTATGAAATTTTTCCTCAACAACGTCCGGACCCCGCTGGAGCGGGAAGGCGATTTCACCGCCCAGATCATGGCCAACACCACCGGCATCGGGAGAATGGAGGAACTCATCGGAAGGTATGGTTTGGAGACGGTGGATCGTTATGCCGCGGGCCTCATGGAGTACGTCGAACGGGCCACCCGGCGCGCCATCGGCAGGATTCCGGACGGTGAGTACGAATTCAGCGATTTTCTGGAGGATGACGGGACGGGCGCGGAGAATATAAGAATTCGTGTGCGCATCACGGTCCGGGGCGATAACGCCCTGGTCGATTTCACGGGGTCGGACCCGCAGGTGGCCGGGAGCGTCAACGCTGTCTACTCGATCGCTCTTTCGGCGGTGTTGTACGTATTCAGGTCTCTTATCGACGACGACATTCCCGCCAACGCCGGGTGCCTCGAGCCCATAACCATAATCGCTCCCGATGGGACCATCGTCAACGCCCGCTTCCCGGCGGCGGTGGCGGGAGGCAACGTGGAAACCTCGCAACGGATCGTGGACGTCGTCCTGGGAGCGCTCGCGCAGGCCCTGCCCGAGCGGATTCCGGCCGCCGGCCAGGGAACGATGAACAATGTCGCCATCGGCGGGGTGGACCCGAGGACGGGAGCCCCCTTCGCCTACTACGAAACCATAGCGGGCGGCATGGGGGCAACGGCGCAAGGCGACGGGGAAAGCGGGGTCCACTCCCACATGACCAACACTCTCAACACCCCGGTCGAGGCCCTCGAATACGCCTGCCCGTTTCTCGTCACGCACTACGGCATACGGAGGGGCACGGGAGGCGACGGCCACCGCAGGGGCGGCGACGGCGTGGTCAGGGAGATCAGGCTTCTCTCCGA
>CAYOVG010000576.1:0-2744 GCA_964407285.1 uncultured Syntrophobacteraceae bacterium
AATCACGTTGGTGGGGATGTAGGCGGACACGTCGCCGGCCTGGGTCTCGATAATGGGCAGGGCGGTCAGCGAGCCGCCACCCAGTTCCTTGTTCAGCTTGGCCGCCCGCTCCAGAAGACGGGAATGGTTGTAGAAAATGTCACCGGGGAAAGCCTCGCGTCCCGGAGGACGGCGCAGCAGCAGCGACACCTGGCGATAGGCGGTAGCCTGTTTGGAAAGGTCGTCGTAAATGATCAGGGCGTGACGGCCGCTGTCCCGGTAGTATTCGCCCATGGCGCATCCGGCGTAGGGAGCGATGTACTGCATGGTGGCCGGATCGGAGGCCGTGGCGGAAACCACCACCGTATACTCCATGGCCCCGTGCCTTCTGAGGACATCAACCACCTGGGCCACGGTGGACTTTTTCTGTCCCACCGCCACGTAGATGCAGATGATGCCCGAATCCTTCTGGTTCAGGATGGCGTCAACGCCGATGGCGGTTTTTCCGATCTGCCGGTCTCCGATGATCAGTTCGCGCTGGCCGCGGCCGATGGGCGTCATTGCGTCAATGGCCTTGAGCCCGGTGTACATGGGCTCGTTCACGCTCTGGCGGGCGATAACGCCGGGGGCCACCACCTCCATGCGCCGATATTCTGCGCCCTCGATGGGTCCCTTTCCATCGATGGGGGTGCCGATGGCGTCCACCACGCGCCCCAGCACGGCGTCACCCACCGGCACCTGGGCGATGCGGCCGGTCCTCTTGACGACGTCGCCTTCCTTGATATGGGTGTCCTCACCCAGGATGGCGACACCCACGCTCTCCTCTTCCAGGTTCAAGGCCAGCCCCATGATGCCGCCGGGGAATTCAAGCAGCTCAAGAGCCATGGCCTTCTCGACGCCGTAAATCTTCGCCACGCCGTCGCCCACGGAGAGAACGGTGCCGGTCTCGCTGATGTCGATCTTCTTTTCGAAGCTCTGGATCTGTTCCTTGATTACCGCGCTTATTTCTTCGGCTTTGATTTCCATCGAGCTACTCACCCCTCTTCAAAGATTCTCGCAAACTCATCAGTTGAGTTCGAACACTTCCGTCAAAACTCATGTCCCCGACCTTGGTGATGATTCCGCCGATCATGTCGGGGTCCACTTCCACCTGGAGCTTGACCTGCTTGCCGGTCATCTTCTCCACCGCCTTCTTGATCTTCTCGACCACTTCGTCCGTCAGTTCCGCGGCCGATATGATCGTGGCGCTGCTGATGTTCTGCACCTCGTCCACCAGCTTCTGGTAAACGAGAATAATATCCTTGAGGTACCTCATGCGGTTCTTCTGGACCAGCAGGAAAAGGAAGTGGTGGACAACGGGAGCAAAATTCATCCGTTCCAGCACCGTCTGTATTGCCTTCTTCCGGCTTTCCAGCGGATAGAGAGGGTTGGAAACTGCACTGATCATCTCGGGATGGGCATCCATGACTGCGAGCAGTGCATTGAGTTCCTCGGCGTATTGGGCGTAGTTGCCGTCTTCCTTGCCGAGAGCCAGAAGCGCTTTCGCGTATCGTCGGGAAATCGTCAGATTGGTCACGCCGCCTTCACCACCTTTTCCACGTACTCGTTAGCCAGACGTTTCTGATCGTCGGGTTTCATATTGTTTCGGATAATCTCTTCCGCCATATTGGTCGCCAGCTCGGCGATTTCTTCCTGAAGCTCTTCCCGCGCCTTCTTGATTTCCATGTTGATGGTGATCTGGGCCTGCTCTTCAATACGCCGGCTCATGGTCTGGGCGCTTTCGATGATCTTGCGCTTCTCGGCTTCGCCTTCCCGCACGTAGCCGGCGACGATCTTTTCCCGTTCGCCCTCGATTTCCTTGAGCTTCCTGCTGATTTCATCGAACTCGGCCCGAATTTTCTCCTTGCGGGCCCGAACTTCGGAAAATTCGCTTTCTATCTGCTTGTTGCGCCCGCCGAAGAAATTCTTCACCGGTTTGCGGAGCAGGAACACCAGAGCCCCGGCCAGAATGGCGAAATTCAGGATGCGGGCGAACAGGTCCGTAATCTTCTCGCTTTCGTCGCCGTGCCCTCCACCGCCGGAAGCCGCCCCCACCGCTCCGACCGCCGCCAGCATGACGAACGCAAGGACCGTCAGCGCCACCGCCGGCCTCAGCCACCGCTCCCTCATCCTCATGCCACCTTCCTCCCCAGGATCTTTTCGGCCAGCGCCACGGAGAACTCACGCACCTGGGTCTTCAGGGCGTCGCGCGCCCGCGCGATGTCGTCGGCAATCTCGGCCTTCATTTTCGCGATTTGGGATTCCGCTTTCTTCCCCGTCTTCTCCAGCAGTTCGCTTTCCGTCATCATCCCCTGTTTCTTGAGTTCCTCCTTGAGAGTGAACCCTTCCGTCCGGGCCTGGCTTCTGACGGCTTCAATCTCCCTGGCCTTCTCCGCTATCTCCTCGGACAAACCCTTGATCCCGGCCTCGAGACCGCCCAGTTCGTCCCTGCGCTCCCGCAGTATCCTCCGCACCGGTTTATAGAGGATGATATTGAGTATCCACATGAGAAACAAGAAGTTGACAAGCTGATAAAGCATTGAAATATTTATGTCAATCATATGGCCTTGCCTCTTGGTGTGGTAATGTGAAATAGGGAACTAGCGGGGATGTCGCCTAGTTACCTTATTTGCCTTCCGATGTCAAAGGTTTTTTTCCGAAATCGGGGGCCTGCAACCCCGCTCCTCCATGCGCCAATCCACCCGGGCCGCGGACCCCAAATACTA
>CAYOVG010000577.1:0-2741 GCA_964407285.1 uncultured Syntrophobacteraceae bacterium
GGTACGGCCAGGTAGTTCCATCCGTCATAGCCGTCGAGCAGCCGGTAGTTGTTGTTCTCATAGGTTCCCGGAAAGAAAACCAGGAGACGTCCTGAAACCAGTGGAGCCAGCTTGTCCACTACGTCCTTCACCTTCAGAAAGCCGAAGAGCGACCCGACCCCTTTCAGCGCAACAACCGTATTGCTTCCGGCGTTCTTTTCAGTGAGCACCCGGCGAAACCGCTGAACGATGTGTTCGAGGTATCTGGGGAGAAGGGTGGTGAGGAGGTGAGGCTTCTCAAAATACTTCCTGGCGTATCTCTGGCCTGAGAGCCAATCGGCAAAAGTGTCGGTCAGGTCGAACAGGAGCCAGTCGTGCCCCGCCTGCTTTGTCGCAATCTCGAATTCATCGATTCCGGCGCGGATCTTGAGTTCGTCGTTTTCATTGTAGACGCAGAAGATGACACGCTGGGCCGATGCCGCATCATCCCGCCAGGGGATTGCGATAAATGCGCTGTATGAGTTGATGAGCCGTCTAACCCTGCTCACGTATCCACTCCGTTTCCTGTTCGGTTATGAGATGAGGAAAGAGCACCTCGATAACTCTCCCCACTCTCTTGAAGACGATCCATCCACGCCTCGATGCTTCCTCTGCCAGTTCTATTGCCCTCTCGACCGGGCAATCCAGGAGCCTGGCGTATTCGGAGGAGAAGAGGGCTTCCCCTCGAACACCCTGAAGATATCCAAGAAAAAGGGCATAGGCGGTCGAACCTGAAGTAGCCTTGGCCCTTGATCTGACTTTCTTTACCTTGCCCTTCAGGTGACCGGATTGTGTCCAGGTGGAACTGATGTTCTGTGCGGTCGATTTGCAGGTGGCCTTGCTGAATCTGCCGGGCTCCAGGGAATCAAGGAACTCCTCCAAGGACTCCCTTGTAACTCTGTCCCCTTCGTGAGCCTGAAAGACAAACGGGAAACTCATCCTCAGAATGGCGTCCCTGGTGAAGGCGCACAGCAGAGCCAAGAGCGGTTGCCCTTCCTCGTCCCTCTTCCAGAAGAAAAGCAACGACCGGAAAAGGGCTATATTGGGGTCCAGAGCATACAGATTGATCAAATGACGGGCTGTGATCTTTCGCGTTCTTCCCGAACGTTTTCCAAGACAGTTTTCAATCTCCATGCCCTTAACGTATGCCTCTCTTGGAGCATCGGCATCATTGACAAAAGACAGCAATGTGCGCAGCTCATCCAGCATCATTGTGCGGGCGCCATGAACCCCCCCGCGTCCTGTCCGGAAACCGAAGCGGCTCAACCTGTCATTAAGCATCATGTTCACCGCGGTCAGCCTGCCGCGGTTTGCTCCCCGCCACGACAAACTTACTCATCAATTCTGGCCCTGCTCAATTCCAACGCCGACCAATCTTTACGACCAACAACCCTTTCGTGGTCTATTCATTAATTGACGAAATCTCGTTTGGTCCCGAGACAAGCGGCAATTTCACCCACCGAAGCCGGCGATCCTCCATTGTTTGTTCATCCATCGAAGGGCTGAACATCACTATCCCAAAAGCGCGGCCGCACTCTTTCGAGTCCGAAACATTCGGCCTGATTGTGCTAAGAGTCGTTAAAACGTCGTCATCATAGCATAACCTTGTGAGAATGCCACATCTTTCCAGGTTGGATGCAGGTTGCGGCTCCTTTGGAACGACGCTCGGGTACCTGATTTCAACCACGTAGCCCTGTGCTCCTGGTTGGGAACGGTGGAATTCGGTGTCTTGAGCCACTGAAACCTGAAATCATGGTGACACTTGATTTGCTTGATCGCACTCAATGAGAACTGCTCCAGGTGCGAGATGGGCAGCCCAAATAGCGGCATTACCCTTCAAGCGGAGGATGCTGCTCCGTGGAGCCTACGTTTGTGGAGGGATGGCAATCGCTTTGCCGGGCCTTGGCATCCTGGCGGGATCATCCCCGGATTCGGACGAAGCCGGAAAACTTCCCGATTTCGTGCTCCTACTCCTGAGAATGGAAGTGGCCCCCAAAAGCCGTCAGCATCTTCTCTGAGGCTTTTCGCATGATGGAAGCGGCGCCTCAAAGTCTATCACCTTATTGGCCGAACCCAGTACGGGTTGATGGTGCGGATCCTGGCCGGACTCGTCACCTGTCTGCCTCTTGCCCTCTACTGCCGGGGGGCTGACTTGTGAGCGACGCCCTCGGCAACAAACAGCTACAAGCTCTTCAAACGAGTCAGGCTTGGTCACAAAGGCGCAGACTCCGGACCGACGACCCAAGGCTTTAGCCCCACTCACCTTCCGACGTGGGGATGATGACAATGAGGGGAACCTCACATCATTGTATTCATCGGCCATCAGGATGGTGGTATTCTCCTTAAACTGCCCCCGTTGTGGTCTGTTCCCTGCCTGAGAGGCAGGCTGACGATAAAGGTCGAACCCTCCCCCGGTTTACTTCTGGCCGTGATGGTCCCGCCGTGCAGGTCCACCACCTTGCGGCAGATGGTAAGTCCCATGCCGGTCCCCTCAAAGCGGCTCGATCTGCCGTGCAGACGCTGGAAAGGTCTGAAGATCCGATCCAGGTACTGCTCATTAAAACCGATCCCGTTGTCTTCTACCTCGATGCGGCACATCCCGTCCATCACTCGGCCCGTGACTCTTATCCGAGGTTTTTCGTGTTCGCCGGCATACGTGATCGCATTCGAGATGAGGTTTTTGAAAAGCAGACACACCTTCTCCGCATCAGCTTCAATGGTAG
>CAYOVG010000578.1:0-2739 GCA_964407285.1 uncultured Syntrophobacteraceae bacterium
AGCCCAGCCCGGGTCGAACTTTTCCGACACAAACCACCAGCCAAAGGCGGCTATTTCTTCTACGAAATTGCTTCGAGACGGGGACTGTTTGGCCCTTGCCAGACGGCCTTCCCAGAGCTGCTTTAGTCGGTCGAGAATACCTGCAGGAATCTCTCCACTGGTTTGTTGCAGCGCGCGTCCTACATAACCAAACGCGTGCCCCCTGATGGCATCGGTCGCCTTTTCCCAGAAGGCCGTAAACAAAGGATCCTCAAGGGAGAGCTTGCCACGCCAGTAGAACGCCATAAGGTGCTCGGCAAGCCTCTCGTCCGGGTTGGCAAACCACCGTGTATTGTCCCGGCGGCAGCCTATCCGCTCCACTGCGTGGCAGTATTGCTCCCGGAGAATGTCCAAAACGTTGTCATAAGGGCTACAGAATGTTACGTAAGTGTTCCAGGCGGCATCGAGAAGCGCCTCTTCACCCTGGCCAGACGGGAAGATTCTCGCTGCTCTCTCACGTGCCCACTCTGAATCCAGAAGGACGAGCCACGGGAACCACTGGCCGTAGACCGCTCGAATGGCAAGCGATGGCTCCTGCGCCACGTCCAGATGGTAGTCCAGCACTTCCCGTACCTCGGGCATCTTATCGAAGCCCCTCACCGCTCTCACCTCAACGTCTGACTGACTTTCTATGTGCCGCCGCACCCAGAGAGCATAGCGGACGACGACGTGCATAGCCTCACCCCGGGTAGTGTTGATTGAGAGCGTGGCCGGGTCCATGTTGGACCCACCGTAACGCTCCTCGTGCTCAGGCGTAGGGTCAGGGTCTTCGGTTAATGGTTTAAGAATACGCCACACCTTTTCGCGAAGGCAATTGGGGATACTGCCCGGACCATCGCCAAAGCCGGCGGAGAGTAATTCCGCGATGGCTTTACGTGTCCAGCCCCAGTCTGGGTCAGCATCCATTCGCTCCACCCGCCGACCAGGGATCTCCCGCGGCCGGGAAAGAACCCATCCGCAGAGATCCAGAACAGGCTCCCAATCGAAAACTCTACCTTGATTCAAGGCGGCTCTGAGGCCATTTAAGACAGCGCGGACGTATGTGGGGTCTACGCCCTGGAATCTTTTGGCTTCTAAAGCGAAACGACCAGGATTTCGCTCGACGACAGATGACAGCTCCCGACCCTGCCCCTCCGGAGACCGCCCTAAGAAAACATTCTCCGGAGGCTTCCACGTCTTGAGGAATTCCACGATCTCTGAGATGGGCATAGCCTTGAGCTCATCGGCTGACTTTGGGCTCTTCGGCCCCGCCCATCCGCCTTCCGTGTAAACCGGGAACTCTGGATGGTTCGGCTCACCGTATCTCCTAACAAGCTCCCGATAGCGATCCTGCCACTGTCCCGGCAGATTCTCAGGCCCAATCCTGGCCAGCCAGTCTCGCTGCCAGAATTCCCGGTGGCGGGCACTGTCATCATCGGACGGCGGAGAACCAGTCTTCTCCTCTCGCTGTCGCTTGAACTCCTCAATGTCGGGCCCTATCTCAATCCATCTCAGGATTTTGTCTCGCTCATCAGGTCTTAAATGCTTAAAACAAGCCCGCAGGAGCAGCACGTATTCGTGCTGCAGGCCTACGTCTTCGAACAGTGCTCGATCGGTCAGCCTCTCAGCCACAAGCTTTTCAGATTTATCAGGAAAGCTTCTTATAACATGCAGCGCGATGCGTCGGAAAACTCTCCAGGGTCTGCGCTCGAGTATATTCACGACCTCTTCGACAGTCCCGTGCCCGGACCGCACGATGAGTTCCGCGGCGTCACGAACAGCCATGACAAGCGCATCCTTGACGGTGTCACCGTCGTTTTGTGGATGATCCTCAATAGCGGGCCGCCAGATGACGGAGTAGTCCTCAGCTCCCTGTTCGTCGTCACGGCGTCGGGAAAACCGAATGGCCCTGTCTAATAAATCACACAGCAGCTCCAGCGCAGGGAGACCGGCCGCCCTCACCAGTTCTGGATAGTATTTCTTGAGGATCTCGTTGTAATCCCAGATGCGGAAGTGCGATTGCGGCTCCGTTGGAAGCCGATTCTCTTCATACGGCCCGGTTTCAGTGCGGCGTTTTTCCGGTTTTACATCGAAGAGTACACGGGCCAGATGCAACGCTTCAACAACCTGGCCCCCTTTCGCCCATTGTTTCATAATTTCCCCTAAATTATACGGAAATATCCAATAAGAACTTTTTGCCCACTTCGCCACCTTATCAGCGCATTTGGCCGAAATATTTGGTGGCATCGCAAGCAAAGCATCCAGAAGCTCATCGTATATAGCGACGTTTTCAGTATCGTCCATCTCCTGAATAATTACAGCTACAAGCTCCGGCTTGTGCGAAGCCATACGGGCAAGATACCGCGCCTCAGGCCACGGCGGAAACTGGAAAGTTCTTTTTTCCTCATCTCGGATCGGCGCGGGAGAATGCCGGAAGAAGTCTTCTCGCCGAAGTGGCTCCAACCATTCGGGGTGTTGGAGGCGGTCGAAGAAGTAACCGCGCATCACCCTTGGTATCTCCTGAGCGAGCCTCTTCAGATCGCTTCCGTTTGGCAACGGTTTTGCCAGGAACTCATCCAGCACTGGAATCCAGTCGAAGAAGTGTTCACGCAAGGATTGCAGCAGGACATAGAGAAGAGCCTGGCTCTTATCCCAGAGCTTCCTTATCTCCTCCGGGGACCGCGGCGGATCGAGACAGCGTCGATGCGCGGGACGGTTGAG
>CAYOVG010000579.1:0-2732 GCA_964407285.1 uncultured Syntrophobacteraceae bacterium
ATGGCCTGGGGTGCGGAAAACGCCAAACCAAGAGCAACAACCATAGACAGAACCCATTTTCCACGAACCATAATCCACCTCCATAAAATTTTCAGTTAAAAGAAAAGACACAGGACGCAAGCGCTCGGACCGGAAACACCGGAACCCACGGCCGACCATGAGGAGCCGTTCCACCGGGCAATGTAATTTGCGCTGTTTCCACCCGCCGTTACGAAATCTCCCCCAACGTGGAGAGAGCCGTCCGAGGCGACCGCCAGGGCGTTGACCTGTCCGTTCACCCCTGTCCCGAGGGCATACCATGCGGGACCGTTCCAGCGGGCAACGTTGTTTATGACGTTTCCATCGGCATCCACGAAAGAAAAGCTTCCCCCGGTTCAACGAAATGCCGTGCATCCGCCGGAAGAACGCCCGCATCTCGTCCATGGTGAAAGCAAGCTCGGCATTCCTCGGCACTGCCGCATCCCCGTTCATTCTCATCCGTTCCACTTCAAAACAGGGCTCGGTCCTCGACATGATCATGAAACGAATATGCTCGGGCGCTTCCTCCATGACCGCCTGGAGAAACCGGAGAGAAGAGCATCGGGCGGGAGCCTGTCGAGGCCGTCCAACACGATCCGGAGAGGCGAATGTGCAGGCCTGAAAACGTTCCACGCCCAGTCCTTGAAGAGATAACCCTCCGCCCTGGGACCGAGAGAGATGGACGCATATCTTACGAGAGCGGACAAATCGGCGTCCGGCAGAGAGATTTCGATGGATTTTATGAGGCAATACAGGAGATTGATGGGGCTGGATTCGTTTGAACTCAGATTTATCCACGTAAAGGGGGTCTTCGATTCCCTGACGAACCAGGCCGCAAGAGTTGATTTCTCCTGGGCGGCCTGGCCGAGAATGAGTATGAGCTTCTTTTCCTCCTCGAGACGCAACCGCTCGATCAGGCGGCCGCGGAACAGCGCATTACCGAGCCTCGGCGGGGTGAACCCCGCGATACCCGGTCTTGAACCGCTTTCGGATGCTCCCATAACGAAAACCTGTTCGCACACGGTACAACATGGTGTAGGCGTAGGAGGAGTACGTGTTCAAAGGCCGGCCCCCGGGACTCCGGACGCAAACCGGCCGTTTTACGGCGCAAGCCTGTAGAACCTGCCGAGGGTCATGGCTCCGGCCAGGTTGTCCAGCCGCCCCTTGAGGGCTTTCACCTCGTCGAAGCCCTGCGTTCGCAGGTATGCATAGGCCATGGCCGCGCGAAATCCGGTCAGGCAAAACGTTATGATGAACTTGTCGCGAGGCAGTTCATCGACCCTGTCGGGAAGCTCGTTCACGGGAATATGCATCGCAAAGAGAAAGGACAGATGGTTTCTTTCCTCCCTCGTTCGTACATCCAGGAACAGGAAGTGCTCCTTGTTGATGAGTTTCGCGGCGTCCTCCACCGTAATGCCGTATTCGCCGGAAACG
The DNA here is from genome assembly GCA_964407285.1 of uncultured Syntrophobacteraceae bacterium. Taxonomy (GTDB): domain Bacteria; phylum Desulfobacterota; class Syntrophobacteria; order Syntrophobacterales; family Syntrophobacteraceae; genus CAYOVG01. The sequence goes on from CAYOVG010000579.1 coordinate 1,453, forward strand.
AGAAACTCGATGTCCATCTCGCGAAGAACATCGGCGAAGGTGATTGCGCTGTTGTTCAGGGCTGTCTCGGTGTTCATTTCGCACCTCTTCAAATAAAAATCATGACCCCGAAAGCGGGGAACCGGATGGCGTTTCACCGTGGAGGTAAGCATATATCAGAAGAGGAGTTTTGTCACTCTCGGGCATGAAGAAGCGGTCGGAAATATACGCAGCCGGTTCAGTCCAGGGCGGGCGCGGATGATGATCGAGGTGGGCGCGGCCGGGCCGCGCCCACCGGTTATGTGAGCTATCCTAAACAGTCACGGGATTGTCCATTACAGTCACCGTCACGGGATCGAGCAGTACATTCATACCATCGGAGCCGGATCATGCCCTCTTGCCGTAGCCGATCTTTCCGGCGGCGTCCTTGATCACGTCGAGGCTCGTCGGATCTTCGATGGTGGAGGGCACCTTGTACTCCTGCCCGTCGGCGATCTTTCTCATGGTGCTTCTCAGGATCTTGCCGGAGCGGGTCTTCGGGAGCCGTTCCACCACAATGGCGCTCTTGAAGCAGGCGAGCGGGCCGATGTCCTTTCTCACCATCTGGACCAGTTCCGCGCTGATATCGGCCGGGTCACGGTTGATGCCCGCCTTGAGCACGAAGAAGCCGATGGGCACCTGGCCCTTGAGCGAGTCTTCCGCTCCGATGACCGCGCATTCGGCCACGTCCGGGTGCTTCGCCACGATCTCTTCCATGGCTCCGGTGGAGAGGCGGTGTCCGGCCACGTTGATCACGTCGTCCACCCGTCCCATGACGTAGACATAGCCGTCATCGTCCGTGTAGCCGCCGTCACCCGTGAAGTAGTAGCCCGGGTAGGCGCTCATGTACGATTCCTTGAACTTCTCGTCGTTTTGCCACAGCGTGGGAAGAGTTCCCGGAGGCAGCGGCAGCTTCACCGCGATCACGCCCTGCTCGTTGGGGCCGAGTTCCTGGCCGTTATCGGACTGGAGGATCTTGACGTTGTAGCCGGGCGAGGGCTTCGTGGCCGAACCGGCCTTGACGGGGAACAGTTCGAGACCCCTGAAATTGGCGGTGATGGCCCAGCCGGTTTCCGTCTGCCACCAGTGGTCGATGACCGGCACTTTGAGCAGGTCCATGGCCCACTGCAGGGTGTCGGGGTCGGTCCGCTCGCCCGCCAGGAAGAGCGTCTGGAAGCACGAAATGTCGTACTTCTTCAGGTACTCGCCCTTGGGGTCCTCGCGCTTGATGGCCCTGAACGCCGTGGGGGCGGTGAAGAGGG
>CAYOVG010000580.1:0-2713 GCA_964407285.1 uncultured Syntrophobacteraceae bacterium
TTCCACCTGTGCTTCAAACAGGTGGTGGATGCACATGTCCGGGGGGACGGCAACGGCGTCGTCCGGACCGGAACCGACGCCGATTCCGGCTCCGGAATCGTTCCATTCCACCAGCAGTTGCCCGCGCTCGGCATCGGTCAGCATCGGCAATTCCGATATGCGCCTGTCGGGGTCGGCCACGGCGGCCTCCAGGAGCACCAGGAAATGGCGGGCCATCCTCTCCGTCGTCGCGGGATCGAACAGGTCGGACTTGTACAGGATATGGCAGTTCAGCCGGTCCCCGGTTTCCGAAACGTAGAACTCCAGGTCGAACCGGGCGGTCCCGCTGCTCGCGTCCTCCAGGGGCTCCAGGACCAGTCCGGACAGCTCGAGGCGCCCCGCGGGCGCGTTCTGCATGGTGAAGAGCACCTGGAAGAACGGAGTGCTGCTCATGCTGCGCTCGGGCTGAAGCGCCTCGACGACCCGCTCGAACGGAAGGTCCTGGTGGGCGTAGGCGTCGAGGGCCGCCTGGCGCACCCGCTCCAGCAGTTCCCGGAAAGTGGGGTCACCGGACAGGTCGGTGCGGAGCACCAGAGTGTTGACGAAAAATCCGATGAGCGGCTCAATCTCCTCCCGGTTTCGGCCGGCGATGGGGGTGCCGATGGAGATGTCGTCCTGGCCGCTGTAACGGGAGAGCAGCACCGCCAGGGACGCCGTAAAGGCCATGAAAGGGGTCGCGCCCGCCGCGCGGCTCAGGGCATTGAGTTCCCGCGTGGTTTGCGCATCGACGGCAAACGGGGTAACCCCTGCATGGAACGTCTGGGACGCCGGGCGCGGGCGATCGGTGGGAAGATCGAGCACGGGAGGCGCGCCGTACAGTTGTCGCTTCCAGTAGTCGATTTGAGGCCCCAGCGCCCCGCTTTCGACCCATTCCCGCTGCCAGGACGCGAAATCGGCATACTGGATGGGCAGTTCCGGCAGGGGGAGTTCTTCCGGGACAGTTTCCGCTCCAGGCGAAGGGGAGTGCGCGCTGCCGCGGAAAAACTCGTAGAGCGCGGTGAGTTCCCGTATGAAAATGCCGACCGACCACCCGTCGAAGACGATGTGGTGCGCGGTCAGGAGGAAGACATGCTCCTCCTCGCCCAGCTTTAGCAGGCGGAACCTCGCCAACGGCCCGGTCTCCAGGTCGAAGGGACGACGGGCCTCCTCCATCGCCAGGTTCCGCACGAGCCGCGTGCGCTCGTCCACGGGAAGCGACGAAAGGTCCTCCACCGGCAACGGCAGGGCGAGTTCCGGCTTGATGACCTGCACGGGCTCCTCGTCCATGATGCTGAATGTGGTCCGCAGAACTTCGTGGCGCTGGACTATCTCGCCCAGGCCGCGCTCCAGGGCATCCCTGTCGAGTCGCCCTTTCAGCTTCAGCGCCGCCGGGATATTATACATGGGCCGCCCGGGGTCCAGACGATCGAGAAACCACATCCGCTCCTGGGCAAAAGACATGGGAAATACAAAGACTTCTTCCGTCATCGCTTCCTCATCGTTTTGACGTTCAAGGCTTACTTATCGTAGGGGGCTTCATGTGATGGGCGGTTCGAGACCGCCGCACCAGGGCCGGTCCTCCGGGTTCAGCGTGCTTTCGGGCGCCGTCCGAGGCGTCTCCGCCCTCCGCGACATCTTCTTCCGCAGGCGCGGGCTTTGCCGCCGACCTCTTCAAGTAGGTCATCGGAGGCGGTTCCTTGGGAAGCACCAGGCTCAGGAAGCGGTTCCCTTCCCGGAAGAGAAGCCCGCGCTCCTGTAGCGCCCCTATCGCCTCCTCCAGTTGGGACGGCGAGATATGCGCCGTAACTCCATGTCCCACGGCCACCGGTTCCGCCGCAATGTCGTGCAGGGTCCGGGGCTGAGCCAGCCGCTCCAGCAGCGCCGCCCCGACGGCGCTCAGGGGATGGCGTTTCTCCTCTCCCGAGCGGGAATCGAAGACGACCGCGCCGCTCTCCTGTCTCATCATGTAGAGCTTCGGCGGCGACACCGCTCCTCCATTCGCCGATCCATCCACGTTCCACGCCGACAGCCACCGGGCCATCTCCGCCTTGATCTTCCCCAACCACCTGTTGAGGAGCACAACATACTCTCCCGCTCCGTTATGATCGAGAAAATAGTACGCCAGATTCGCCAGCACCTCATCGCCGAACGGGTAGGTCAGCCTGTAGAAATCGTACGGACGCAGATCCAGTCCGTATTGGGCGCCCTGATAGAAGTAGTGGCTGTACCGGTCAAAGCGTATGGGAAAGACGCCGTACGGCGGCGGCAGGTGCGCCAGCAACGGGATGTCCAGGACGTACTTCCTGTAGGCGTCCTCCTCCTCTCCGGGAAAGCCCACCAGCAGGTTCCACACGGGATAGACGTCGCGCATGAGGCAATCCTTGAGCATGACCAGGTTCCGCATGGCCGTGCTGCCTTTCCCCATGAGCTTCAAAGTTGTCGTGGCGAGGGCTTCCAGGCCGGGCTGGACCGCCTTCACGCCCGCTTTCGAGAGGACTTCCAGGTCCGCGCCGTCCAGGTCTGCCCTTACTTCGTAGAAGATCATCGCATCGGAGGGCGTCTTCAGAAACGGAAAAACCGTCCGGAGGTAGTCCCGGGGGACTATGTTGTCGACGGCGTCGAAACGGCGGCATTCGGGATAGTAGCGGAAAAGAGACTCGAATTGCTTCATGGCCCGCTCGGGACTCATGGCCCT
>CAYOVG010000581.1:0-2713 GCA_964407285.1 uncultured Syntrophobacteraceae bacterium
GGCGTTGTAGATCCCGATGGCCCCCAGCGGGAAGCGCTCCACCTCGGCGCCGTACTTCTCCTTGAGGACCTCGTAGTTCATGAAGATCTCCTCCTTGGTCATGCCGTAGCGCGAGACGCTCTTCGGCAGCCCCTCGTCCTCGCCGCGCAGCCACTTTTCGGCGTTCTTGCCCACCATGCCCGGGATCATCAGCGCGCGGCCCATGCAGACCGCCTTGCAGTAGGGCGCCCCCAGGGCCAGGGCCTTGAAGACGTGGTCCTCGGAGGAAAAACCGCCGGCAAAGGCGATGTCCGGCACGGGCCGGCCGGCCTTGGCCAGCCGCGCGCAGAGCTCGTAGGCCATGGCGTGGAGGTAGATGGAGGGCACCCCCCACTCGCACATCATGCGCCAGGGGCTCATCCCCGTGCCGCCGGGCGCGCCGTCGATGGTGAGCAGATCGATGCCGGCCTTGCCGCTCCACTTGATGGCCATGGCCAGTTCGCGCAGGCTGTAGGCCCCCGTCTTGAGCGTGATGCGCTTGAAGCCCAGTTTGCGCAGGCGATCGACTTCAGCCAGGAAACCTTCCTCACTGACGAAGCCCAAACGGCTGTGGCGTTCGAATTCCTTGATGGCGCCGCTCTTGTAAGCCGCCTGGATGACCGGCTCCGACGGGTCGGGCGTTACGATATAGCCTCTTCTCTGCAACTCCAAAGCCCGCTCGAGGGTGTGGACCTTGATTTCTCCTCCGATGCACTTGGCGCCCTGTCCCCACTTGAGCTCTATGGTTTGCAGGCCATGCTTATTGATGACGTACTCCGCAACGCCAAGGCGCGTGTCTTCCACGTTCATCTGCACCAGGATCTCGCCGTAGCCGCGATGAAACCGCTTGTATACGTCGATTCGGCGATCCATTTCGGGAGATTTCGCGATCTTGCCGTTCTTGTCGAGTTCGAGGCCGGGGTCTATGCCGCACACGTTTTCGCCACAAACCAGGGTAACACCGCTGATGGCCGCGCCTACCGCAAAGTGTTCCCAGTTCTTGCGCGCGATTTCCGTGGAACCCAAAGCGCCCGTAAAAATCGGGACTTTCATCTTCACCTTGATATCCCAGCCGTAGGATGTTTCGGTGCTGACCGCCGGGAAAATGGCCGTATCGGAACTCACCGCCACGCCTTCCGGAAGTCCGTTCGCCCCCAGCGCATACCCCTGAATGTTCAGATGGGAATAATCCACGGGATAGTCTTTGTCCGCTCCGGCCGTAACCTGGCCGAAGGGGCCCGGATAGATTACTTCGCGTCCCCGGAATGTGGAGCGGAAGACTTCGCAGTTCCCCCGGCAGCCGTCCACGCAACGGGAGCAGAGTCCGCTCATGGGAACAACGCTTTTGGAGCGATTGAAGGTGAGGGTCGAGTCATTGGCATTGGGTCTGGAAAGGTTCATGTTCACGGGTCCTTTTTTCTATTGATTGACTGTTGGTTTCGATTTCGGGACAAAAAAATCCACTCCCTCCTGGTGAAGAGAAAGTGGACGCCAATGTCCTGCTCTGCAGATACGCCGTTGTATCCCTGGTATTGCGGTTCGTATCGGAGAACCTGTTCGGAAGTTAGAGTATCCGCCTCGGCCCGGCTATTTCAGACACCATTGTCTAAAGACTCATCAGCCCCGCTGAAAACGCATTCCGCCGCATCTCTGCAACTGCTCACCGCCTCGCATGGGAGGGGAACAGGCGCGATATTTCGGCGCTGAGGCATACCAGGCGTTTCCCGGGACTGGACAGTTATGAACGCACGCATGAAGACAACCGACAACCCGTACTGTGCTCCCCTGCTTAACCTGCCCGTTCCACCGGCGTTACTTCTATCGGAACCATGAAGCAATCGAACGCCCTTTCCTCTCGCCGGGAAAGGCCGGACGCCTTTGTCCTTCCAACCGGCAACACATTACGGTGAGCGCCGACTTTTCATTTTCACTTCACGATCCATCGAAAGTATTAGCATTATTAGCCCTACTAATTACCTATGTCAATAATTTCTTATGCTAATTTCACAAAATAGATGGGGGGCGAAAGAAGGCGAAAGAACACAATGGCGGTGGAACCTGCGCCGCAACACAGCGTGCGTGGAGTCGCCGGGCAGATGGAGAAGCGTTGCGGGAATGCATCGGTTATGTTCAGGGGATTCCCGAGTGTTGCCCCCGGCCAACAATGGCCTCATTTTCAAACGGTAATCGAACCCTCCACGCCGTTTTCGGCTTATGGATGGAACAACGGTTCTTGAACCAACCCGTTTACCAAACACTGCCCGCTCGACAGTCCCCTTCTTCTTTCCAGTGTCTTTTCCTTGCCGCATTCTGAACGGGAGCTAAAGGGCCCCTGAACCGGCGCTTTTCGGCGTGCATATGCTGAATCATGTCAGCGGCGGGTGGGTTCACATAAAGACCGTTCAGGCGGGTCCAACTTCAACCGGGGGTAACAGCCCGAGTGGGGGATACGAGTTTTTTCTTCCCGGCGCAACAAGGCTGGAGAGCGAGCGGGACATAACCGGCGCCTGCGCAGAGAACCGGGCCGGTCAAAACAGAGCGAGACCGCAAGAAATGAGAACTCAAAGACGCCCGGGTCGGAGCATCCCAACTCCCGGTCTCGACGAAACCGGTCTGCCCATCAGCGCCGATCTCATCGATTCGCTCCGCGGACCGGCAAAGCTCCGCGGAGCGGGCCGGATCGCCATTCGACTGC
>CAYOVG010000582.1:0-2673 GCA_964407285.1 uncultured Syntrophobacteraceae bacterium
TGGACACGGGGACTTTACCCCAAATCAGTGTCCAAGAAAACTGGTGCCGCTATAAAAAAGCGGGATACGTATGTCATCCTTCATTATTCATGCGAATCCTTTTACGATATCAAAGACGGCAGAACCCCCCGAGTAACCTCTATCGCCGCAAGAAATTTCTCTACAGGGCAAACGCTGTCATTCTCTATCCATAAATCTGCTGAACAGAGCCACGTCTCCCTCTCTGAAATTACCGAACGATACGATGAGCTAGAGCGACACATGCTTGATGAGTTTTTCGACTTTCTGAAATCGCGCCATGGGTACAATTTCATTCATTGGAACATGCGGGACATTAATTACGGCTTTCAAGCCATTGAGCACCGATACAAAGTCTTGGGTGGGGACCCATTCATCGTCGATGACTCACGCAAGTTCGATTTGCCGCGCGAACTAATTGCAAAGTTTGGTGTTCGCTATGCGCCTCACGGGAAAAGCGGCAGGTTGCACAGCCTTATGGAAATCAATCGAATTACTGCCAAAGATGCTCTTACTGGTAAGGAAGAGGCTGAGGCGTTCGAAAATGGTGAATATGTGAAGCTTCATCAGTCTACCTTGCGAAAAGTTGATGTAATGGCAAATCTCTTGGAGCGGGTTTTCGATGGGTCTCTAAAAACAGCTTCCACGTGGCAAGAAAGAAACGGTTTTCATCCAGCAGTTGTAATTGAGCTTATTAAAGAACATTGGGTATGGAGCCTGATTGTATGCGCCGCGGCAGGCATAGGTTTGATTGCGTCACTCAAGGAACTGCTCTAACAAGCGGGTACACATGAATTGCAATTCCGCTGTGCTACATTGCAACCAATGAACCGTGACTTTAAGCACCGAAATCTGGGAGAGACTGTTATGCCAAGACAAGTACGCACGCTTTCGATCTACAGAAAACTCATTGAGCGCTTGCCAGAGTTTTGTCTAGTTAGCCCACCACTAACCGAAGCTCTCGCTGCGAGGGTGGGTTTCAACGTGTTTCCGACTGCTGGAGACGCAGTCCTTCCAGCGGCCGTTGGTCGAGCGACCAGTTTTAATGCTCACGGTAAAGAAGTCGTTCGCCGAGATTTGCCGATGGAAACACATTCACGAATGATCCACACATCTTGGCAGGATTGGCATGGGCAAACCCATTACGGGGTTCAATACCGGGACTATGAAGCCTACCCGCGTGAGTTGGTGCCACCACCAGGAGAAGCACTTACGGCAATACAAAAAGACGGGAATCTCGTCGCCGTTTCCCGAGTAATTCGGCGAGACGAACTGGAATCCGACATCGTTGTCGTTTTGAACGTCTTTCTCGAACTCTTTCCTTCGTTCGAGATAGTGCAGCCTGATCTCACTGCTCCCGTCCTGGTGCGAAGGGTAAATTGGAAGATCCTTCCGCCTGGTCAATATCCGTTTGATCGCGCGCGTCGAGAACTAGGTGATTATCTTAGAAATCTTTCTGATGATGATCGGGAAGTCGCGACAGAGCGCATTCGAACAATCACGCGGCATAGTCCCGATTTCGTTGCTGTTGGATTGGGCGGGTTTAGTGATTACGTTGTGTTCGGCTTCACGGACCGGCGGAGGTATGTTCTTGAGAGCCCGCATACTGGAAATGCAACTTATGTGTTTCGAGACGAATGGGAACCAATTTCCCATTTCACTAAGCGTGAGATTTTGCAGGGCAACCTCCAGGAAGAGCGGCTTGTTCATAATTCTCGCTGGCCACGAGCAATTATCGAACTAATCAACAAACAGTAGCGATGCCTAACGCAGACGTTGGGCTTGAGTAGAACGGAAAATAGTTGAATATTCATTGACCGCTTGAAGAAGAGATAACAGCAGGATGGCAATGAGGAAGAAAAGGAGGCCCATGAATTTCTTTAATCAAGTGGGACTTGACAGTTAATGGCTACGGTTAGCAAGCAGATCCAGAGCGCTGACGAGGCGATCTGTCGGAATATCGAAACGCTCGTTGACCAGCGGGCATTGCTCTCGCAGAACGTCCTCTCACAACTCCGGAACCTTATAGAGGGAGTTGCGGTCCGTCTCCATACGGGCTCACCCGATGCCGAATTCAACTTCGCCGCGGTAGAACCGGGGCTCGCCTTCGTCAAGAGTAAAGCAAGGTTTAACTTCCTCGGCAAGTTCCACAAACTGATTCAGATAAGTGCTTCCCACTACACTTTGGACGGGGATGCTTCCGAGCGTTTGATGCTCAAATACTACGAGTACCTCCACCGCATTCGCAGCTTGCTCCAAGACAACTTTGGAGTCACAGTGCTGGCGAATCTTGAGGACTTCCCGGTTGATCTTGATCCGTCGCTTCGGGAGTACCACGAGAAGATCGCCACAAGAATTGAGGCGGTCCGTTCAACTCCGCCGGACAGCAGAACCAGGGAAAGATACTACATCCACAAAACCCGCCCGTTCTTCGTCGGCGGGCGCATCTACTACGAGGTCACCTTCTACCGTGCCGTCAACAAGGTGAGCAAGTTCGACCGCATCATCGCCTTTACCGATATCGACATGACTGACAAGTACGCGGTTATGTTGACGCTTCAGCGGGACTCGATCGAAGTGCTTGGCCAGACGATGCCGATCACGATCATTCCCAGATGGGAGCACTCGAACCGCCCATGCAAGTTCGACAACATC
>CAYOVG010000583.1:0-2667 GCA_964407285.1 uncultured Syntrophobacteraceae bacterium
CATCCACTGCTCGACGTCGTTGGGGGCCTCGCGCACGGCGCCCTGTATTTTCTCCCCCGCCCCGGACCAGTCCTTGTTGGATCTCACATCGAAAACGATGAGCCCCACTCCGCCCAGCCTGATACTCAATTCCTTCACGCTTATCCTGACAACATCGGAATGCCGCATTTCAATTCCTCCCGATCTGATCCGTCATTATATCGATAATATAAGAAACAAGCCCATACATATCACTTAATGAGCGCCGCCGGTGAACTGAATCGGGTAAACCGTGTATTTACCTTCGAGGAGAGCGGTACGGCGCGTCCGGACGGGAGCAGCCGATAACCGACAACCCTCCTTTCCTTTCTTCCCCGTGCAGGTATACTTATTATTTGATCAGACGTCGTTCGGCGGCATTCGGAAAAACGGAGAGAAAACAGGTCCCGGGGCAAGGCGCTCCATTGGATGCATTCCCGTTTTTCTTTGGCGAACAATTGCCGCTCTGCTATTGTGCGGGCAAGAGACATGGAACTTAAGGAGCGAGCCCTTGGAGATGCGCCAGACTCATCTTTTCCGTAATGCGCCTCGGGACGGGGTTGAAGCAAACGCCCCGCTCGCCGAGCGGATGCGCCCCCGGACCCCGGAGGAGTTCGCCGGACAGGGCCACCTCATGGAGCCGGGCAAAATCCTCGACCGGCTGCTGCGGCACCGGCAGCTCCAGTCGCTCATATTCTGGGGACCTCCCGGCTGCGGCAAGACGACCCTGGCGATGCTCATCGCCCGCCACACGGAATCGCACCTCATCCACCTCTCCGCCGTCATGGCGGGGACCAGGGAAATACGGGCGGCGGTGGACGAGGCGCGAGACGTCTGGGCGAGGGACAAGAAACGCGCATGGCTCTTCATGGACGAGATCCACCGGCTCAACAAGGCCCAGCAGGACACTCTCCTTCCCCACGTGGAACGCGGGACGTTCTTCCTCCTGGGGGCGACGACGGAAAACCCGTCCTTCGAAGTCATCCGCCCGCTGCTGTCGAGGGCCCAGGTGCTGGTGCTGGAGCCGCTCGGCCCGGAAGACCTCCGGACCCTGGCGGCCCGCGCACTCCGGGACGAGGAGCGCGGACTGGGCAGGTTCCCGGCGCGGCTCTCGGAGGATGCGGAAAAATTCCTCATCGAGGCCTCGGGGGGAGACGGCCGCGTGCTCCTCAACACGCTCGAAGCCGCCGTCCTGACCACCTCGCCGGACCCCGACGGCCTCCGAACGGTGGACCTCGACGCCATGAGCCAGACCATCCAGCGGCTCCCGGTCCATTACGACGCCGGCGGCGAGGAGCACTACAACCTCATCTCCGCTCTGCACAAAAGCGTTCGCGGCAGCGACCCCGACGCGGCCCTCTACTGGCTCGCCCGGATGATCGAAGCAGGCGAGGACCCCCTCTACATCGCCCGCAGGCTGATCCGGATGGCGATCGAGGACATCGGCCTGGCCGACCCCGACGCCCTGGCCCAGGCGAACAGCGCCTTCCAGGCCTACGAATTCCTGGGGCGGCCGGAAGGGGACCTGGCGCTCGCGCAGGCGGCCGTCTACCTGGCCCTGGCGCCCAAGAGCAACAGCACGTACGTGGCTTTCGGCAAAGCCCGCGAACTGGCGAGGAAGACCGGGACCCTTCGGGCGCCCCCGCACATCAGGAACGCCCCGACGGCGCTTCTGAAAAAGCTCGGCTACGGCCGCGAATACCGCTACCCCCACGACGACCCACAGGGGTGGGTCCCCGACGTCTACTTGCCGGATTCCCTCGAGGGCGCGACGTTCTACCAGCCCACCGCCCGCGGCTGGGAGGGCAAGTGGCGGCAGGTGCTCTTCAGGAGGCGTCAGCAGGTGGAGAAGGAAAGACAACGGAAAGGAGAAGGAAAGCCGGCGCATCATATTCAACCCGCGGGACCGGCGGCCGGAGCGCAGGCGGGACCCGCAAATTCCCATTCCGACTCGGATTCAGGAGGCGATGCATGAGTGACGACAGATGGCGGCAAAGTGACTGGACCCAGAAGATGAGACTTCGCATGGACTGGACGTTCCTCACGGAGGAACGGCTGGGAAGCGGGAAGGGCGTTCCCGGAGCGGAAGTGGACCGGCTGCGGAGCCGGGTGAACTCCATCCACGACGACCTGGCGCGACGGCGCGACGAGGGTAAGCTCGGCTTCATGGAAATCGTGCGAGGCGATGCGATCGTGAAGGACGTTCTTTCGGCCGTGGACGGGCTGCGGGGCCGCTTCGACGACGTGCTTGTGCTCGGCATCGGGGGCTCCGCGCTGGGGACCATCGCGCTTCAGCAATCGCTCTGCAGGCCGTTCCACAACTTTCTCCTCCCCGCCCAAAGGGAGTATCCCCGGCTGTTCGTGGCCGACAACATCGACCCGGTGGTCTTCTCCGACCTCCTCGACATGCTCGACTGGAACAGGACCCTCGTCCTGGTCATCAGCAAGTCCGGGACCACGGCGGAAACCATGAGCCAGTTCCTGATCGTGCGGGACATCCTCATCAGGAAGCTGGGAGAGGAGGAAGCCCGCGGGCATATCATCGCGATCACCGATCCCGCCAAGGGCTACCTGCGCGCCATAGCGGACCGCGAAGGGTACCGGGCGCTCTCCGTGCCCCCCAACGTGGGAGGGCGCTTTTCGGTCCTC
>CAYOVG010000584.1:0-2664 GCA_964407285.1 uncultured Syntrophobacteraceae bacterium
GCTACCTCGTGTTGATCCGCAATTTTTTGTGCCTGGGCTGGATGATCTCGTATCTTTTTGGCGTCTCCCCGGCCGTGGATTCTTCTTTTCTGAAGAACGCACGCAGTACATTGCCCTTGGAAGCGCTGGGGCGAAAGACCCATTATCTGCTCAAGGCCACCTCTTTGAGGATGAGCGAGCTGGGCTACAACACCAAGGCGCAGGACGATCTGGCCATCAGCTACAACAGCCTGACCGAGTTTGTCGGCGGGTTACGCCGGGCAGCAAGCCAGCCCAACGAAGCGTTTGAGAAAATCGACGTGAAGCAACTCGGGGAGTATCGCCAACTGAATGCCAATACGCTGCAGAATGAAAGCGAACTCTATGCGCCGATTCGACCCAAGCGGGTCACCAAATCCGGGGAGAGGCTCTCGGACGCCCTGCAGGCCAGGGGCGTCGAATATGTCGAGGTCCGTTCCTTGGATGTCAATCCCTATGCCGAAACGGGCATTGATTTGGAGCAGATGTACTTTCTGGATGTGTTCCTGACCTATTGCCTGCTCAAAGACAGCCCCGCTTTGTCCCGGCGGCAGCAGCGCACCTCCAAGCAAAACCTGAACAAGGTGGCTACCTGCGGGCGGGATTTATCCCTGGCGCTGATGGATGACGAAAAACCCAAATCTCTGGGGACCTGGGCCGAAGAGATTTTTGCCGAGCTGGCTGAGGTTGCCCGGTTACTCGATCATGCGTACCAGGGGGAGAATTTTCAAGAATCGGTGGACTTTCAGCATCAGAAGCTGACAAATCCCGAGCTGACACTTTCGGCGAGGATGTTAAAGGAGATGGCAGAGCAGGAGCTGGAGTTCAGTGAGCTGGCGATGACTCTGGCCCAAAGGCATCGCCGTGCCCTACTCGACAAGGAATACACGCAGATTCAGGGCAGTGAGTTTGCCAGGGAGGCTGTCTCCTCCTGGTGCAGGCAGCGGGAACTCGAAGAGGCCGATACATTAAGTTTCGACGGCTTCCTTCGCCTGACGTTAGCAGGCCGTTGAAAAACTACCCCGATCTTCTAGGTTCCTTCCCTACGAGGAGTTTTTTCGACCAAGTTCAGTCAGTTTGTTGCGTTAACGTTCTTTGAAAAGCACTTTTCCGTCGATATTGGGCTCCGGTTTTGCCCTTTTAGGGCGGTTTTCTCGCGATTCGGGCGCACATTCCCCGCATCAGGCGGAAGCAACCCCGAGGTTCCGCATTCGGACCAGGTTGTAGGCTGAGAGGGTCAGGACAAAGTACCAGTCGACCTTCGCCGTGCCACGGTGGCGTGTCTTGCGCAGGTTGCCGACGGTCTTGATCCAGCCGAAGACCTCTTCGATTCTTTTGCGGATGCGCAGGCTGACCGCATAGCCCTCGTGTCGCGTGGTCCGACCGTCGATGGCCGAGCCGCCGTTGCGCTCGGTGTTCTGGGCAACATGAGGGGTGGCCTGAAGCCCGCGCAGATCTTCGACGAAGTCGTGGGTGTCATAACCTTTGTCGCCGGCCACGGTGATACGCCGGTTGCCGGCGACGTCGGCAACCATCTCGACCGCGGCTTCGCGCTCGGCCGTTCCGGTAGCGTGGGTAATGACGCCGTCAACGATCAAGCCGTTGCGGTTCTCCATCAGGGCATGTCCCAGGTAGCTCATTCGGGACTCCTTGCCCTTGCTCTTCTTGTAGAGCCGCGCTTCGGGGTCGGTGGTGGAGGCATGGGTTTCGTTGCTGAGCTTCTCGCCGTGGAAATCGCGCTCCTGGTTGCGGCCCACCGGTGGCTTGGGATCGCCGTCTTTAGGTCGGAAGCTCTTGATCGAGGCCCAGGCTTCGATGAGCGTGCCATCGACGCTGAAGTGCTCGTTGGAGAGCAGTCCGGCTTTGCGAGCCTGTTCCACGATTTTGGCCAGAAACAGCCGGGAAACCTCGGCGTCGATCAGGCGCTCCAAATTGGTAGAGAAGGAGGAGTGGTCCCAAACCTTCTCGTCCAGCGCCAAGCCGACAAACCAGCGGAACAGAATATTGTAGTTGATCTGCTCCACCAGCAGACGATTGCTGCGCACGGAAAACAGCGCCTGGAGAAGCAGAGCCTTGAGCAACTGCTCGGGTGGGATCGAAGGCCGGCCGGTATGGGAATACAGTGCATTGAAATCTGCATCGAGCTCAGCCAAGGCAGCGTCCACCATGGTCCGGACGGGACGCAGGGGGTGCTCCTTGGGCACGAAGGACTCGGGTGAGAGATAAACGAACATGGCGTCTGTTTTCGGGTCGGTTCCGCGCATAACATTCTCCAGTGATTTCGAATAATTACGCGCGAAAATATAGCACAAATCGGCAATTTACTGAACTAAAATCGGTTTGTTTTTCAACAACCTGCTAGGGCATTGGTGTCGACGATGGAGAACACTTTGGTGGCCAGTTTGTCGATGCCATCAGGCTTGAAGTCGGCATAGAATGGCAGTGATGCGGATGTCAGTTCGGTAATGCCCTGAGCGATACCGCCCTTGAACGCATCCTTGGTGCTTTTGCGGAAAACAAGCGTCTGATCCCGCTTCAGCTGGCGCAAAACATCGTCCAGCTCGCCCTGCAGCTTTTCCAGACCTTTCAACGCAGCCAGCTTGTTGTCCGGCAGAGATCCCAGACTGCGGTATTTCAAAATGGCTT
>CAYOVG010000585.1:0-2654 GCA_964407285.1 uncultured Syntrophobacteraceae bacterium
CAAAGGTGAGATTTGCATAGCGTAGATCAGCTTTGCGTAAGTTTCGGAGAGCGGATTGGATTGTGCCCCCAACCCCGCCGCAGGCGGACCGGGTCCTGTAGTCTTGACCACCCAAACGGCCCTTTTCGCAGTCTTCGAGGCTCCCGTCCCCGTTGTATCGGGTGAAAAGGCGGTTGTGTTTTCCTCGAGGGGATGGAAATTCCCGCGCTGTTCTTTAACTCACCGGAGGATCGTTCCGCGATGTGTCGCTACGAAAACGGGCGACGGCGCTCTCCAGGGCCTTTGCATTGGAGTGAACGTACCTCGAGGTGGTGGAAAGGTTTTCGTGCCCGAGCAGGACCTGGACGGTTTTGATATCGGTGCCGTTTCGAAGGTAGCAGGTGGCTCCGCTGTGGCGGATCAGATGCGCCCCCATGGAACGCTTCACGATACCCGCTTTGGTCAGGAACTCGGCGATCATTCGCTGGACGCGGCGAACGCTCATCCGCCGGCCTCGAGTCGAGAGGAAGACCCAGGGCGATTCATGCCCTTTCCACCGGCTCCTCTCCTCGAACCAGATCTCGAATTTTTCCACGAGATCCTCGTTGAGCGGCAGTTTCTCCACCTTGCCCCCCTTGCGGCTCACCCAGACGCACGGGGGCCGAAGGCTCACGTCCTCCAACCGCAGGCTCAGGGCCTCGGAGACCCGCAAACACAGTGACGTCAGAAGGGATAGGAGGAGTAGGTTGCGGTCGAGCTGGGATTCCCAGGAGTTTTCGGCAGCGCTCTGAAAGAGTGCGTCGATCTCCTCTTCGGTCAGGAAGTCCGCTTCCGCGCGGTAGGCTTTCGGGCGCTTCATCTCCGCGATGAAATTTTCCGGCGCAAGGCCCTCGTCGACGAGGTAGGTCATGAAACTGGAGAGAATCGCAAGGATCGTGTACTTGGAGCCGTTGCCGGCCTTTACGGAGCCGAGATACGCCACCACCAGATTTCGGTGTATCCGGCGGGGGGAGTCGATTTCCTTGGAGGCGCAAAACGATGCGAAGCGGTTGAGTTCGAACCAGCGGTTCCTGATGGTCGTCCGGCGCAGTCGCCCGAGGGAGGCGCCGTGTTCGATGTAGGACTCGATGGATTCGAGGATCGTCGCATTGTGGACCGGCTCAAAGGTCTTCATGGTGAAAGCTCCGGTGGGGGTGATTTCGGCTGGGGAAGAGCACTATTTGTTCTCCGTCGCCAACCGCTCCGGCTTTTCCCCGTCTTGCGCCGAAGCTCTTTTTTGCTTCCACGATTCCTTCCACGACTCGTCCTCCGGGGAATCGAGGAAACAAGCGATCCCCCTGGCCTCTATTTGCTCCATGGGCGTGTTCCTGTACTTTTGGAGTAGGGAGACGACCGCCAGGTCGATCAGGGCGTTCTCCGGGACTTCCAGGTCTATAGCGAGCTTGCGAAGCTCCTTGAGGGCTCGTTGTCCCAACACGATGGAAAATCTTCCACTCTTGGGGACAATGTGGTGAATGGGGGCTTTGGGCATACCTTATTCCTCCGGTTCCCATCATAAGGGGGTCAGTACTTCGTAATACCGTGCCAGTGATCCATACTATAGGACTGCACGCCGGTTGACAAGCACAATATCGGGTTGCCCCCCTGATGGGGCCGGAACGCTTCTAAAATGCGCCAATGCGCACGCGTGTCGGTCCCAAAGCCCTCGAAGCGCTGGGCGTGGAGCATCGAGTGCGCAATAGTCGCACGGCCCAGGATGGACTTTTGCGACCGGGTCCGGGGGTGAGCACCTCCTTCCGGAGGGGTGGCGCGGGGAATCGAGTGCGCAATACGATTCTATTGCGCACTCTTTAGCCCCCTGAAGCGCCCCGCTCGTCGCAAATCGCCGTCGCGCACCGGAATCGACGCCGCACGACGGCGAAACCGACGGTTTCCAATAGGGTGAGACGGGTCGCTTCCCAAGCCGTTAACACCCAAATGGGTATAGTTCCAACGTAAATGTGATAAAGGAAATAAAAGCCACCGTTTCACGAAAGAATCCAGTATCGATCTCCATACCCGGCGTTCGGGATAGATGGCGACCCTAAGAACGGAAAATCCGCAGAGCTTGATCAATACAGTGCCCAGGTCAAGAAGCAATTCGAGATACAATGCCTCATAGGGGGTACCCTAACATTCATGCAATGAGGGGCCATTTGGCAATTTAGCAGAAAACTTCACGGAAAACAGGTGTTTTCCGCCAGAACCTTTTGCAAGGGGAATACCCTTCTGTTTTCAACGAATTACGAACCATATGGGTCACGAAAAACATCGACGAATTGAATTCAGCCATGATGTTCACGAAAATAGATGCCCGAAGTGTTTTTCGTGAAGATGCATCACCAGGATTGGCTGCTGTCAAAGCATGTTTCACACATGTTTCACAAATGGCCCTTGGTTGCATGATTGTTGGGGTATCCCCATTTAGATGTCATTGCCCTGAGGCTGTGGTCCTGCACGCAGAAACCTAACCGGACATTGCTGTTTCGGCGCATCACTTTGCCGTAGCAGGTGACTGCCGACGTCCAGAGCTTTCCGGTATAGAGGGAAGCCATGAGATATTTGTTACTTTGTCGTAACCGTTCACCGGGGGGATGGTAAAAAATGTGGATACCCCCTTGCCTTTACCAGTAATG
>CAYOVG010000586.1:0-2651 GCA_964407285.1 uncultured Syntrophobacteraceae bacterium
TGCAATCTTTGATGTGACACTTACTGCTAATCCAACAGGAGTACCTGTAGGCATCCTGTGCAATCTCGACTCACTCAGCAATCCTCAGAACTACATCATCGCCTACTACGACGGAATCAACGTCAAAGTAGATGAGGTTGTAGCAGGAAGCCCAACCAACAAACTCTCAGCCGCCTACACCTGGGCAGCAGGAACACGCCTTCGCCTCGTCCGTGACGGCACCGAGATGCGGATCTACACTTACAATGGCACAGCATGGGCTCTCATGGGCACTGCCAAGACCATGACTGCCAACACTAATACGAACCATGGACTGTTCGCTACCGGCGACACGGCAGGGTTGGATAATTTCGTTGCCTACTACCGTGGGACGGGTGGGGAGTATGCGGCACTTGATACCATGAACACCCTCCCGTCTAATATCGTTCGGCTCGATGGTGCAACGCTCAGCACCTCTGCCTTGATCGATACAGCCATTGAGGTTGTCGGGAATGATTCTGCCCTGGAACACGTTTCCCTCTATGGGGACGTGATATCGCAGACCGGAGTAACTGGTACATCTGCAACGAACTTTGTGAACGACGGCGTTCTCCAGCTTGGCGAGAACTGGACCTGTGACCAGGTTGCGACGACGGAAACGGATGTTGGTGCAGGTGATTGCTCCGAGGCGCTGATCAGTTTGAGTGCTAGCCCGTTTCGCTCATCTACCGATCTCAGGCCAAAGCGCAATGCTAGAGATGTATGGTGTGGAGGGGTGGATGCTGGAATATCTATAGCATTAGACGGTAAGACTATTCCCTATCGAGGATGCTATCCGATAGGTGCGTACTTTCCAAGAATGGGAGACGCAGGTTCAGGAATGGGGGGAATGGAGCCCACACCAGATTTCTAATATTAGGGGAGCATAAAATGGCTAACACGACTACCGTAGGACAAAATACGATTCAAATTACTGGACTTGATGCTGATTGGATCTATAGCACTGTTATGGGGATTGCAGGAGCACAATGTTTCATTACTGCTATCGAGTTCATTCCTTCCGCTACAGATGATCGTATGATTATTCATGATGGAGGAATCGATGATGCTGCAATATTTGATAGTGGTCCCTGTGTGGATGAGTACAGTATAAAGTATGTGACCTTCAATCCTCCGAAGCCTTGCGATCCTGTGATTGACATCTCGGATTGTACGCTCGGAACGCCCGCTAATGCGAAGGTGGTCATTCATACTTTGTAATCTATTGCAGGGTTTCGTTACTAAGGAGTTCTCATCATGTCTCAAAATATCCCGGTCACATCTACAGCCTACGGGGGATTCACTTTACAACAAATCGAAGACCTCCAAGAGTGGGTGGTGCAGGAAGTGGAGAATGCTTATGCTTTCCGGTTATCCTTGGATGGCATGTACCGGGAACTCTTGAAGATGTATGATGGTGTCCCTAAGAATCCAGTTAAGAGCTTCCCGATTCCGAATGCTCCCAATATTGAACTTACCATTGGGGCTATCGCTGTAGACTCTTTGAATGCCCAGGTGGTGGATCTGCTTTGGTCGGTGTCTCCTTTTATTACGTGCCGTCCCGTTGGAGATGATGAAGCCGCTGCCACAAAAGCGAAAGCCTTTCAGCGTTTTGTCAATCGCCTCGCCTCCGAGATGGATATTCGTGAAGCAAGCGATGACGCTAATTTGGATTGCATTCAACTTGGCACGTTGGGATATTATGTCCCCTTTGTCGAGAAGCAGAAGAAGACTAAAGGGCAAAAGAAAGTCGAATGGTTTGGGCCAAAGGCGCGGGCTGTTCCCGTCGAGAACCTATTATTCCCCGCTGGAGCCTCTTCTCGGTACAAAGAGCTTCCTTGGATTGGAATACGCTTTTGGCCTTTTGAGCACCAAGTGAAGAGTGCGGCAAAGAGTAACGGTTGGGATATTGGTACTCCTGAAGAGCCTCGAATCGCAAAAGCGGCGCACAAGGATTGGATGACCCTTCGACGGGAAACTCTCGCAAAGCAGGGACCGTCTTCTGCGTCTCTCTCTGACTTTTACGAAATCATTGATCTGTATGCCCTGTTCGACATTGACGGGGACGGCATCGCAGAGGATCTTTACATCGTTTACGACCGCACCTCCAAGAAGGTGCTTTACTGCAAATATCAACCCTACTCACAGCTCCCGATAGTGATTGCTCAGTACCAAAAGAGGGCTCACATGCTTGTAGGCAAAGGCGTGATCGAGATGTGCCGACCCTTTCAAGAGCACGCATCGGACTTCTTCAACCATTGGTCGTTGAACGCCATCATCACGAACACGAAGCATTATTTTGCACAGCATGGAGCCATACCGGATGCCGACAACTGGATGGTGTGGGCAAACAAGCTGACCCAGGTGAACGGGAATCCCAAAGAAACTCTGCACGTTGCCGATATGGGGCAGGTAAACGCATCGCTTCCGCAGGCAATTTCGATGGCTTTGGCTTTTGCGGAGCGACGGGTTGGTGTGAATGAGATGAACACCCCTCGTCCTTCTCAGGTGTTGGGCAGTAGGACACCACGGATCACTGCCTTGACCATGATGCAGCAGGTCAACAAGCGATTCACTCCCGCCTTCGATGCGATGCGCCTTGCTATAGGTGACGTGGTGAAGCAGGGCCTTTA
>CAYOVG010000587.1:0-2647 GCA_964407285.1 uncultured Syntrophobacteraceae bacterium
CCGACGTTCCCTATGCGGGGGACGTCAACGGGGACGGCAAGGCCGACCTGATCGTATTCCGCCGGAGCGAGGGGAAGGTCTATGTTTCTGCTTCACCTTAGCAGTCTGCCCGATTCATCGGGAGCAATGTCTCAAGCGACTTGACGGTATTTTGAATCAAGTCACCCGCGGACCCGGGAGGCCCTGGCCTCCCGGGTTTTTTTATTAGTGATTTCAGTTAAATTTTGACAGGATAAGTGGACGGCTTTATACATAAGCTACAAGGATCATGGTTTTCGTTCCATCGAAAATGGGTGTGAAACACGGCGGAGTATCAGCGCAACCCGGTCCCCGGACGGGGCAGTGGAAAAGGAGATCATCTCAATGGCGCAATTGCATCAGGTCCAAGGATCCAAATGGCGTGCATGGGTTCTGGTCATAGGCCTGTCGGTCCTGCTTGCGGGATTTTATGCCCGCATCGGCGACGCCTCGGAAGACGGCAACGAAGACAGCTATTTTTATTACAGCAAGGGAGAGAAAATACCCTTGACTCTTTCCACCGAATACGTGGGGGTGCGTCTGCCCTACAAGGGGGCTTCGGAAGGCCTGGCCGACAGGTATCCTCAGATTGCGGGTTCCGGTAGTTCGGCCGACGCCGGGGCTCCGGTAAAAGGCGACTTCTACCTTTTGAAGTTGAAAGGCGCTCCTTCGATCCGCGACGTGGAGCAACTGTCGAGCAGTCTGCGCTCCGATGCTTCGGTCGGCATGGTGGCCCCGGTATTCAAGGCGCAGGGCGCTCACATGATGGTGACGGATGAGTTCATCGCGCAGTTCGCCCAGTCCTTCCCGGAAAGCGACATCCTTGCGCTCAACGCCCGCAACGGAGTCGAAATCGTGGAGAAGGTCGGATGGGCGGTGAACACGTACATCCTTCGCGCCACTTCGGGCGATGCGCTCTCCATGGCCAACGCCTACCACGAGATCGAAGGCGTCGTTTACTCCCATCCAAACTTCGTACGCATCAGGAACAGCCCGCCCGGTTCGAAGCTTCCCTCCGGGGGGGCGAAATCGATGAAGGCCCCCGATC
This sequence comes from uncultured Syntrophobacteraceae bacterium, assembly GCA_964407285.1. Taxonomy (GTDB): domain Bacteria; phylum Desulfobacterota; class Syntrophobacteria; order Syntrophobacterales; family Syntrophobacteraceae; genus CAYOVG01. Next base: position 1,067 of record CAYOVG010000587.1, read on the forward strand.
CCGACGGCATGGCGCTTCCGTCGGAAACGGATACCGGCAAGGGGAGCGGCGGCGAACACAAGAGGATGGATCGGATCTGGGCGATAATGCCTGATTCGGGAGCGGCTTTGGGGGGGGCGCACCCCTCGTCCGGCTCGGATTTGGAGTCCGGCTTTCTCTCCGCGACGAATTTCAACACCACCATCCGTTCGGAAGGGTTCGAGGGCGGTTTCCCCGCCGATTGGAGCACGACCGGGAGCCCCACCTGGGGCGCCACGACTTACAGGGCGTTCACGGGGGCGTGGAGCGCCTACTGCGTGGGCAACGGCGTGAGCCCTCCCGGTCCTTACCCCGGCAATGTCGGCGCGGCGATGATATACGGCCCGTTCAGCCTCTCCGATGCAAAGAACGCGAGGGTGAATCTGCGGGCCTGGATCAATACCGAATCGACTTACGACCGGTTCTCGATACTCGCGTCGACGGATGGAACGTACTTCTACGGACATGGATTATCGGGCAACTGGGTAGCGGAGGGGGACGCAAACGGGTGGATCGATGTTCCCTTCGATCTCACGAACGTGCCCAACCTGGGAAATCTCACGGGCAAGGACAGCGTCTGGGTGGCGCTCAGGTTCTCCAGCGACGAGACCATCCCCAAGGAGGGGGTCTATATCGATGACGCGCAGATCCAGAAGATCACGGGTTACACGGACCTCACGACGGATACGTACTCCTATCTCCAGTGGAGCCTTTCGAACACCGGTCAGTCCTGGGGGACCTCCGGAATGGACATCGACGTCGCCGACGCCTGGAACGTCAGTACCGGCAGCAATATAACCATAGCCGTCATCGACGAGGGGGTGGACCTCACTCACCCGGACCTCAAGGATAAACTGGTCACCGGATACGACGCCACCGGGCAGGGCAGCGCAGGGGCTCCCAGCGGCAATGACGCTCACGGCACGGCCTGCGCGGGCATTGCCGCGGCTTCGACCGCCAACGGCGCCGGGGTGGCGGGCGTCGCCCGGAACGCGAGGATAATGCCCGTTCGTATCGCCTATAACAACGCCGCCGGAAACTGGGTCACCGTGGACAGCCAGATAGCGGACGGAATCACCTGGGCCGTCAACAACGGCGCGGATGTTCTCAACAATAGCTGGGGAGGCGGCAGTCCTTCCGATACGGTTACCAATGCAATCAGTTACGCCCTGTCGAGCGGCAGGTCCGGGAAGGGGTGCGTGGTGGTCTTTGCGGCCGGGAACAGCAACGATTCGTCCGTGGAGTACCCCGCCAGCCTCGATGGGGTGATAGCCGTAGGCGCCATGAGTCCGTGCGGGGAGCGCAAGTCGCCCAGCAGTTGCGATGGTGAAAACTACTGGGGAAGCGACTACGGACGGGGACTGGCGGTTGTGGCCCCCGGAGTGAGCATGATCACCACCGACATCCAGGGGGCGTCCGGCTATAACACTTCAGGCGACTACTACACCGAATTCAACGGGACTTCCGCGGCCACGCCGGTAGTGTCGGGGGTTGCGGCGCTGGTCCTTGGCGCGCGTTCGGACCTCACGCCGTCCCAGGTGGCCACGATCATCAAGAACACCG
>CAYOVG010000588.1:0-2370 GCA_964407285.1 uncultured Syntrophobacteraceae bacterium
CTTGGGCCGCGTCTTTGCACAGCCACCGGGCGAATTCCCACACCACGGTCGGCGTCCGGCTCGCCTGTTACCTTGTATAGCGAGCGATAGCGAGCAGTTATGGGCATTCATTCTGAGGCATCATTGAACAGGAACAAATAAAATGTACTACAGCTACAAAAAAGCAATCGATCAATACACGACGTATCAGATGCTTCTCCCGGAAGCAGGAGAAAACGAAGCGCAGCCGTTTGAACTTGGCACGATTGACGGGATTACCTACGTTGTCGTCCCTGACGGGATGATACTTCCCCAGCAGCCGAAGCAGATAGCCGTTAAAGCGGTTGTTCCCGATCAGGCAATAATCGACAAACTCTCTGATGTATGCCCGGTAATCGTGCTGATAAGGAAAAGGATGCTTGGATTGGAACCAAAAACACGTCTATCAAAGCAGGACGAACTAACCCTTGGGCTAATTACGGAGGTTGTTAAGGATGAGGTTGTCGATGAGAAAACTGTAACACTGGCTGATTTTGTCACGGACTGCCGAACTTGGGACAAATCGGTTGTCAAGCCGATTGATGAAATTATTATTACTCGGTAGCCTACTATGGACCGGGACAGCGCAAGCATTCATCTTTTCCGGCTGTTGGGAGTGGGATCAATACGCCATGAACGCAAGAGTCCATAACATCGAAACCTATGTGATTGCCCACGGTTATTGGAACGGCTTTTACGATGGCTGCGAGGCAACACGTTTCTACCCCGCTTCCGTGGTCCCTGAAAGCGGCTTCGGCTATTTCGACACCTGCGACGCTATGTGCAAGACTCACGAGGGTACGCTGGCAAGCAGGGCAAGGGAAAGCATAGGTTGGTGCGGGCAGGCGAAAATAGAGTGTTCCCTGTGTTTCCTGCGGTCCTACAACATGCAGGATGCTTTGTTTTCAAGGATGCACTACATGCTCCCGAAATCGGCTTTTGAGGAAACGATGAAGCAATTCCCTGAGTGCGGCGGGTGCATGAGATATCACATAAAAATTGAACCGGAAGAAGTAGTGCAGCGGGTGATTATCCCTCTTCTATTGCTACAGTAGCGGCCCCCGGCGACGAGCCACCGACACCGGGGAGCCTGACCATATCTTCAACCTCTATCGGGAGGTATCCGACATGGCTAAGAGTAGCCAATCAAATCAGCCGAAAAAAGGCAAGGGGATTATTCTGCGCGAAGCGGTGTCCTTCCTTGCCGGTGTTTATTTCCTGCTTCTGGGGGATTCGGCCTGCGCTGTTACTTTCTTGTGGGACGCAAACACCGACCATACTCTTGTGGGACGCAAACACCGACCATACGACTGGGTACAACATCTATTATCGCCAGTTCGGGATGCAGGAGTGGACCGGGCCGGCTGTGTTCAACGGGATCAGTACGGCGACGGCGACGATAACCGCATGGAGTGACAGCTATTACGGCGCACCGATCACGTATCAGGAGTCAGACATGGCCGCGCCAGTGCAATTCGTCATTGAGCCCGACACCTGCGCGGTGCCGGTAGGTTTTGAGGTAGTGCGATGAAAGACGAAGAACGCAAGGAACCGTGGTACGTCCGGCTGTTCGACTGGCTGGACCATCTCGTGTCTGACCGGGTATCCGGCGAGAAGGCGGACCGAGATAAACGACGGAAAGAAAAGGAGGAGAAAAAATCATGAGTTGTTGTTGCAGTTTGCCATACATAAACCCTGGAGCTTGTATAAATTGCCCGAATAATCCGTATCGGCAGATTTACACCCCTCCGTATTGCCCACACATTCCGGGCGTTTCTCCATTCATTCCTCCTGTTCTGACAGAGGAGCAGCGGCAGAAAGAATATGAGAAGTTCATGGAAGACCTCGAAAAGCTCATGGAAAAAAGGAGAGAAAAATGACAAGTAAGATCATTCTATTGACGTTGATGGTTCCCCTGCTGTCAGGCTGTGGAATAATGAGCGTTACGCCAAACACCAGGACCACGGCTTACCCAGATGGCAGGGTGGTAGAGGAGACGTTCAGCGACGACGCGGCTTACTATGACGCCGCCGCGAAATCGAAGGAGTACCTGGCCTATGCCGCCGACTGCCCGACTTGCTCGCCGACCGAGAAAATGCTGCTGGTTGCTATTGCCGCCCTGGCTGACAAGGGGTTCGTTCAGCGGGGCATGAACGGCTATGAGCTGATTGCCGGGTTGTCGCGTGATGTAGTCAGTATTGCTCCATACGGTGCCATCGGGTTTGTCGCCTACCAGGCCCTCAAACGGCCCGGGGTGGAAATGCACGGGGACAACGGGACGTATTCGCCGGTTGAGGTTCATCAGACCGGGTCCGACGGATCGGGATTGAGCGTACCGTACCGCTACAGTCC
>CAYOVG010000588.1:2380-2628 GCA_964407285.1 uncultured Syntrophobacteraceae bacterium
TTCGCCGGATACGTCAACCGAACTGGTAATGCCGCAGTGATCGCACTGGAAGCCGGCGACGTTTTCGTCGTCGCCTCGCCCGGGGTCCTGGGCCGGCTGATCAGGCCGGTGCAGCGGTTCTGGTCGACGGACGGCGAGGCGTTCTACAGCCACGGCGGGGTGATTACCGATGCCAACGGGGCGACCATCGAGGCCCTGTGGCGGGGCGGGGAGAGCAACCTGTGCGAGCGGTACGCCGGCTGCCTGGG
>CAYOVG010000589.1:0-2620 GCA_964407285.1 uncultured Syntrophobacteraceae bacterium
GTCTCCCATGTCCCTCAGATGTTTTCAAGAATGCCTATTTCCGGGAAGGTACGTTCCTCCCGCAGTTCGATTCCCACTCCGAATCGTCACCGTCCGCGACAAAGAAAAACTCATTCGCTAGAAGCTGTGAGTAGGCATGTTCCATATCACTCAAGGCCGACACCATCTTTGCCGCAACTTCCCTCGCAAGCCGGGCGCGGGCGCCAAGCCCGAATACCGCAGAAGTCTGCGCCAGCAAGAACTCCCGGACCATACCTCGCACATTCCAACCCGGCAGAGAATTGTAATTCAGATAAAGCAAACCGCCTTTCCTGAGTAATCTAGTAAATATGCGCAGCAATCCGTCCCGAACCTCCTGGGACACCCAGGAAAAGATACCGTGGGCGATAATATAATCAAATGGCCCGCAAAGCGCTTCATTCGCTATAAGGAAATCAGCGTGAATTAATTGGACATTCGTGAGTCCCAGCGCCGACGCCCGCTCTTGAGCCAATTCTATTTGGCTTGCCGCTCCATCCACCCCAACGAACTCAGAGTGCTGGCGATAATACGCCAACGGCAGCAGATTCGCCCCATTGCCGCAACCAAGTTCCAGCACCCGATACCCATCCAGGGGCGGTCGCGGCCCACCATGCAACAGCGACGCCACGGCCAATCGCTCCGGTGCGGTCCACTCAATCGCGAAAGACTTATAAGGTAGTTCATCATAAGGGTTGCCCGAACACACTAGCTTGCTGCTATCGTTACCCATTGTTCTCAACTTACCGCCAGCCGGAAGGATCCAGAAACCTGCGAATCCAGCCGACTGTATTACCATTCAAAATCCACCGTTCACCTGGAAAGTCAGGATGTGCGTCGAGATACAACATCCCTAGCGCATTCGCGATAGCGTAGTAGGAGTCGAGACTGGAATCATGTCGATGTTGATCACCTACCGCCGGCCGGGAGCCTGCGGCCAGTACCGTAGCATGGGCATGTTTCTCGATACCGACACCCCACACCTCGGCAAGGGCATCTAAGCCGGCCTGTATCTCAGGCTTGGCAGTGAACTGCGAGCCAATAAGTGTAATCCAATTGATTCCTTTGATCGCCGTTCTCATCAATGGCAAGGTATCATTCAGGTGTTCTACATCCACCCCCCAGAATCTTCGAGCACGTGCATAGATGCCATCGAATGCTGACCCGAGGAACCAGGGATCGTACACAAATACTAACCCTGCATGACCGGAGTGAAGTTGAACTCTGTCTGCGATAGCGCCTGCAGCTGTGAGCAAAACAGTTGCTTCGGCTTCCAATGGGACCAGTATCCGCACAAAAGCATGCAATCCAGTGGCCCGGAGGTGAATCTGTTGGCAACTAAAACTCCAACTTCCGTCTGGGTCCTGGATTTCTCGCCCATCCCAAAACTGAACTTCAAAGGCCCTCCCATCACGAAGCCGCCGACGAACCGGTTCAAGATGTGGCCGCTTGGCACCCGCCGCGGCTGCGGCTCGAGCGCTTGCCGTCAAATCTGGGTTCGCGATGTCAGACCAATAGGAAAATTCCGCAATCTTGAATTTCTTCAGCCGACCTTGTGGACAAATGCCTTCATAACAATCTATCAAGAAATCCAATTCATCCTCTGACGGTCCCATGAGGTATACCGTAAGATCAAGCATAAGCTTCGAAACAACTCGCCCGGCGTTGCTGATGGGTCTCGCCAGCGCTGATGGAAGATTACTGAGCGTCACAACTCATTCCTCCCCTTCATCGTCCTCGACCTCGTCCTCGTCTTCGTCCTCGTCGTCAACGGTGCCTCGTCTCTCATCTTCGATAAGGCTGAGCATTAGGTCTAACTCGTCTCGAAGAAACGAGGTGAAGTCTTTGAACGTTCTTTCCACTTGGCCGTAATCATAGCGAACAAACTTCATCTCGCCACTCTTCCGAACGCTCCGAGGGTCCAATACCAAGTAGCTATTTTCCTCCTCCCCAAGAAGAATAGGTATAGCCCCCTGTACGAAGGGATTCTTGCTGTCATCTCCAAAGAGCAGATCTCCCAATTTCCTGATACGCCGCTTGACCCATGGTCTTTCGTGATCCTCAATCGCCAGCAGTTTTGCGCCACCGGAAAAATCACTCCAACCATTATGCAGCTCGAGGAACGCTCGGTAACTGGGGGGCAAGGGCTTTCCCAAGATACTTTCTAGTTTAGCAATCTGCCCCGGCAAAGCCGGAGGACCGAGTTCATGGGGTTCTTCCTCGTCAAGGGTCAACCGATCATACTCGGATTGAGCATCAACGAGCTTTTGGACCAATTCCTCTAAGGTTCCTGAACTCTTCATGGAAAGGCCTCCTCACGTGGCATCGAACCTATCCTCCTAACATACTCATTCTGCCTGTACAAAGAAGAGAAAAGCCAAGCCAGCCTAGTCGCAGCAGTCCGGCTTGACGCCCGTATGCTTATCTGGACCTCTCGTCTCGAACTTCGACATCTCGCCCCCTATCCACGAGTTCGGTCCGCTCGACATCCATCGAAGATTGGTGGCGGAACTCGGATGGCCACCCAACTGAATCTCTTGGATATGGTCTGGTGTGGCTCCGTAAAGGTTGACACATTTGTTATACTGCCTCCGCAGCGGTC
>CAYOVG010000590.1:0-2618 GCA_964407285.1 uncultured Syntrophobacteraceae bacterium
CTCAGGATTCGCGCGCCTTGCATCTCATCGGTTTTGAACAGCCTGTCCGAAATGCTGTTTTTCAACGGGCTGATAGGGTCAGGGCTTGCTGTAGGATCCATTTCCCCTAACAGACCGGCTTGCAAGAGACAGGACATAACCCCGCACCCTGGGAGTCCAGTATGAAATACGAGAACAGTATCACCGTAGCGTGCGCCAATGTGCGCCAGCTCACTCCGGGACGCGAAAACGATCTGGGCAGACTGGTGGACTTCATCGGTCAGGCCGCCCGGGCGGGAAGCAATCTTATCGTGTTTCCCGAGACGGCGTTCACGGCGGCAGGCTCTTTGACGGACGAGTCCGAAACCTTGGATCGACCCCGCCGCGAACTCGCGGAGACCATACCCGGTCCCCTTACGGAACGGCTGGAAGAGGAGGCCCGTAAGCACGACATGTATGTTGTAGCGGGCCTGTTCGAAAAAGACGTTTCCCATCCGGAAGTCATTTACAATGCGGCGTGCGTCATTGACCCGCAGAAGGGCCTCATCGGGGTGTACCGGAAGACCCATCTGTTCAAGACGGAGAAAGCCTACCTGACCCCCGGCGACAGCCTGCCCGTTTTCGAGACGAGGTACGGACCCATCGGCATTTTGATCTGCGCGGACTTCTATTGCTACCCGGAAACCGTCCGAACCCTGGCGCTCAAGGGGGCCAGACTGATCCTGCTGGTAACAAGCATCATGGTCACTCTCAAGGATCTCAAGGGAGAAATCGCCATTTACGAAGGCGCCCTCGAGTTCATGCCGGACATCATCAAGGTCCGCTCTTATGAAAACCACATGTACATCGCCGCGGCCAATTCCGTGGGACCGTCGCTCATGGGATACCGGGCCTTCGGCAAGAGCATGATCGTGGGTCCTCATCCGCCCGGATCCTTCTCTGTGAAATCTTTTGCCGGACCTGCAAGCCAGGTGCAGGACGAACTGATTACGGCCGTTTTGAACCTGAAGGACATGGACGCCGTACGAAAGCGGTTGTGGGAGAACCGCCGGACGGAACTCTACCTGAAAGATTCTTTCCACTGAGAACGCCAAGCCGGAAGAATAGGACAGAACCGTTGGACCTCCTTCCAGGAATCCTGCTTTAAATGACGCCCCTTCTATCAGCCCGTTGATACAGCGTATTGCGGGCAAGCCGGTGCAAAACGATGAGATGCGATGCGGGCGAATCCTGAGGAACGATGCGTACAACCAGTACGCCGCAATGACGAAGGATGAAATCCAACACAGCAGATTGCGTTTTTCAACGGCTTGGTGACCAAACCCTGTCTAATGTCGACTTCTCCGGAACCTTCACGCGGTTGGCGAATCACAGGCGCCTTTTGCCTTGACACCGGAGGCCAACGGAAGGAAAATCAGCATGCACAGAATGAACGTACGTTCTCTCGGACGGCCGATTCGTCGTATCGGACCTACCAGACTGTCGGCAAACAGTATTGCGGGCAGGCTGGTGCAAAACGACGAGATGCAGGTCACGCCGCCGGCGTGACAGTAGATCTCGTTCTTCAACGGCCTGATAAGGAGGGTTTGAGACATGGAAATTAAGACAGTGGCAGTACTGGGTGCAGGCGCTATGGGGAACGGAATTGCTCAGGTGAGCGCCCAAGCCGGATACCGGGTTATCCTGCTGGATGTCTACGATTCCGCCTTGGAAAAAGGAATGAGCACCGTCCACAAAATGTTGAACGGCGCCGTCGACCGAGGGAAAATGAGCGCCACGGACCGCGACGCCACCTTATCCCGCATCACGCCGAGTACGGAGTTTTCTCTCACCGCTCAGGCGGATTTGGTAATCGAAGCCGCTCCCGAGAATTTGGAGATGAAAACGGATCTGTTCAAGCGTCTGGACACCGCGTGCCCTCCCCATACCATCTTGGCCACCAATACATCCTCTCTCCCCATTGCCGCCATCGCCGCAGCCACTTCGCGGCCCGCCAAAGTACTGGGCATGCACTTCATGAACCCCGTGCCGCTGATGAAGGGTGTGGAAATTATCAAGGCGTTATTGACCTCCACGGAAACGATGGATACCGGAAAAACATTCGTTGAGTCTCTAGACAAGATATGGGTTGAGGCGGTGGACTATGCCGGATTCATCGCGAGTCGAGTGCTGGACGTCATGCTCAACGAGGCCGTATGGTGCGTGATGGACGGCAACAAACCGGAAGAAATCGATAAAGCCATGAGGGTTTGCACCAATTTCCCCATGGGTCCCCTGGAGCTCATCGATTTGGCCGGAGCGGATATTCTCTTGAACGTTTTGGAAATACTGCAGAAAGAATTCGGAGATAAGTACCGCCCCGCCCCCTTGTTACGGCAAATGGTCCGCGCCGGTCATACAGGCCGGAAAGCCGGGCGTGGTTTTTATGACTATACCCATAAATAACGGATGCTGACTCGAACCGAATAGACCTCCCGACACTCATTGAACCGATCGTTGATACACCGCATTTCGTGCAGGCTAGTGCGCAACGATGAGATGCAAGCAATGGGACCTACCTACAATCCGTCGCAACGACGAAAGATCACTGGGTCACGCCGAAGGCGTGACCCTTGGCGTGTCAGTGGATCGCGTTTTTA
>CAYOVG010000591.1:0-2596 GCA_964407285.1 uncultured Syntrophobacteraceae bacterium
CCCCGCGTACTCACTTCCTTCTGTTCCTACTTCAACAGGATCAGCCCTATCGAGGTGGTTCGCGCTTGCGACGGACGCCCGTTGCTGCCCGGACGGGTTTATATGGGGTCCACTCTAGAGGGTGCGCGCCTGGAAAGGCATCCCGACGGCAAACAAGTGGTGCTGAGAACCGGGGGGCACTCCCAGGCGCCCATCGACACGCTCATGCGAAGCGCGGTCGAGTGCTTCGGCACGCGCACCTGTGCGGTCATCCTCACGGGGACGGGTGAAGACGGCGTACGAGGAATGGAACTGGTAAGGGAACGGGGAGGACAGACAATCGTTCAGGAGCAGGAAACCTGCGTTTATCCGGACCTTGTGCGGCATGCCATCGAACGGAAGTGTGTGGACCTCATCTTGCCGGTCCACGAAATTGCAGGTAGGTTGAGTGTTTTTTGAGCTGTGGGCGGCGGGCTTCGGGTTCAGGTTCTCGCAAACCGGTCCTGACGGGAGCACGCCGGGGCATCACCGGAATGACGCCCGGATTGCCGGCCCCGCTGAAACGACACACCCGCGCATCAACATAAAGTTCCGTAATTATTGCGTCTCATGAAAGATAGGCTTTCAGCTTCCTGGCGACGTTCTCCTCGGGGTCCTTGAAGACAGCCCCGATCTGAATCTCGTTGCCCGTGTCGGATATACGGCGCGCATGACAATCGAAGTTGATCTGCTCGCCCACGCTGGGAAGCAAAAAGCGAAGCTCGAAAACAGGAAGCTCACCCACGGACGTAATGTTGAGATCGGACCCCTTGGGATAGGTCAGCAGGACCCCCCCCATGGAAAGGTCGAGGATCACGCCGGGCAGCGGGTCGGTCATCTCGTTGCTTTTCAAGACGGTGATTCCGGGCAGCGTTATTTTCTTCCGCGGGAACCTGCGCCGCTCCTCATTGGTTTCCTCCCGAACGGAAAAGCCCTCTTTCTCCAGGTAATCGGTGATGATCTTGTCTAAAAGAGATGCAACCGTACGGCGCTCCCTGCTGGCCGTCTTTTTGAGAGCGTCTCGTGTCGTACGGCTAATTCTCATACTGTAAATCGTGTCTTTCTTCATATTTGAAGCACTCCGAGTTGAACAGGCCAGGTACGGGACCGTGTATAAGCCGGAAAAAGCCTGAGCCTGAATTCCAACAGCTAAGGATACCGCCTCAGAACATCTATCTTCGGGGACATCGGGGCAGTCGGTCATCCTTCGAACCGGTACGCTCGAAGTTATTCATCCTCATGCCATGCCGGACTAACCTTCCTTACGGAGAGCAGGGAAAAGAAAAGTCCTTAAGTAATAGATAACCTACCGAATGCAATACGTCAACCATCTCCGGAAACTTTTACTATTATATTCCACAACATACAAAGACATACCCTATTCCGGAAGAGTTTCCTTCAGCCCTCGAAAACCGGCCTCATGCCATGCCGCATCGGGACGAACATCGCCTGCCGCTATCTCGTGTAATCCAGGAAAAGGAAGAATCCGCCGGCTGAATCATCTCGGGAAGTTCCCATCGGGCACGAATATCGGTAACGTCCGCGGGAAGGAACCGGTAGCGTCCATTCCCACTCCAAAGCACGCGGTAAGACACTCCTTACATTCTTCTAACCATCAATAAAGCGGCTGTACAGCCTTCATAACCACCTTGAAACACGAGTATTTTCTTATTATCGCCCGTTTGGGCGGACGACTCCGGCGCGCCGGCTCCCGGGCGCGACCGGGAGTCTTCGCAAGCAAGGGGCAATTCCATGGATTTTTCTATCCACCTCTGCCGGAATTATATGCTAACTTTGGGAGTACCTCAAGGAGTACCTCCATTGGTAAATCACTCGCCGGGGTTAAGTGGGAATGCTCCGGCCCCGGTTCGAAACGGGAGGGCGAGAGATGAAGGGAAAGAGATGGAATAGCTGCAATTGAATCGGCGCGGAACGCGAATGCCGTGGGGCCGCCGGCAGCCACGAGACGGAAACGAGACAGACGGAGAGGAAGTGCGCAATGACCGTAAGGGAAGAGCAGACTGGAATAGAGAAAGAAACGGCTTCGAAACCAAAATCGTACGTTTGTATTTTACTGGCCGTGCTCGCGATTATCGCGGGTGCTCCGTCCGTGGACGCAAAAGCCTTGCGGGTGCTGGTCCTGACGGATGCAGCGGGGCTTGGCGACAAGGGGTTCAACGACGCATGCTGGCAGGGGGTGCAGAAGGCGAAAACCGAATTCGGCATGGAAACCCAGTTTCTACAGTCGCGCGAACAGGCCGACTACGTCCCGAACCTCACCATCGCCGCCCAGCGCGCCGATGTCGTCGTCACACTCGGCTTTCTCTACGCCGATGCCGTGAGGGAGGTGGCGCCGCATTTCCCCGGTACGCGCTTCATTCACATTGAAGGCGAAATTGCAGGCGATAACGTCGCCTGTTTCGATTTCAAATCGGAGGAAGGGGGGTTCCTGGCGGGCCTGGTTGCGGGTTTGTTTACGAAGAGCCGCAAGGCGGGGGCCGTGAGCGGCATGGATATTCCTCCGGTCGAGGCGTATGTGAGCGGCTTTCGAGCAGGAATGGTCACGGCGGAAAAGATC
>CAYOVG010000592.1:0-2592 GCA_964407285.1 uncultured Syntrophobacteraceae bacterium
CCCTCCGCCGAGTTGCGTCCCGACCAGACAGACCAGCAGTCCCTGCCGTCTTACGATGTCTTGGATTCGCTGCTCGATGGCATTGTGGTTCAGCGCACCTCCCCCCAGAGCATTCCCTCGTACGAGAAACCGAGTTTGGCGATGACCGTAGGCAGATTGTTGCAAAAAGCCGAGTTCAAACGCAAACAGGCAGCTCCCGGACCCAAAATATCTGCCAATGCCTTCGGCTCTGGATGGCGAATGCCTTTGGCGGCGAAATGGTGGGATTGGGATGGTCTGCAGTCCGATCAGATGCCGTCCCCAAAGGATATTGAGCAGGAGGGTTGACAAGGGGGTGAAGGATCAGCCCTTTTCCGGATGATGCTTGCGGAGCGCGGCATCCAAATGGTTAGGAAGCTCCCCCTGCGACATATCAATGTTCCCCCATGAAAAACCACATGCGCAAAGCAAATGCTTCAGGCTAAATAGGACTTCTAGGGGCTAACACGTCTGGCGTTCACGAAGGCTATGCAAGACCTCGGCAAGCCTGCAATTATCAGGTTCGCTCCGGGAAGCTTCTTCATATTTGAATATCGCTAGCTCAATATATCCCCTATTCTGCAATCTATTCGCCTGAATAACCAGCCACCGCACACGATCCGAGATGGCTTGAGGGCTTCTGTGCAACGCAGGAAGCGGGGCTCGGGAGACAATTTTGCCTTCACTCGTCATATAAAGCACGGCATCACTGGTGAAGCCCATAGCAGACTGCGCCATAGCCCTGTTACGTTGGGCTTCCACTCCTTCGAACACTTTTTTCCGTCCGCCACCGTGTGCGTAGCCGTGATCCTGATGAATGGCGGTGATGTACTCGGTCGTGTCAATGACAGCCTTATCCATACTGAGAGGGTTGCCCACAAGCCAGTTGTCCCAAGCGCAGCGCCCAAGAGCAAAAGGAGGCATGCCCACCCATAGGCCCTTATTGTGCACAAAGTAGTCTATGCCGGTTTCGAAGTGGAGGAATCCGTTTTTCGCTACATCGTCCAGCAGTGTCTGTCTCCACCCGGGATCGTCGAAATTGATTTCCTCAACGACATTCATATCCCAACGGCGGCCTATGAGGAGCATCTCGTTGTGGACTGCTCTTGCTTTGGCGATGCCGGACATGAAGTCGTCAAACAGGATGATATCTGAGTTGACGTACGCCAGCGTGTTGTTCCGGGCCATGCTCGTGGCGGTGTAGATAAGGTCATCCAGCAGCGGCGTCCCGAATTCGTTGCGTGCAAGATCGGGAATATGCAGGGCGTTAACTTCCTGCGCCATTTCCGCGATACCCTCTTCATCTCCCAAAAGAATGATCTCGGGCCGAGGAGTGAGCCGCGCCCAACTGCGGATGGCATTCTTCTGGATAATCGATGAGTGCCCTGTAAACGCTTTGGGCGCGGCGTATATGGTTACGCCCCCGTTGCCGGATTGGGGAAAGTCCTTGATGCCAAGCCGACGGTCAAGATCGCGGCAAAGTCTTTCCACTCGAGGACTGCCGCTGTTCATCCGTCGCGCCGTGGATGCAAGATTCCGGGCTTCCAACAGATCGCCAAACCGGGCAAAGCAGATGGCAAGGGCCAGGCAGGCCTCCGCGCAGTGTTCGCCTTTTACCAGATCGTATAGGAGAGCCACCGTCTCCCGGATCTGACCACTCCTATACAAACGCCTTGCGACGCCAAGCGTGCGCTGTGTCAGGGGGAAGGGGCTATCGATGTTCAACGGATCATAGGACACTTCTCCGTGCTCCGACGGATCCAATTGAAAGGAGGCGAGGGTGCCTGCAGCGTGCATTTCCCCGTCCCACGCAAACCACACATGCTTTCCCTCGGGAGGATATTCAAAAGAAATCCTACGGTTATTAATAAAATCAAAAAATGGCTTCACCTTCAGGCAGCCAAAGAGAGATCCCCCTTCATGATACGGGGCGTAGTAGCCATCAAAGCACTGAAGCTCGTCAATCCTAGAAAGCTGGCTCCCCATCATGAACGATTGCGCGGCATCCTGCTTAATTCGCTCCGCATTAAACCAGACACCTTCAACAACGACAGCGCTGCCGTGCGGAAGGAACGGCAAGACTGAATGGATCACATGATCCACATCCACAACGTCAGGCAACGCATGGGCACTGACAACCAGAAGCACCGTTTCGTTGTTGCTCCACAGCGAGGAAAAATCAAGAGCCCGGACACCGCCCTCATGTGTTATTACCCGTGATACATCCACAGGGTAAAAATGAGCAGTATCCTGAACGGCTTTCAATGGAGTCCCAACAGCATGAATAATGGCGGAAGGGGCTATATCCTGTAGTGCCCCCAGAGAAACAACTGATTGTTCTCCGAGACAGACCACGCTGGTAGGATTAAGAGCACTGACGGCATCCGCAAGAGCAAGGATCGTCACCACAAGATCATCGCGGGAATATAGCTGAGGTGTAAGCACCCCATATATATCGCAACAATGCAAAATCTTCTCTCTATAGTCGTACACCAATCCACCCCAACTATCTCAATGTTGTCTGAGGAACTACTCTCTTACCAAGAATATACACCCCTTTACTATCACTGCCCC
>CAYOVG010000593.1:0-2568 GCA_964407285.1 uncultured Syntrophobacteraceae bacterium
CGGCCCTCAGATGGAGCGCCTCGAATCCACCGCTCGCGGCGTTTTCGAAAGAGCCGGAATTGGACGCGACCTGGACGTGTACCCGGTTGCGCTGCCGGATTGAGGGCGGGAGGTGGGGCGGGTGCGGGGTACGGGTTGCGGGTTGCGGGTTGCGCGGGTTCGGAACACGTAGGATGTGGGCATGAACCGGGTTGCGGAAGGGGGGAGGTGGGGCGGTTGCGGGGTACGGGGTGCGAGTTGCGGGTTGCGGGTTGCGGGTTCGGAACACGTAGGATGTGGGCATGAACCGGGTTGCGAGTTTGGGTATTCCCATGGCCCGGGCGTGAAAAGGGTTGCGGGTCATCGTTTCCGCGCGGGGGGCGCCCGTCCGTCGCTCCCCATTGTCCATTGTCGGCCCTCCACCTTGGCGCGCCGCTTTTTTCGAACAAATTCTTGCCATGGAATTGATTCCGTAGTATCATCCCGGCCCAGAAGTATTCAAAGGCCCACCCGGCGCGTTATGATTCCTTCCACGAGGAAGCGTCCGGGCTTCAGTGCTCCCGGGGGAATTCGGAATTGTGCTCCCACCGGGGTGATGGTAAAGTCCTTGGAGAGGGGCGGAAGCGGCGCTTTCTGGGGCAGGCGACCTGTACACCGTTAGTCAGGAAAGGAGACCCACCATGAGCGACAGCGTATACAAAGTGGTTGAAGTGATTGGATCCAGCACTCAGTCATGGGAGGATGCCGCCAGAAATGCCGTGGAGACCGCGGGCAAAACCATCAGGGACCTTAGAATTGCCGAAGTCACCAAGCTGGATATGAGGGTCGAGAACGGCAAGGTGACGGCTTACCGGGCCAGAGTACAGCTTTCTTTCAAGTACGACGGTAACCAGCAGCCATAGCGGGCCGGACGACCGCCGCCGCCGGCGCGGACGATCCGCCGGCGGGAAATGAAGAAGCAATAATACATTCGTGATAAAGAATAAAGGAGTTCCGGATACCCGCCCGCAAAGACCGGGCGACCGGCAGGCGCCGCTTGAGCCCCCTGCCGGTCGAGCCGGTTTCGCGGGTGTCCGGTAACTCCTTTTTTGTTTTTTCTCCCGTGCGGAAACCGCAAGGCCGTAGCGCGGCTTCCCGCTTACCTGCGTGCGGCGGTCCTGGCATGGCCGTTCCGGGAACCGTCGGCTTTCCCGTTCTTCTCAGACGCCGTTCCTTTGCCCGCCGAATCCGCGGCTTTCTTTTCGCGCGTGCTTCCGGCGCCGGCTTTTCCCTTTACTCGGGTCGAATGAACATTCTTTCCTCCGGCGCTTTGCGACGCCGCCGCGTTCAGTCTGTGCGAGCCGCCCCTGCCCTTCTTCCCGGAATATCGGTGATGAACCGCCTTGGACGCTCTCGCTCTGCCGACGCCGCCGATTTCAGCCCGGTACATTTCCCTGAGTTCCTCCGTGCTCTGCGCGCATGCGGCAACGGCTGCGATGGCGGGGTCGGTGGGGGCGAGCATCGCGAATCCCTCTTCCAGTATCCTCGTGGTTTCAACCGCCCGGTCGACCGCATTGGAAGCGCCGAGCAGCACGGCAAGGAGCCGGGTGTTCCCCCGTTTGGCCGTGGCGGAAAGATTGTATCCGGAAGCTCCCACGTACCCCGTCTTTATTCCGTCCACTCCGGGACAGTGCCCGAGAAGCCGGTTCCGGTTCTTCAATACGCTGTTGCCGAAAACATAGGTCTTGGTGGAGTGAAGAGGAAGGCTGTTGGGGAAGCGCTTGAGGTAGGCCAGCGAAAGCTTCGCCATGTCCCTGGCCGTCGTTACCTGCCCCTTGGCCGGAAGGCCGTTGGGATTCATGAACGTCGTGCTCGTCATTCCGAGCGTTCTGGCCTTGTCGTTCATGAGCCTGACGAAATCCTCCACGCTGCCGCTGATGTATTCCGCGGCGGCGACGCAGGCGTCATTTCCCGAGGCGACCGCCATGCCCTTCATGACGACATCGAGGGGCACCTTCGTTCCCGCCTTGAGATTCATCCTGGAGCCGCCGGTGGATGCCGCTCGCCTGCTGATCGGGACAAGGTCGTACAGGCCGGCCCTTCCCCCCTCGATCGCTTCGTAAATGAGGTAGAGGGACATGATCTTGGTAACCGACGCCGGAGGTATGGGCGAATCGGCGTTCTGTTCCCACAGGACCCTTCCGCCGGGCACCTCCATGAGTATGGCGGATCTTGCGTTAACCGTGAGCGATAGGGCTTGCGCACTGCCGGCAAAAAGAAAAAGCGAAACAATGAAAAGCCCCGAAAATACAATACCCGGTTTCCCCCTCATCCTCATGCTCAGGTCACTCCCCTGGTGAAAAATGGAACACTTCCGTATTTCGACGAAAAAGGGCGTACTTCAGCCTCTACCCCAACCGTCGTCTACTACTGCTCAATTGCATTATAATGTATGACTTCGTGTTGTAAACAACAAACCGTCAGTTGAGGAACACGCTTTTGTAGTAGTCCATGCGTTCGATGATGGCCCCGGCGCCCCGGATGACCGAGCGCAGCGGATCTTCGGAGATGAAGACCTCGACCCCGATGTTGTCCTGGATGAGGTGCTTC
>CAYOVG010000594.1:0-2558 GCA_964407285.1 uncultured Syntrophobacteraceae bacterium
GGAAGGGCGGCCGACCCGCCGGCTCGGGAGCGAAGGCGGCCGTTACGGCGAGCATGGGGTCAGCGGCTGCCGCAAAGGGAGGTGAATGCGGAAAGCCGCCCCTTCTCCCGGTTCACAGGCGCACCCGATGGTCCCGCAGTGGGCTTCCACAATGGTTTTGCATATGGAAAGGCCGAGGCCCGTGCCTTTCCTTCCCTTGGTCGTGAAGAACGGCTGGAACAGGTTCTCCAGGACCGAGGGTTCTATCCCGGGACCGGAGTCCTTCAGGTCCACCCGAAGGTGCTCTCCTTCGGTCCGCGCTTCGATGGCCAGGGTTCCTCCCGAGCCGTCCATGGCCTCCAGGCTGTTCTTTATCAGGTTGTTCAAGACCACGTACATCAGGCGGGCATCCGCGCATATCGGCGGCAAATCCGGCGCACAGGATACTTCCGCCCGTATTCCCATCTCCCGCATCCTGGATTCGTGAACGCTCAGGACTTCGTCGATCATCACCTTCATGGCTATTTTGTGGAGCTGAAGCTCGGGTCTCCGGGCGAATTGCAGGAAACTTTCGATGAAGTAGCGGATTCTCTCGGATTCCAGTTCCAGCAACTCGATGCTCCTCCGACCGTTCGGGCTTTGGACTTCCCGCTTCAGCGCCGGAATCGCAAACGCTATGTTGCTGAGGAGATTGCCCACTTCATGAGTCACTTTGCTGGATGCGGTGCCGAGAACGGAGAGGTTTCGGGTATGCACAAGTTCTTTTGCGGTCTCCACCTCACGCTCCACGTATCCTTTTATGCAGTCGATCATCCGGTTGAATGCGATGCCGAGATCGCCGATCTCATCGTGCGAGGAGACACTCACTTTCCGGTCCAGCTTTCCTTCGCTCACCTCCGACACCTGGTGGTGAAGGTCGTGGATGGGCCGAAGGAATCGCTTCATGCTGAACCATGCAATAAGAGCGGCAAACAGGCAAATGGAAGATGCGATCAGGCCGGCCAGGCAGAAAGTCTTGAACAGATACGTATAGACTTCGGTGGCGGGCCGGCTTATCACCACTATCCATTTCATGTCGGGAATCAGGCTCCCGAGCCGGTGGTGCTTTACGTTTTCCACATCCTCGACCCATGCCGTGGGGCCGATTCCGCTCTTGATCCTTTCCAGGATGGCGGGTTCCGTTCCGTATGAAGCTTTCAGGGTGTAGATCACATTCCGGTCCGCCACGAGGTGGCCCGTCTCGTCCATAATGTATACCGCGCCGGCCTTGCCGACATTGATCCTCTTAACGACGTTCCACACCGCCTTCAGACTCAACTCGCTCCAAAGGACCGCGCTGACTTTTCCCAAACGCTTGATGGGCGCGGCCATAACGATGTACGGGACCCCCTCCTTCGTAAGCATGATTGCGGAAAGGGCGCTGGACCCTGAAAGCGCTTCCTGGAAAGTTCTCTCTTTGTTCCGCGCCGCATGCTCTTCCGGCATCCGATCCTCCGATGCCGGAACGGCCCCATCCGGTGAAAGGACCGAAACCGAGATGACGTTGGAACATTTCTGGCTGTAGGCTGTGAGGATCATTTCCCTTTGCCATTCATCGGGTTTGCCGGCGCTCAAGACCAGTGCGAGGCTCTCGAGGCTCCTTCGCGCTCCCTCCATATGGGTCTGGATCTCGCTTGCCGCGCTCTCGGCAAGATTTCGGTAGTCCTTGCCGATGGCGTCGCCGAAATGCCGGTAATTGAGCCATGACAGGATCACGGTGGTCGATGCGATCGAAAGAACGACGAGGGGAAGAGTAAACAGCAGAAGCTTATGGATCAATTTGCTCCGTATTCTATTTCTCATACCGTTTCAGCCATACTATGTCCGTGCAACGCCCTTTGTCCAAACACCTTCACTCATTCCGCCCGTCGCCGTCTTCCGCCATTCCGTAATTCTTAAGCTTCTCCGCCAGAGTCTTACGGTTTATTCCCAGCATTTCCGAAGCCTTCACCTTATTGCCCTTCGACCGCTTCATGGCCATCTCGATGAGAAATCTCTCGGCATCCTTCAGGTTCAAATCCGACTCCCCCTCCCTGTCTATTTTGTCGGGATGGAAAGGCAGGTGTTCGAGAGTGATCAGGCTTCCCCGGCAGGTCACTACAGCCCTTTCCACGACGTTCACCAGTTCGCGAACGTTTCCCGGCCAGTCATACTCCAGGAGAGCCAGCGAGGCTTTGGCGGAAAAGCCTTCTATCGGGCGGTGGTAGGACCGGCTGAACTTCTTGAGATAGAACTCCGCCAGCAGCGGAATATCGTCTTTCCTCTCACGCAAGGGAGGAATATTTATGGTATAGACGTTCAGCCTGTAGAGGAGGTCCTGGCGGAAACGGCCTCCGGCGACGTCGTCCATCAGGTTTCGATTGGTCGCCGCGATGAGGCGGAAATCCGAACGTATGGGAGTGCTTCCTCCCAACCGCATGAAGGTCCTGGTCTCCACAACCCTTAGAAGCTTGGACTGAAGGGCCGGTGAGGCCTCACTGATCTCGTCCAGGAAAAGCGCGCCCTGGTGGGCAAGCTCGAAAAGCCCCTTTCTGCGGCTT
>CAYOVG010000595.1:0-2554 GCA_964407285.1 uncultured Syntrophobacteraceae bacterium
GCCCTGACGATCAACTGGGGACCCTGGGCGCAAGCCGGCATGGCGGCGGGGCTCGACAGGCGCAACCGGGAACGGATGTTCGCCATGGGAGTCAAACCGATCGAACCCGATGCGGGCGTCGAGGTGTTGGGCATGCTGCTGGGTTCCGGCATCGGGAGTTGCGTTGCCGTGCTGCCGGTCGACTGGTCGAAATTCATCGCGCATCTGCCCGTGGGGCGTTCACCCGCGCTCCTGGACGACATCATCGACCACGCTCTCACATCCTCGTTGTCGCCTCTCGCATTGCCGGACGGAAAGGACCGGGAGGACCGGTTCGAGTTCCTGCGGCGGCTGAAAGCGGCCCCGCTCTCCGAACGCGCGGCCCTGCTGTCCGGGCATGTACGATCGCAGGTTGCGGCGGTGATGGGGCTGCCGGACCCCGAAATGATCGATTCGGACCGGAGATTGTTCGAAGCCGGAATGGATTCGCTCATGGCCATCGAGCTGAAAAACCGCTTTGAAGTGAACCTGGGGTGTTCGTTGCGCTCGACGCTGGTGTTCGACAATCCGACCATCGATGCGCTGGCCGGATATCTCCGGCGGGAAGTGCTTTCGGATGTGTTTTCCCCGGGCGCGATTGAATCCGGGCCGGATTTCCCGGCGGGAATTTCCCATGGTCCCCGTGAACCTTTTGAATCTCATGCCGGACCGCCGTCGCCGTCGGAACTCGCGCTTCATGGGACCGCGAAGGCGGTCGATCTGGACGGTCTGACCAGGAGCGAACTGGAGGAGCTTCTGGACCGGAGGCTCGACCGGATCGAGAAATGGCTGGGCGATACCGGAGATACCGGAGCCGCCCGTGGCGCGCCGTGATTTTGAGGCCCGAGTTTCGAACGCCGGCCCCGGAAACCTGAACAAGAAACGCTGAACACTAACTCTGAACCGGAAGCTTTGATAAGAATGACCGCGACCGATAAAGACGCCGAGACCTTCAGGATCAAGAGAGCTTTGATCGCCCTGGAACGAATGCAGGCAAAGCTCGAGAACCTGGAGTACGCCGGAAATGAACCCATCGCCATTGTCGGGATCGGCTGCCGCTTTCCCGGCGGGGCCGACGATCCGGAATCCTTCTGGCGGTTGCTGCGCGGGGGTGTGGACGCCATTACCGAAGTTCCCGAAGGACGATGGGATATCGAGCGGTACTACGATGCGAACCCCGACGCTCCGGGCAAGATGTGCACCCGCTTCGGCGGCTTCCTGCGGGATGTGGACGGGTTCGATGCGCGGTTCTTCAATATTTCCCCCAGGGAAGCCGCGAGCCTCGACCCGCAGCAGCGCCTGCTCCTGGAAGTGTGCTGGGAAGCCCTGGAAAATGCGCATCAGCCCGCGCACCTCCTGTCCGGAAGCTCGACGGGGGTGTTTGTCGGCATCAGCAACCTGGACTACGCGCTTCTCCTGCTCGGGTCCGGGGACGTGGAGAGGATCGATGCGTACTACGGCACGGGGAGCGCTCTGAGCATCGCCGCCGGGCGCATCTCCTACAGCCTGGGACTGACCGGTCCCAGCATGGCGGTGGATACGGCGTGTTCTTCATCGCTGGTTGCCGTGCACCTGGCGTGCGCGAGCCTGCGAAGGCGCGAGTGCGACATGGCCCTGGCAGGCGGAGTCAGCCTGATCCTTTCCCCCGCGCTCAACATCAATCTCTCGAAGGCGGGCATGCTGGCCCCCGACGGGCGGTGCAAGACGTTCGACGCCGCGGCCAACGGCTACGTCCGGGGCGAGGGGTGCGGCATCGTGGTCCTGAAACGGCTCTCGGACGCACTCGCGGACCAAGCCGCCGCGAGCGGAATCGTCTCGGACGGAACCACCGCGGGTGGAACCGCCGCGGTCGGGAACAATATACTGGCGGTAATTCGAGGATCGGCGGTCAACCAGGACGGTCCGAGCGGAGGGCTTACCGTGCCCGCGCGGGCTTCCCAGGAACTCGTGATCCGCCGCGCCCTGGCCGATGCCCGTGTGGGGCCGTCCGAAGTCGATTACCTGGAAGCCCACGGCACGGGAACATCCCTCGGCGACCCTATAGAGATGAGCGCGCTGGGAGCGGTTTTCGGAACGGATCATTACGCGGAGCGACCGCGGCCACTCGTGGTCGGTTCCGTGAAGACCAATATCGGCCACCTGGAACCCGCCGCGGGGATCGCAGGGCTCATCAAAACGGTCCTGGCGATGCGCCGCGAGGAAATTCCGCCGCACCTGCATTTCCGCCGGCCGAGTCCTCATATTGCCTGGGAGGAGCTTCCGGTGAGGGTCCCCGCCGAGGCGACGCCGTGGCCTTCGGGGGAAAAGAAGCGTATAGCCGGGGTCAGTTCGTTCGGGTTCGGGGGAACGAACGCGCACGTGGTGCTGGAGGAAGCGCCGATTTCCCGTGAGCGGCCCGCGACGGCGATGCAGCCGGGCATCCACGCGGGTGAGCGTTCGGCTGGCGGCACGGATGCGTTTGGGGGGCATCGCCCGGAGGACGGCGCTTCGGATGGGTTGAGGGACCGTCCGCGCCATGTGCTGGCGGTGTCGGCGA
>CAYOVG010000596.1:0-2529 GCA_964407285.1 uncultured Syntrophobacteraceae bacterium
TTGCCGTTTTTCGTTTCGCTCCCGGCGGCGGGGGCCGTGGCGGCGCTGTTCGCGTTCGTCGTCAGTTTTCCCGTCTTCAGGGTGCGCGGAGATTACCTGGCCATTGTGACCCTGGGGCTCGGAGAGGTCGTGCGGGTGATGGCGAACGGCATGCAAAGCGTCACCAACGGCCCTCTCGGGCTGAAGGGCCTCCATCCTTACACCAACCTCTGGTGGACCTGGGGCATTGCGGTCTTCACCGTGATCGTGACCGTCAAGCTCGTGGGCAGCAGCTTCGGGCGGGCCATGAAAGCCGTGAGGGACGACGAAGCGGCCGCGCGGGCGATGGGAATCGACCCGTTCAAGACGTTGTCGCTCGCCTTCCTGGTGAGCGCCTTTTTCACGGGAGTCTCGGGAGGCCTGCTGGCGCACCTCATCACGACCATATCCCCATCGCTTTTCACCTTCTTCTTTACCTTCAACCTGCTCATCATGATCGTTGTCGGGGGGCTCGGGAGCACCACCGGGGCGGTCATCGGCGCGGTCCTGTTCACCTGGGGAGGGGAGGCCCTGCGGTTCGTGGAAAGCCCGATGGACCTGGGTTTTTTCACCATTCCGGGCATCCCCGGCATGCGCATGGTCGTTTTCAGCATCATCCTCATGCTGGTCATCATCTTCGCGCGGAGGGGCATCATGGGAGGGCGCGAATTCAGTTGGGACCGGTTGTTCGGGTTCATCGGAGGGGGGAGCGACGGAGGGCTTCGCCCGCGAGGGCGCAAGGCGAAGCAGGGGGGTCCCCTATGAGCGCGTTTGGTCCTTCATCTCCGGCGTCCGGTTCGATTCTGAAACTCGAGAACGTCACCCGCCGGTTCGGCGGTCTCTGCGCGGTGTGCGGTTTTTCCCTCGAAGTGCGGCCGGGTGAACTGGTCGGGCTGATCGGCCCCAACGGGGCGGGGAAGACCACGGTGTTCAACCTGATCACCGGGTTCGCGCCCGTGTCGTCGGGCCGGATTTTCTGGCGCGGGGAGGACATTACGGCCAGGCAGGCGCACCAGATTACGGCCCGCGGGATCGCCCGCACGTTTCAGAACATCCGGCTCTTCACGGACATGACGGTGCTCGAAAACGTGATGGTTTCCTTCCACTGCCGGCTCCGGTCCCGCTTCTGGCAGGCGATGCTGGGGCTTCCGGGCTATGTGCGCGAGGATGCGTCCATCAGGGCGAAGGCGTTGGGCTACCTGGAGGAGATGGGGCTTGGCGGCGTCGCCGGAGTGAAGGCCGGGGGGCTTCCCTACGGTATGCAGCGCCGCCTGGAGATCGCGAGGGCTCTCGCCACCTCGCCGGGGCTGCTCCTGCTCGACGAACCCGCCGCGGGCATGAACCCCAACGAAACATCCGAGCTTGCGGGGCTCATCCGCCGCCTGCGGGACAGGCACGATCTGACCGTCCTGCTCATCGAGCACGACATGAAGTTCGTCATGGGGCTGTGCGAGCGCATCAAGGTGCTGGACCACGGCGTTGCCCTCGCGGAGGGGAGTCCGGAGCAGATTCAGAACGACCCGGAAGTGATCAAGGCCTACCTCGGCAGGGGAGTCGGCGCGAAGGGAGGATAGGGATGAGAGAGGGGAGAGGGTGAACGGAATGCTTGAAGTGAGAGACCTGCACGTGTACTACGGGGCCATTCACGCGCTCAAGGGCGTGAGCCTCAAGGTGGAGCCGGGACGGGTGGTCACCCTCGTGGGTTCGAACGGGGCGGGGAAGAGCACCGCCCTTCGCGCCATCGTGGGACTGGTGAAGCCGTGCTCGGGTTCCGTGCTGTTCCGGGGGAAGGAACTCACGCGGATGGCGACCCACGACATCATCCGAAGCGGCATAGGGGTAAGCCCCGAAGGCCGGCGCGTGTTTCCGAACCTCACCATCGTGGAAAACCTGGAACTGGGAGCCTACAACAGAACGGACTCCGAGGAAGTGCGGGCGGACCTGGACTGGGTGTATTCGCTTTTCCCCAGGCTCGGGGAGCGGCGCGCCCAGTATGCGGGGACGCTGAGCGGCGGCGAGCAGCAGATGCTGGCCTTCGGCAGAGCGCTCATGGGCCGCCCGGAGCTGGTGCTCCTGGACGAGCCGTCCCTCGGGCTGGCTCCTCTCGTGGTCGAGGAGGTCTTCAACGCCATCCGCACCATCAATGCGCGCGGCACGACCATCCTCCTGGTGGAACAAAACGCCATGGCGGCCCTCCACGCGGCCCACTACGCCTACGTGCTGGAAACCGGCAACGTCTCCCTGGAGGGCCCCGGCAGGGAACTCCTTCGCGACGAGCGCGTCCGCCGGGCGTACCTGGGGGAGTAGCCGCCGGGGGATCAATCAGCTTTTGCGTGATCCGTAGCCGGAGAACCGTGTTTGCGGATGCGGCTCCCCGTGCGACGGACGGCAGAGGGACGGCAGGAATGAATTCCATTGGAAGTTGCCGGTCTCCGCGACGAATTTTGATTTCACCGCCGGCTCACACTACCGGCTCGGACTGGCGGCTTACTACACTGCCGACTCGGACTG
>CAYOVG010000597.1:0-2525 GCA_964407285.1 uncultured Syntrophobacteraceae bacterium
CGAATGAAATCCCGGTCTCCGCGCCCGGTCCCCCCCGTAGTGATCACGCAGTCGGCATCGTCCGCACGCTCCAGGTGGGCGAGTATGGCTTCGGGATCATCCCCGGACGTTCCCAGGCTTATGGGAACCGCCCCCTGGAGGCGAACCAGCCACCCGAGCAGCAGCCGGTTATTGCACACGACGGAAGGGCCGGCGATGACCCGCCCCGGCTCCTTGACCTCGTCTCCGGTAGCCAGCAGGGCCACGCGGGGACGGGCATGGACGTGAACGTGAGTGAAGTCCAGGGCGGCAACCAGCGCCAGGCGAGTCGGTCCGAGAACGCTTCCCCGGCTCATAAGGAACCCGCCGCTCCGAATGTCTTCTCCCGCAGGCGTAATCCCCTCTCCACCGCGGCTCGGCCGTTCCAGAAAGACCCTGCAGCCCTCCCGCCTTACGGCCTCCTGGGCAACGACGGCATCCGCCCCGTCGGGAACGGGCGCCCCCGTCAGAATTCGAATGCACTCACCGGAGCGCATCCCTTCACGATCGCCCCAGTGCCCCGCGGCGGCAATTCCTTCCAGCAGAGCCAGAACGACAGGCGCTTCGGGCCGTGCCCCGTCCGTATCCCCGCTGATAACCGCATAGCCGTCCAACCGCGAGCGGGGCTGCGCCGGCAGATCACGACTCGCGGTAATCGTTTCCCCCAGCACACGGCCCAGAGCATCGTCCAACCCCACCGGCTCCACGGGCTTGGGGCGGACCGGCTCCAAAACCAGGCGTCTCGCCTCCGTCAACTCCACTGCAGTTTCTCCCAATCCTCGGGGGTGTTCACGTTCCAGAAGCTGCGGCCTTCGGGGTCGAACGCTCGCCAGTCCTCTTCAGGAACCGTCCGGACCTTGACTTTCCTGTAAAACGAAACGATCTGCCGCTCACCGGCCTCCAGCGCGCTCGCGATCGCCGGAATACAGCGCCGGCTGTACAGCGCAAGCAACGGTTCGTAGTACTCGCCCCGGCGGGGCGCCACCACATCCGCGTTTTCCCTCAGCGACAGCATCCCGTCCAGGAGTTCCGGAACCATGAAGGGCATATCGGTCGCTCGCACGAACACCCAATCGTGAGGGCTGAAAAGAAGCCCCGTATATATTCCCCCCAGCGGCCCCTCGTTGGGGATGACGTCCTGAATCAGGACGGCGTCAATATCATAATACGGATTCAGATCATTTGCTACTACCAGGATGGGATCGCAATGATTTCTCAGCATTTCGACACCGTGATCGATCAGCCTTTTTCCCCGCAGGACCTCGAGCGCTTTGTTCCGCCCGAACCGGCTGCTCTTCCCGCCCGCGAGCACGACCCCCGTAAGCACCTATCGGTCCTCCCCCGTCTCCCCCGTGCGAACCAGAATTTCTAGATGCCCGGGCTTGCCGAATCCGCGCAGAGTGGAGAGCATGCCGAGTATGCCGCCGATAACGAAATCCTGGACGAAGTCGTTCAAAGGCACCTGCTTTCCGTCGGCGCGGATGAGAATGCGCGGGCGCTTCCGCCCTTTGAGATACCGCTCTTCGATGAGATCCGCCACCCGTGCCACGTCGGCGAACCGAAACACCGGCACGCTCGCGTCCACGTCGTCATCGGTCACCAGGGCTATGAGGTTGTCTCCCTCCCCGGCGCAAATGGGCTTCGATTCGATCTCCGACCTGAAAATTTCGATCTTTGGAAAGCGGGACCGCTTGAACCCTTCGGCAATGAGGATATCCTCCTGCCAGAAGTAGCGCCCGGCGACTTCCTCCAGGGTGAATTCCCGGTCCGTCCGGCGTATGGACGCCACCTGGTCCGGGGATGAGATGGCGATGGTCCGCGCTCCCGCCTTCCGATGCCTCCAGGTGTCTTTTCCCTCCCTGTCCATCTCGAAGCCGTGAACATCGTGCTTGACGGTCCCGACGCGATAGCCTCGCCGGCCGAGTTCCGGGATCAGTTTTTCCAGGAAAGTGGTTTTTCCCGAGTCCGAAGCTCCAACAATACAGATAATGGGCAGCATGACGCGTTTCTCCCATGCAGACACCGAATGCCGGTAAGCATCCGGCAACCCGCTAATAAGAAAGGTAGACTGTCTTCAATTCGGTGTACTCCTCGAGCCCGAAGCTCGATTTCTCCCGGCCGAGGCCGCTTTCCTTCATGCCTCCGAAGGGGGCTTCCGGATACGCCTGGTGTATCCGGTTGATCCACACGCTCCCCACTTCGAGCCGTCCGGCCAGTTCCAGGGCGTTGCCGATTTCTTTGGTGAAAAGGTACGCCGCAAGCCCATAGGGGGTATCGTTGGCCCCGTCTATGGCCTCATCGATATCCGTGAAGGGAACAACCACGACAACCGGCCCGAATACCTCCTCCTGCAGGATGGCCATGCCGGGCTCGACACCGGTGATGATGGCGGGGGGATAGTAAAAACCGCCCTCAACCGGATGATAACCGGAAGAGGAGACCGTCGTCACGGTGGCCCCTGCTCTCGAAGCCCGTTCCACTTGCTCGCGGACCGAAGCGAGGACCTG
>CAYOVG010000598.1:0-2518 GCA_964407285.1 uncultured Syntrophobacteraceae bacterium
CCTGGATATGGTCCTGTCGCTTCGCCTGCCGCTCTCTCCTATGTCTCGCTTTTTCACCTGTTCGTTTTGTTTTCATGACAAACGACAGCACTAATTGAGATTTACTACAACGGTCTTTTCTAGTGGATTTGCTGGAATGGGACGTGCTCTATGCTTTACCTGGCGGCATAACCTAAGTTATACTATTGAAAAGACTAAGGAGATGAGAACATGAAGACGTTGAAGACTGCCGTATCCATTTCTGAAGACACCTTCCTGGAGGCGGAGGCAACCGCCAGGAAGCTTGGCATTAGCCGAAGTCGGCTTTTTTCGCTTGCTATTGCGGAATTCCTGGAAAGGCATCGTGAGGAGGATATTACTCGAAAGCTCAATGAGATTTATGCTGAAGAATCTTCCGATTTGGACCCCATCCTGGCCAGCATGCAGTTTTCCGCTCTCCCCGATGAGGAGTGGCAATGAGACGTGGCAAGATATGGTGGGCACGTCTTCCGGAAACGGAGGGGGCGGGGCCGGGCTATTCGCGTCCCGTGATTATCGTGCAGGCAAATGCCTTTACCGAGAGCCGTATCAGGACTGTGGTTGTCGTCATAGTGACGAAAAACCTTCGGCTTGCGGATGCTCCGGGCAATGTGTTCCTTCCGGGAAAAAAGACGGGCCTGCCGGCGGATTCGGTTGCAAACGTCTCTCAAATCTACACTGTGGATAAAAGCTATCTAACGGAGAAAATTGCCCCCCTCCCACCCGCGTTGATTCGTCAGATCGAGATAGGCCTCAAGAGTGTCCTTTCCCTATAAGAGAAATTTTCGAAAACCGTACGCTACGTTCCGTGAAAACCGAAATCGGGTACCCCATGCCGGATGATCCCTGTTACCTCCCCGATGACTGAAACCATTGTGCGCCAGGCCAAGCCTGGGAGATTGGGAGGAGGTGAGAGTTCGACAGTGAAAAGTTCCGCGCAGACGCGGATCAGCACGGGATTTGAGGGATGGGGAGGCGCCATTATCGGTCCAAGTGATGGAAAGAATGGAGAAAATCTGTTCCGACAGTGTTGAGCGCAAGTTTTTAGGAGGTCCCACTGGCTATGTTTGGGCAGATCGACACGATCCTCTCCCGGTTTCGTCCCTGTTTTTCCCGGAACGCCGCATTCGTCTGGTTTTCCATCCTCATGGTCGGCTTCATGGTGCGGCTCGACCACGCGGGAGCAAGCAGCTTCGTGCGTTGGTTGCTCTTGGAGCCGAAGCGCCATGAGCCGATACTGCACTTTTTCCGTGCAAACTCGTGGAGTCTGCCGGATGTGCTCACCCTGTGGGCGCAATTCATCGCGAGTCGGTGCTCCCCCATCACCATCAATGAGAGGTGGATCATGTTGGGCGACGCCATCAAGGCTGGAAAAGAGGCCCAGAGGATGCCCGCGGTGAAAAAGCTCCACCAGGGATCGAGCGACAACACCAAACCCGAATGGATTCGTGGACACCACTTCGCCTTCATCGGACTGGTGGTCGGGACTTTGTCCAAGGCATTTTGTACGCCCCTGGAGGGGCGTATCGTGGAAGGCAAACAAAGCTTCGATCCCGATGCACCCAACAAAGACGATGAAGACACTATCGTGACCCGCACGGTCAAACCGGCTGTCGAGAAGGCCCGGCAACTCAACCGGCTGTGCTGTGTTGCAATCGATGCCTACTTCGCCACCGGGCCGGCGTTTCGCACCGCGCGAACCGCCCTCGATGCCGAAGGCAATCCCTTTGTCCACATCATTACACGTGCGAAGAAAAGCCATCTGGGCTACTTCGACCGTGGCGCCAAGCCATATCTGAAAAGAAACCAAGTACACCTAATTGATGTTTTTTATTCGCTCCAGTTCTTCACAAATGGTGAGGCAATGATCCGTGGAGAACTTCGGTCGATCCAATACTTCAGTATGGATCTGCTGTGGGAGCCTATCAGTGCTCTTATCCGATTCGTATTCATTGTGAATGGAAAGGATCGACACATTCTAATGTGCTCAGACCTCGATCTATCCGCACTCGATGCCATCAACATTTACTACTACCGAGGTAAAATCGGTCCTGTCCGCCGTAAGCTTCATGGATTTGGGGATGACTTCCCGTTCCCCACGGTCGAACACAAGCAGATGGACGTGATTGCTGGTGACCATGAAGTTCAGGATGCACAGACCGTAGCGCTTCTTTGACTCAAACACCTCAAACAGCCAGTAGAGTCAGCGCCCCCGGTCCCTGGAAAACTTGAGCAGGAACTCCCTCTGGTGGCACCGATGGGTTATGTGCCAGACATATCCGGGCAGGTAGTGCCGTCTGGCTCTGGACCTGCCCCTTTGCCTTTCTCCTTAAACGGTCGGTTTCCATGCCCAAAACAGGGCTTTAAGCCTGAAAAAAGCCCACTTCCTGAGATCTTCCCCTGAAATCATGGGAACTTACCATGGCCCGACCCCGTGCGCCCCCGGATATTTTTGCCAATAGTCGGGATTGTTCTCTTGCCAGGTCTTCTGAGAGTCCTT
>CAYOVG010000599.1:0-2517 GCA_964407285.1 uncultured Syntrophobacteraceae bacterium
GGCAAACCGCAACGACCGTCCACGAATTCAGGATCCGGCTTGCCATCGTGTGTCCTCCGGAGGGGGCTGGAAGAGTCTGTCGGGCCGCGCAACACGCTCAGCGATGCATCGGCCATGGCGGTTTCGACTTGACGCCGCAGGCGATGTCGATGATCAAGCCCGCGGTGTCGCGGCAGGCCCCGCCGGGCGGAACGGAGCGTGGCCCGCGGCCATCCTACCTGGGGACCAGCCGCCCGCCAACCTCGTTTGGTTCCGGACAGCGCTGAGGAATAGGCCGTCGGGCGGGGGGGCGGCG
The DNA here is from genome assembly GCA_964407285.1 of uncultured Syntrophobacteraceae bacterium. Lineage (GTDB taxonomy): Bacteria > Desulfobacterota > Syntrophobacteria > Syntrophobacterales > Syntrophobacteraceae > CAYOVG01. Next base: position 296 of record CAYOVG010000599.1, read on the forward strand.
GGGGTCAGGCCGGTGGCGGCGGGTTTCTGGGCGCAGGGCGGCGGTTCCCGGTGGGGATCGGGGTCGGCGACGGGGTGCGGGTTGTGCCAGAAGAACGAGCGGCGACGGGGCTGGAGGCGCCGACGGCGGGTCGGCTCAGGAGGAGTCGAGGCGAATCTGAATGCGGGGGTTGTCGGCGAAGGCCTGGGCGGGGATAAGGCGGTATCGTAGACACTCAAGCAGCCTGCGGGCGATGTTGCGGAGGCTGCCGTAGAGGGCCGCCACGGTCTTGCCATACTGGCTGGCGACCCGTCGCAGGAGGCTGCCCTTTTCGAGCAGTTGCAGGATCATGTGGGCGATCTGCAGCAGGAAGTAATAGCACTTGAGCACGTCTTCCTTGGCGCCGTAGACGTGCTCCAGCTCATAGCCGCCGTTCTTCTGGGTGTTGAAGCCTTCGTTCTCAATTGTCCAACGGTTTCGTCCTCCTCGCTGAGCGATAGGGATCACGTTCTCCGGCGTCACCTTCCAATCGGTGATCCAGGCGAAGGTCGTAGGTTCATCGTCCTTGGTCTGGATGCACTGGATGGCGTTGAAGGTATGGGTTCGGCCTTGGTCGTCCACATAGGATAGGCCGTTGACCCAGCGGTACTCCAGGTGGCATCCGGCGGGGGTGGTCATCCGGCGGACCTGCTCGGGGCAGAGCTTGAGGATTCCCTGAAAGTCCTCCCACACCGCCGGGAGCTGCCCTGGCTTGAAGGTCAGGACGTAGTGCCACCCGTTGTCCTGGCAGGTCTGGAAGACCGAACCGCAGGCCATCAAGGCGTCCGCCACCAGGCAAAGCCGGGTCTGCGGGAAGTCTTGCTTGAGCTGGGGGGCCAGCCGGTAGAAGGCCTTCAACTCGCAATCCTGCTTGCGTCGTTCGCTCCCCGTCTCGGGCGTGCCGTCAAAGTGGCGGTTGTCGATGAACTCGCTGCCCATCGAGAGGGCCAGGCCCGACTCGGTGATCAGCTTGGCCTCCAGGGTCTCATGGAAGTAGTAGGTAACGTCCCCGTGGGTCTGCGTCAGGCAGTGATCGCAGTGGCGGGAGTGGAAGGACACATGGCCGGTGCCGTCGATCGCGACCACCACCGCCCCCAACAGCCGTTCGTCATCGAAGACCTTGTTACGGATCAACTGGCGGATCATTCGGGTCCGCAGGTCCCCCAGGGCCTCCGAGCCGACGTGTTCCAGGAAGTGCGAGAGGGTCTTGTAGACCGGCAAGGTCTCTTGGTGAGTCCCGGCCAGGGCGTTCACGTTGTCCAGGACGAAGGTCTCGGGATCCCGTAACTCAAAGTCCAGTTGACGCACCCGGCCGAGCTTGCACAGGAACAGCAGCAGTCCCCACCAGACCAGGAACCGTCGGTGATAGGTGACAAAGGGCTGGAACCGGGTATCCGGCAGAGCGTCGAGCCAGGGGGAAAAAGTCCGGCCAGAAATGCCGGACGGTCTGGGCCACCCCTTGCCCGACGGCTACGACCTTGTCCCGCGGCGCTTTCGCTCCGTCACGTGCCCCCGGATCAGTGCCCGGTTCAGTTCCGCGATCTCGGCCATGAGCTTCTTGAGTCGGCGATGCTCCTGAATCCATCCTTGGACCTCTTCCAGCATTTCCAGCGGCACGTAGGTGGTCTGGGTCTTCCCCTTCACCGGCCGGGTCAGATACCAGCCGACATGCTTTTCGCCCGTCTGGCAATGGCAGCCGGGTCGGCCGCAGTGCTTGGCGATGCGGACCAGTGACCCGCCCAGGACCGGCCGTTTGGCGGCGAGTTTCTTGACCCGGGCATCCCGCATCCGGCGGAGGAGCGTAGGGTGATCGGGGACCTTCATTACGGATAAGATACTACACTTATCCGAAAATGTCAAGAAAAAACCACCTGCGAAGAAAAAATTTCCTCGGTTTCAAGACCGGAAACCCCCTCCCCGCCCTAACCCCAGCCCCGCCAACGGGTCCCAGCCTCCTCCGCCCCGCCCGGTGGTGCGAAGATTCGCCTATTCATCAGGGCTGCTGCCACCGCGGTATGGGGTCGACGGCGCCGGGCGACCGGGCGAGCCGGCATCCATGCCGGTGACGATTGTTCGCGGATCCGGCAAGCCCCACGGAATCGGGTTCGGTACCTGCCGGGCCGGGGCGCGGCGCTCGGCCCGCGACGGTACAATGGGCCGACAACACAAGCGGCCGCGGGGCACGGTGCGGATCGCCGGCGTCG
>CAYOVG010000600.1:0-2514 GCA_964407285.1 uncultured Syntrophobacteraceae bacterium
GCATGCCTTCGAAAAGCATGGATTTGCCGCTTCCCCGTCCTCCGATCAAGCAATTGAGATGAGGCGACAGGGCAACGGTCTGGTCCTGCAGAAATTTGGTGCCATTGATCTTGACGCATTGAATGTGGGTATGGCTGACCTTGAGCGGTTCGGGCTCAAGATAAATGCGGGAATCCGAGTCGAGAAATGCCTGGCGCAGGGATTCGATGGAGGGGGAGGACATCTTGATCCAGGAAAAGCGGCATCCCAGATTGTTGGCGCAAGAAACATGCTCCAAGGATTTGCAATCCGAACCGCAAAGTGCAGCCGGTTGGCGGTGCGGTTTTGCGCGCCTCCAAGTGTCATTCGATCCTTCCAAAATCGATTTTGCCTTTTCGTGAGGTGGCCAAGCATTCACCTCAACGGCGTATAAATCCCAATTTTCACCAAAGTCTCGACTGTTTGCGGTATCATTGCAGATGCCGTCGTTGCTGAAGGCATGGGCAGCGATGACGATTCCACCAAGGTCGTTTTGCACCTTGTCCAGAACCTCTCGCAAAGACCAGCATTGACCATGGTGCTTGGGTTGCTGAAAAACGCCATTGCAGCAGCGTTGACTTGCTGAGAGGTCCATACCGGTCAGCGTGTCGCTGAGAGCCTGAAGTTGATTTCCGTTTTTAACGGGGGTAAAGAGGCAAAGAACATGATAGCGAATATCGAGTTCAAATCCTGGGAAAATTACCAGTGGCGATTTTTTCTTTTGCTCAGCGACGGTTTTGTTTTGTTCGATTAAATGGGTCAAAAACCAGAGCCGAGGGTTGCTCTCCGCGCTGAAATTGTGGTCAACAACGGCAATACATTCAAGAGATAGGTCGTGGCACCTTTGCAGAAAAGATCGGGCCTTTTCCTGAAGGTCCTGTTCATTGCGAGGAGAAGGAAGCCGCAGCATAGGATCTGTCCAGTGCCGACCATCTTCGGGTGTATGTACATGCAGGTCGCACTTGAACCAACGCATGCCTTGATAATCTGTTGAGGTGGTCATAACCACTCCTCCTTATTTCTTAACCACGAAATACACGAAACACACGAAAATGGAATTCACGAGTTTTTTCCTTTCGTGTTTTTCGTGTGGTTCGCGGTTTCCAAAGATTTTTCCTGGATTTCCATTTCGGCTAAAAGCTCCTTCATGTGCGCTTCGCGCCACTTAACAGTAAGGCCGCCGGTAAAGGCGCGGTGGAGGAGAATGTTGAACAATCGATCTAACCGTTCGACGTTCGCCCCACGTTCGTCTCGGAGTGCTACCAATGATTCAACCATTTTGGTGAATTGCTGCTGTAGCGGAATTGGTGGACAGGCAATCTGAAGGCTTGCGTACTCCTTACCGTTAATGTTTGGCTGCCCTGCAACGCGTTTGCGTGCTTCAACCCAATTTTGGTAATAACCAGTCTGAGTAATTGCGAATAGGTACCATGGTGTAACCTGCTCTAAGTCAGCCTTAAAGCGAATCAAATACCCAGCGAATGCACACAGACCGTCTTCCTGCCTATATAGGAAGGACTTTCCAACCGTGTTTCCGCTTCGAGCAAAAAGGAGATCGCCGGGCACAAGGCGATAAGGCTCCCAATCATCGAGGTCCAATGTCACTATGCCGCTTTTCAGTAACCTACCGTCGTCTGTAATATCAGTTATCCGAACATAGCGGGGTTTACCATTTGTCCACTCGGAGGCACTCGCATTGGCCCCGTACTGAGGCTTGTCCAGAGTGACTTTTCCAAGTGGCCTCAGGGGCCACCCCTTTGGATTCGTAGCCGGGTCGCCAAACATCTTATAAAAAAGCGCGGGGAGAATGCGGGCGGCTTTGGCATCAGCCTCAGCACGCTTCTTGCGTAACGCATCAGCCTGATCGAGTATTTCGACAATACGGCGTTGTTCGGAGGGAGGAGGGAGTGGAATGCGGTGCTTCCAGAACTTCGTCATTATGATGCGAGGCATCTTTACGCCAGCGACAGCCACGTTAGCGAATCCCAAAAAATGATTTGAGCGCAGGTAGTAGGTTAAGTAGCGACGATCAAGAAGGTCTTTGCGAGGCCTAAGTGGGACCAACTCTGTAGTCGCAATTCCAGGTTCCGTTGGGCATATTACTTTATTGAGGTATGGACGAAGCTTTGAATAGAGGACATTGCCATCATCAAATACATTAGTCGACGTTCCAGCCGCAGATGCGGGTGCGATCTTCTTGTTAACTATATTTCCCGTATGGCTTTCGACTTGGTCCAATGTTAGATGCCATACCGGTTCATCTGGCGAGAACCGAATGTTTGGCGTTTGCGCTGGCGCAATCTCTTTGAGAGGTACTGTTGGCCACCTCATTCGACTGCCTCCACTTCCTGAAGTAGTTTCTCCAACCCCCCTGCAATGTCACGCTCGATGATGAGAGTTTCCCGGATGAGTTGCGCAGGGTCGTCATCCGGTGCCTTTTCGGCGATCTGCGGCTTGTAGCGGCCAGCGGCAAGGTTGTAATCGTTTTCGGCAACA
>CAYOVG010000601.1:0-2512 GCA_964407285.1 uncultured Syntrophobacteraceae bacterium
GTAGGTCTTTCGGCGGCGCCAGAGGGTGGTCTGATCGATGCCGAGAATGTCCGCCGCTTCCTGCAGGGAGGCAGCCTTGGCCAGGACGCGGCGGATATGCTGCTCCTCGACGGCGGTCAGGGGAACCATGTCGCCGAGGGAGATGCTTGTGGGAGATTGGTGAGTGTTTTCCAGGAGGTCGTTTGTGTCGACGGTGTTGCCGGAACTCAGAATCACCGCCCGCTCGACGGCGTTGCGGAGTTCCCGGACGTTGCCCGGCCAGGCGTGGTCCTGAAGGGCCTGGAGCGCTTCTTCCGTGAAACCGGAAAGCCTCTTGTGGTTGGTCTTGCCGAAGTACGCCAGGAACTCCTTTGCCATGGCGGGGATGTCTTCCCTTCGTTCGCGCAACGGAGGAACGGTCAGGCTTATGACGTTGAGCCGGTAAAAGAGGTCTTCCCGGAACCGGCCTTCGCTGACCATACGTTCCAAATCCGCATTGGTGGCGGCGACGATCCGCACGTCGGCGCGGCGGGAGACGGATTCGCCCAGGCGTTCGTATTCCTTGTCCTGGATGAACCGGAGTAGCTTGGCCTGAACGGGCGCGGTGATGTCGGCTATTTCGTCCAGAAAGAGCGTGCCGCCTTCGCACGCGGCGATGCGCCCCGGATAGTCCCGGACGGCTCCGGTAAACGCTCCTTTGGCGTGCCCGAACAGTTCACTCTCCAGAAGGTCTGGCGGGATGGCCGGGCAGGAGACGACCGACATGGGCCGCGAGGATCGGAGGCTCCAGTGGTGGATCGCCCTGGCGAACACCGATTTGCCGACCCCGCTTTCGCCGAGGATTAAAACGATAGCTTCCGATGGCGCTGTCTTCCGCGCCGTTTTAATGGCCCGTTGCATCCCTGTACAGGCACTTTGAAGGCTTTCTTCAGGTCCGAGACGTTGCAGCCCCTCCTTGAGGGACGCGACCTCGTTTTCCAGTTCCCTGATCCGGCCCACCCGGCGGGAGATCAGCTTGAGCTGGTCCGTTGAAAAGGGTTTGACGATGTAGTCCGTCGCCCCGCGCTGCATGGCCTCCACGACGCTTTCTATGGAGGCGTGACCGGTGATGACGATGATCTTGGTCCAGGGGGATTCCGTGGTCAGCCGTGGAAGGAGTTCCATGCCGTCCTCATCCCCCAGCCTGAGGTCCACGAAGGCCAGATCAAAGGCCTTCCGGCGGACTTCTCCGATCGCGTCGGTCGGATTGCTGACGCCAACGACCGTATGTCCCTCCGCCGCCAGGCAGTAGGACATGGTCTTTCGGATGTTGGCCTCGTCGTCGACGATGAGGACGTTGAGGCCCGGTGCAATCTGGTCGGTGTTCGTCATTCTCAAAAAGCCTTGCCGTGATTGATCCGGCGAATTCTCGCCGGAAGACGAACCTGTCGGATTGACCTCAATCTTAGACAGGTCTCGCAAGCTGATGTCTCGGCATTAACACATGCGTCTTCAAACTGACAATCATTGAAACTTTTGCCCCAAATGGGGGGGCGTCCATCGAAGTCGGCTTGAAGTATGCCGGACTCTTAAGAGACGTTGCGCCCCACGTTGAATCGTAAGCGCACGATAAACCCCTTCTTACAGCACCACTCCATCAATGCCATGATGCCCTTCAGATCAAGGAGGAGCATTCATGGCCAAGGCATCCCGACAACAGAAGAAGCACCGTTCAGCCGATTTTTGGCGTAAGCATGTCGATGATTGGCGTGCGAGCAAGCTGACGCAAGCCGAATACTGCCGCAGACATAAGCTTTCGGCAGGCGCGTTTTATCACTGGAAGCGGCGTTTCCTAGAGCAAAGCGAAGATGTTTCCGGCAACACGCCGGACATCGTTGCGATTCCGGTTCAGCAGATCACGGTCAAGGAAATCCAGCAACCGATCATTTTGCATGCTTCAGGCTACCAGGTAGAGCTGGCAGGCGACTTTTGCCAGGGCACCCTCGTCAAGCTCCTTGAAACCCTTTGCCGGTTCGCATGATCCTGCATTCAAACACACGGGTCTACCTCGTGCTGGGCTCAACTGATTTGCGCAAGGCCGTCAACGGCCTGTCCCTCCTTGTCGCCGGTCTTCCAGAGATGGATGTTTTCAGCGGGCAGCTGTTCGTCTTTTGCAACAAAAGCCGGACGCTCATCAAAATCCTCTACTGGGATCGCAACGGGTTTTGTCTGTGGCAGAAGCGGTTGGAGAAGCATCGCTTCTTTTGGCCCGAGTCCAGGGAGCAGGCCCTGGAGCTTGGGGCACGTGAGCTTTCGTGGCTCCTTGAAGGACTCGACCCCACGCGGATGCAGGGCCATCCGAGTCTGAAATATTCGACTATTTTTTGACTATTATCTTTATATTTCAGTATATTATATGTAAAAAACCTCCATGAGCAACGCAGTCCTGCCAAATGATCCCAAGGCTTTGAAAGCCATCCTTGCCGACCGGGACGAATACATTTCCGAGTTGCAGGAGCAGGTCCGGTGGCTCAAGGCCGTCATTCATGCGGCG
>CAYOVG010000602.1:0-2511 GCA_964407285.1 uncultured Syntrophobacteraceae bacterium
GCCGTGACGCCGATTCGTTCCATATGCGGGTGTCCTCTCTTCGATCCGTCTATCCGTTGTTCATTGCCGGGCGCTCCTGGAAAATCGTCACCCGGCCCGGCCCCAGTTTTCTGCTCACCCATCCCTCACGGGCGGGTCTTTTTGCCTGTGGGACCGGAATGCTCCTCACGCTGGTCGTCGCCGTCCTGGTGGGGTTCCTGCGCAATCGCCAGGTCTACCTCGAGGAGCAGGTGGAAGACAGGACCATGGCCGTGCGGGAGAGCGAGGAGCGCCTGAGGTATGCCCTGGAGGCTACCAGCGAAGGCGTCTGGGACTGGAATATCACGACCGGAGCCGTCTACTTCAGTGCGCAGTGGATCGGAGTGCTTGGCTACACGCCGGAGGAGGTTTCCCCCTCTTTCGATTTCTGGAAGGAACTCATCCATCCCGAGGACCTGTCGCTCGTGATGGAAACCTTGCAGGAACACCTGGATGGACGGACCCTCGTTTACGAATGCGAAAACCGACTTCGCACGAAATCGGGGGAATACCGCCGCAATCTCACCCGCGGGAAAGTCGTCGAGCGGGATGCGGGCGGCCGCCCTTCCCGCATGATCGGGACGGATACGGACATAACTTTGCGCAAGAAGGCGGAGGAGACGGAGCGGCGGCGGACGCGGGAACTCCACACTCTCCTCGACACCCTGCCGGGATATGCTTTCTTCAAGAACAACAGATCCATATACATCACCGCGAATGAAGCCTTCTGTAACGCTGTCGGCATCGACAGGGAGGAGCTTCCCGGAAAGGCCGATATCGATCTTTTCCCACGCGATCTCGCTCTCGGCTACATGGAGGACGACCGGCGCGTGCTCTCCGGCGAGGTCCCGCACCTGATAGTTGAAGAGGAGATGGCGCATGGACGGGAGCGTGTGGCCGTTTCCACCCGCAAGGTCCCGGTGATCGACGATTCCGGGGCCATCGCGGGGCTCATAGGCCTTGGATTCGATATTACGGAAAGGAAGCGTTTCGAAACCGAATTGCGCAGAAGCAAGGAGGTCCTCCAGCGGCAGACCACTCTCCTGACCGGACTCCTCAACTCCATCCCCGATATGGTCTTCTTCAAGGACCTCCGGGGGGTCTTCCTGGGCTGCAACCTGGAAGCCTGCCGGATCATGGGGCGGATGCAACAGGAGATAATCGGACGTACCGATAGTGATTTTTTCCCCGAGGAAGCTGCCGCGTCTTTGCGCGAGAACGACCGCATCGTGCTCGAGGAAGGAAAACCGAGGCATAATGAGGAGTGGTTCAGATATCCCGATGGAGAGATGGTGCTCCTGCATACCATCAAAGCTCCGCTCAGGGATGAGAACGGCGCGATTGTGGGGCTGGTGGGCGTAAGCAGGGATATTACGGAGCGCAAACTGGCCGAGGAGGCGCTCGCACGGTCGAGGACCGAACTGGAGCTGAGCAACCAAAGGCTTGAAAAGGCCATCGCGCGCGCCGGGGACATGGCCGTCGAGGCGCGGGCGGCCAGCGTGGCGAAGAGCCGGTTCCTGGCGAACATGAGCCATGAAATCAGGACGCCCATGAACGGCGTGATCGGCATGATCGGCCTGTTGCTCGACACCAACCTTACGGCCGAACAACGTGAATACGCCGAGACGGTGCGTTCGAGCGGCGAGGCGCTGTTGTCCATCATCAACGATATCCTGGACTTCTCCAAGATCGAGGCGGGCAAGCTCGAAATCGAGGCCATCGATTTCGATTTCCACACGATGCTGGATGAGTTGGCGGATACTCTGGCCTTCAAGGCCCACGAGAAAGGGATCGAGTTGGTGTGTTTCGTGGACCCCGGGGCGCCGCGGCGCCTGCGCGGAGATCCCGGGCGTCTGCGCCAGGTCGTCACGAACCTGGCCGGCAACGCCGTGAAGTTCACTCAAGAAGGGGAGGTCGTCATACATGTGCGTCTCGAATCCGAAGATGAAACTTCCGCCACCCTGCGCATCGAAATAACGGATACCGGCATCGGTATCCCGCCGGACCGCATGGGAGACCTCTTCAGCGCCTTCATGCAGGTGGACGCTTCGACGACCAGGCAGTATGGCGGCACCGGCCTCGGCCTCGCCATCTCCAAGATGCTGGTGGAGTTGATGGGAGGGCGGATTGACGTCCGGAGCGAAGTCGGAAAGGGGTCGACGTTTTCGTTCACGGCGGTTATGGAGAAGTCTCACACGGCATCCGAACCCGGTGTCGAAAAGGATCGGGACCTCTCGGGGGTCCGCATTCTCATCGTGGACGACAATGCAACGAACCGCAAGCTCCTGGCGGGACTGCTCGATCAGTGGCATTGCCGGCGCGCGGAGGCGACCGGGGCTTTGGATGCGTTGAGCATGCTGGTCGAGGAGCAGTCGAAAGGCGATCCTTTCCATATTGCTTTGCTGGATATGCTCATGCCGGGAATCGACGGCGAGGAACTGGGCAGGTCCATCAAGAGCGATCCCCAAATCGAGAGAACTCATCTCATTTTGG
>CAYOVG010000603.1:0-2506 GCA_964407285.1 uncultured Syntrophobacteraceae bacterium
CGGATTTGCCCCGCAGGCAGGCCGCATAGCCCAGCGCCGTGGCAAGGTGAGTTTTTCCCTTATGTAAAGCTTTACATAAGGGAAATTATGCAAAGTACTCGATTATGTAAAGTGGAGTAGGGAAGTGGTTGAAATCACTCTCTTGAAGATGGAAAGGCTTTCCATAATCCTTCACGATGGAAGCGGTGCTTCGGCAACCATTATAGTGAAGGAGGACTTTTATGAAGCCGGAAAGATCCATCGAAGAACTTGTTGCGTCAGTATTAGGGCAGTTGGAAAGGCTAAAGTATGCGCAAGGCACGCGCACTGGCTACCGGAGAACATACCGTCGGTTGGTGAGCTTTGCAAACAGCTTGGGAGAAACGGTTTATTCAGAGAGTCTGGGCAACCGATTCTTACAGGCGAACTATGAGTTTGATCTGGACACCTACACGGTCTCTTTGTACCGCTCTTTTCGAAATGAAGTCCGCTGTATCCGCGTTCTCGGAGATTACCAACTGCATGGCGCTATTCTCCGGCGCAGAACGACCAGAACCCCTTATACAAGGACGCCCGAGTTTGCCGAGGCGTTGAATGCCTACTACGACGAATGTGGGAAGCGGAACTACTCGCATCAGGGTATGCGGGGCCGGCGCTATCGAACAGAGCTATTCCTTGATTACCTCGATGACCAGGGGATAAAATCCCTGGCATCACTGACCGGCCGTCACCTATCGGATTACATACGGACCGTGGCCGGTTATCACAAAAAATCGATTTTGGCTATTCTAACGGCGCTCCGGTCGTTCCTCACCTTTCTCTACCTTAGCGGCTACCACGAGAAAGACCTGTCGGGCGACGTGCCGCCACTGAAGCTGCCTCATGCTCCCAAGATCCCGAGTACCTGGGACCCCGAGGACGTGCGGCGCCTTCTTGCGTCAGTGGACAGAGGTAATCCCAATGGCAAAAGAGATTACGCCATTCTCTTGATGGTCGCTCGACTCGGGATGAGGGTGCACGATATTCGGGAAATCAGGCTGAACAATCTGAACTGGGCAACACGGATTATCGAGATCGTCCAACACAAAACAAAGCAGACTATAGCCTATCCCATCCTCGATGATATCGGTTGGGCCATCATCGACTACCTCAAGAATGGACGACCCAAGACAGAATCGCCCCATCTCTTCGTCCGCCACACCGCCCCCTTTGAAGCCTTTGGCGCCTGCGCCAACCTCCATAACATCATTACTCGCTACACGCGTCTGGCCGGCATTCACCTCAGGACAGGAGCCTCGTGTGGAATGCACTCGCTACGGCACACTCTCGCCGGTGTTCTGCTGGAACAAGGAACACCGCTGCCGGTGATCGCGGAGATCCTGGGGCACCGGAGCACGCTATCGACCGGTGTGTATCTGAAGATTGACGTGGAAGCGTTGGTACGCTGCGCACTCGATCCCGACGAGGTGTTCCGCCATGACTAATACCTATACCAGCATCCTTGCCGATGCCATACAAGGGTTCATACGGGAAAGAGAAGCATTGGGATACCGTTATAGAAAACAGGCAGCCTGTCTGAAGCGGTTCGACAGTTTATGCGTTGAAGTGAACCACGGCGAGGTGGCCCTAACTCGAGAGCTCGCCATGATGTGGGTGGCCAAGAAGCCGTGGGAGTCAGACGACGCTCAAAGTCGAAGAATCCGGCTCGTCCGCAGGCTGGCCATCTATATGGCCAGAGCTGGACACGAAGCCTACATTTATCCGGACCATCTCGGCGTAGGATGTTCGGACACCTATCAACCCTATCTTTTCTCGGAAGCGGAGCTTGCCCGCTTTTTTGCCCGCGTGGATCAATGCGCGCCCCTACAGAGGAGCCCTCATCGACATCGGGTCTTTCCCTTGCTTTATCGAATGCTCTACGGATGCGGCCTTCGGGTATCGGAAGCGCTTAACCTGACCGTGGGAGACGTGAACACACAAGTGGGGACGCTCACCATCAGAAACGCCAAGTTCCACAAAGACAGGCTCGTTCCCCTGCATACCTCGCTCGTCGAGAGGTGCCGCGTCTACATGGAGGAGATACATCCGGTCGGACAACCGGAGGACATCTTCCTCCCTTCTTCCCAGGGCGGTCGATGCTCCGAACGAACCATCTACGCGTACTTCCGCCGCTTTCTCTGGGAGGCCGGTATCTCTCACGGGGGCCGGGGAAAGGGACCACGGGTGCACGATCTTCGTCACTATGCCGAGTACCCGACTATGCCGAGTGAACACTTTTGAATTCCCAATAAATCGACCTTCTTTCCCTTGAAAACGCGGCATAGTCTTATTGTCTTCTCCTAAGAAACCCCATGAAAGGAGAAGACATCATGAACAAGTTTTCAGATACCGACCTTCCTCAAAACATGGACCCAGGTCCGTTGGGCAGCGTTATACCTGCCTATGCAGCCCTTCTGTCTCAACAAGGTTACACCCAACAATCCGCCCGTCTGCAACTCCGGTTCCTCGCTGACATGAACCAGTGGCT
>CAYOVG010000604.1:0-2489 GCA_964407285.1 uncultured Syntrophobacteraceae bacterium
GCAGAACCCGCCGGGCCAGGTTTTCCATACCATCGCCCACAAAATACCTGTAGGCGGCCAGTTCATGGACGGGCAGCCGGAAACCGCTCAGGACCGCATTCATCGACTCTCCGAGGTCCGCAAGCGTATCCAGCAGCGTTCCGTCCAGATCGAAAAGGACAGCTCTATATTTCATGCCGGTTGCCTCCCATTCACGCCGGATGGATCACGGAGCGTTTCCCGCGGGATACGCGACCACGCGCGCCATGCCGCCGGTTACCCCTGCAGGACGCATATAGTCGATCTTATCCGGAGTGTCCATAGGACTATGATAGTGCTTATAGCGAAAGTGAGCCGTATCAGTCACCACTATAGCCCGGTATCCTTGTTCTTCCTTTTCTTCGGCGCGGGCTCGGGCGTCTTCGGTTCGTAATCGCAAAGAGCCGCCACGGGACACCTGTAGCACAGGGGAACCACCGGCTTACAGGTGCGCTGGCCGTGCTTGACCATGAGTTCGTTTACATGGAGGATGAACTCCCGGGGAACCACTTTCCAGAGTTCCTTCTCCGTTTCCTCCGGCATTCGGGTCGTTACGAGCCCTATCCTGTTGGATACCCTGTGTACATGGACATCGACAGGAATGGCGGGCTTCTTGAAGCCGTAAACCAGGACGCAGTTGGCGGTCTTTATGCCGACTCCGGGAAGTTTCAGGAGTTCCTCCACGTCGTCGGGCGTCTCCCCGCCGTACCGCTCGACCACGATCCTGCCGATCTCCTTGATCCTCGGCGCCTTGGTTTTGAAGTAGGTTGCGGGCTCGATGAGTCTTTCGATTTCATCGAGCGGCGCATCGGCCAACTCCCGCGGTGTCGGATACTTCGCAAACAAGGCCTGTGCCGCCCGGTCGGTCGCGTCATCCCTGGTTCTTTGCGAAAGGACCGTGCCGATGAGGATCTGAAACGGGGTCTGGCGGGTATGCCAGTTCCAGGGTTCGGTTCCATACGCTTCCAGGAGCGTCGTGAACACCTTTCGAGCTTTTTCTCTTCGCGCTTTCTCTTCCGCCGATTCTATCATGGAGTTGCACCTGGATATCCGGAGATGAGGTAAACGAACTCTTACGGTAACCCTACGAGCGCAAGTATACGATAAAGAAGATATCACGATATCGCGAGGGCGGCAGGAAAAAAATGGGCAACCCGCATAAGGGGCTGGGGCATTCCGTTCGCCGAGAGAAAAGGATCGAAGCATGGACGGTGACACAGCCCGAGGTTCGATGCGCCGTCAAGGAGCGCCGTTGAGGCGTGGCGTGGACCGGAATTTGCAACTCCCTTGCCCTTGCGGAAAAAATGTTCCGCCGCCCCCGCGGGAAACGCTCCCGCAGCCGTGAGGCAGCCGGAGGAAATCCCCTGATTTCTTACGGCCGGGGCCGCCGAAAACCATGACCTCAAAAGCGGAAAAGGATAATGGAACCTAACCTGGAATTCACTGCCGGCAAAGCGATGCTGTACTCGATCAAGACATGGGTTCTGAAAGAAGTCCTCGTTCTCAACACCTTGTGTCAGTTTATCGTCATCGCATCGGTCTTCCTTCTGGCGTATTTCGCCGCCCGACGCGTCCAACCGTGGCTCAGGAGTTGCCTGTCCAGGAACCGGTGGGTCGAAAGCCATCTTGAACAATTCACAAAGGTCCTCATACCCCTGTGCTTCCAGACGATGCTTTTGCTTCTTCTCTGGTTCTCGATCGGCATCGCCAATATTCTGGATCAGCCCCACCACCTCATCAACATAGCGACGAGCCTCCTCGGCGCCTGGATCGCCATTCGCTTCACTTCCAACCTGGTGCGCAATGAGACATGGTCCAGGATGATCGCCGTTTTCGCCTGGACGCTGGCCGCCCTCAACACCGTCAAACTGCTGCACCCCACGATCGTGTTGCTGGACAGCCTTGCCTTCAAGGCCGGAGACATGAGGATTTCCGTACTGACGGTATTCAAGGGCATGGTTCTCCTGGCGGTGCTCCTTCGAGTCGCCATGGCGTTTTCCGCGTTTCTGGAACGTAGAATCCAGTCGGTGCCGAACCTTACCCCCTCGGTGCAGGTGCTGCTGGGTAAACTCCTGAAGGTATCTCTTCTCACCATCGCCGTGGTCGTGTCCCTGAGCAGCATCGGCATCAATCTCACCGCCTTCGCGGTATTCAGCGGCGCCATCGGCGTGGGAGTGGGCTTCGGTCTGCAGAAGGTCGTGTCCAACCTCGTGAGCGGGATCATCCTCCTGCTGGACAAGTCCATCAAGCCGGGAGACGTCATCGAGATCGGGCAAACCTACGGATGGATCACTTCCCTGGGGGCCCGCTACGTGTCCCTGGCGACCCGCGACGGCAGGGAGTACCTCATCCCCAACGAGGACCTCATCACCCAGCAGGTCGTTAACTGGTCCTACAGCAACGAACTGGTGCGAGTGAGCGTCCCCATTGGAGTATCGTACGATTCGAACCTGCGCAAAGCCATGGAACTG
>CAYOVG010000605.1:0-2487 GCA_964407285.1 uncultured Syntrophobacteraceae bacterium
GTGGAGCACCTGGTGAGCCTGATGCCCGAATCGAATGCGGCTTCGGCGACGCCTGCGCCTGAACCGGAATCCGCCGCACGACCCGTGGGGGTCGAGACCGGGACCGGTAGTGGATCCGTGGAATCGCCGGCCGCGCTCGACAGTCTTTCGGAAGATGAAATCGCCGGTCTGCTCGCCCGCGAACTGGAGGACGAGTTGTAAGACAAACATCCAGAAAGCGTGACATGAATCAAAAATCTCCGGATACGACCGATTATCGAACCTTGATGAGCAAGGCCCTGCTCCAGTTGAAGGAAGCCAAAGCCAGGATTGCGGCCCTGGAGAGGGACAGAACCGAACCCGTCGCCATTGTCGGGATGGGCTGCCGTTTTCCCGGCGGGGCCGACAATCCGGAGAAGTTCTGGGATTTGCTGCGCTCGGGAATCGACGCCGTCACGATGGCTCCTTCCGACCGTTGGAACATCGACCGGTACTATGACCCGGACCCCGATGCGCCGGGGAAGATGAACTCCCGTTATGGAGGATTCCTGCACCGGGTGGATTCCTTCGATCCCCAGTTCTTCGGCATTTCTCCGCGGGAAGCCGTGAGCCTCGACCCGCAGCAGCGGTTGCTCCTGGAAACGGCATGGGAAGCGCTGGAAGACGCCTGCCTGTCGCCCGAACGGCTCTACGGAAGTCCGGCGGGTGTGTTCGTCGGCATAAGCAGCTTCGACTACGGCATGTTCCTCATGGAAGCCGGGGGGCTTGCCGCCATCAACGCCTACTACGGCACGGGCAACGCGCTGAGCGTGGCCGCCGGGCGCATAGCCTACACCCTGGGGCTCACCGGTCCCTGCATGGCGGTGGATACGGCCTGCTCCTCGTCCCTGGTGGCGGTGCACCTGGCCTGCCGGAGTCTTCAATCGCGGGAGTGCGGCCTTGCCGTTGCAGGCGGAGTGAACGTGATCCTCTCGCCTTCGGTAAGCATCAACATTTCCAAGGCGGGAATGCTCTCCCCGGACGGCAGGTGCAAGACGTTCGACGCCGGCGCGGACGGCTACGCGCGGGGGGAGGGGTGCGGCCTTGTGGTCCTCAAGCGGCTGTCCGACGCGCTGAACGACGGCGACGCCATCCATGCGGTGATACGGGGGTCCGCGGTCAACCAGGATGGACCGAGCGGCGGCCTGACTGTGCCCAACGGCCCGGCCCAGGAGAAGGTAATCCGGCAGGCCCTGGCCTGCGGCGGCGTGGAGCCGCGGCAGGTTAGCTACGTGGAAAGCCATGGGACCGGCACGTCCCTCGGCGACCCCATCGAGGTAGGAGCGCTGGGATCGGTCTTCGGCAAAGACCGTCCGGCCGATCAGCCGTTGGTGGTGGGTTCGGTCAAGACGAATATCGGGCACCTGGAATCGGCCGCCGGCATCGCGAGCCTCATCAAGGTGACGCTTGCGTTGCGTCACGGGGAGATCCCGCCGCATCTGCATTTCAAAAACCCCAGCCCTCACATTCCATGGGATACGTTGCCGGTGGCGGTGCCCGTGCGGAGCATGCCCTGGCCTCGGGGCGAGGCGAAGCGCATCGCGGGGGTGAGTTCGTTCGGGTTCAGCGGGACCAACGCCCATCTCATCGTGGAGGAGGCTCCGGAGACATCGGTCGCAACGGATGCCGGCGGAGAAACCGGGGAAGGCCGGAGCGCATCTCAGCCTCATCACCCCTACCGACATCATCGGCGACAAAACCATCTGCTGGTCCTGTCGGCGAAGACGGATCGAGCCCTCGAGGAGTTGGCGGTTCGCTATGCGGAACACCTGGCAACCCGTCCGGACCTCGACCTCGGGGACGTCTGCTTCAGCGCGGCGGTGGGCCGCTCCCACTTCGACCGCCGCCTCGGGATCGTGGCGGACGGGACGGAAACGGTCCTGGAGCGGCTCCAGGCCTTTGCCGCGGGCGCGGGGGACGGGGAGGGCGACCGGGACCCGGCCGGCGTCTTCCGGTCGAAGATTCCGGATACGGACGCGGGCGGGGGCGCGGGTATCCCCGGAGTGGCGTTCCTCTTCACCGGGCAGGCGTCGCAGTACGAAGGCATGGGCCGGGAACTCTTCGAGACTCAGCCGGTGTTTCGCCGCAGCCTGGAGCGGTGCGGCGAGGTCCTTCGTCCCTGGCTGGAGCGGCCCCTGCTCGATGTGCTCTATGGGGGCCCGGGGGATGGACCGGACGGGCTCCTGGACGAGACCGCCTACACGCAACCGGCCGTCTTCGCCCTGGAGTACGCCCTGGCGGAACTCTGGAAGTCGTGGGGCGTGACCCCCGCGGCGGTGATGGGCCACAGCGTGGGGGAATATGCAGCGGCCTGCGTGGCGGGAGTGTTCTCGTTGGAGGATGGTCTGAAACTCATTGCCGCGCGCGCCGCCCTGATCCAGGCGCTTCCCCGGAACGGGGAGATGGCGGTGGCTTCCACCGGTGAGGAGCGGGTGCGCGAGGCCATTGCCCGCTCGGTGAGCGGCGTTT
>CAYOVG010000606.1:0-2484 GCA_964407285.1 uncultured Syntrophobacteraceae bacterium
CCACCACTGTTGCCGGGGTTGATGGCGGCATCCGTCTGGATGAAATCGTCATACGGTCCTGCTCCGATAACCCTTCCCTTTGCGCTCACGATGCCCGCGGTAATCGTGTGTCCCAATCCGAAGGGATTTCCCACGGCCATAACCCAATCTCCGACCTGCATGGCGTCGGAATCCCCGAGTGGAACAGGATTGGGAAAATTGGAGTCGGCCTTGACCTGTATGAGCGCCAGGTCGGTTTTCGGGTCTCTGCCCACGACCTTGGCGTCATATTCCTTTCCCGTGTCGAGTTTCACCTTGATCTCATCGGCCTTCTCGACGACATGATTGTTCGTGAGAATGAGCCCGCCCTTTTCAATGATGACGCCGGACCCCAGAGACGAAGCTTTCCTCTCTCTCTCCCGCTGGGGCATGTCGCCGAAAAACCGCCTGAAAAATTCATCCCCGAAAAAATCCCGAAACGGTGAATCGGGATCCATGAAGGGATGCTGTCCACGCCCTTTTATTACTTTACTCGTGGATATATTGACAACGGAGTGCTTGACCTCATTGGCAAGATCGGCAAACGACGCAGGTCGATGGTCGAATGCCCCGAACGCGCCTTGCGCATTCCGCTGAAAAGAAAGCACCAGCGCGGCAGCTATCAAAAAATACAGCCATACCGGTCTGTTCAACATATCAGAGTAAAAATACCCGTCGCGAACTCTCATGCATTCTCCTTCCCCTTTGCCCCCAAACCACAGTTAGACCATTTCGTGGGTGGTGGAGCGTTCACAAGCCTCTCCTGCGAAACGGCTCAATCCCCCTCACCCGCCCCCTCAAAGCGGACGCCAAAATCGCAGCGGGGAATCGCAATCACCTTCACCATGAAGCGATGAGGCGCAACGTCCTATCGTTGCACTCGAGTTTTCCCTCCGATTTTCTCATCACCATCCACTCAACCACTTCATCTTTTGAACAGGATACGTTATAAGATATACTAATCCAGTTAAAAATCAAGCCACACCATTGTCCTTAAGTGGAAGGGAGGGCTGTCTCTTGACGCAGAACCAGATGAATATGATAGATATTTCGCGGAAGGCCGTCGATACGCTCCTGGAAAACAACGAATTGACGCATCTTTATTCCGAGGCGATCAAGCGCTTCGGAGAGGGCGACCTTCGCAATCTCATTATGGAAACAGCCGTGGAGGCGACGCAGGACGAATACCTGAAACAAGAGGTATTCTCCAGTGAAGAAAGCATGTTCAGTCTCTTTTGCGGCATATGGATACAATTCCTGCTGAGTGAAATTGCGGGAGTAAGGAAGGATAAACTGCAACTGATCGTGAAGAGGCTCTTCCAGGAGGGCCAGGAGGGAAAGCAGTACCACTGACAATCCCACCGCGTGTTTCATTCCGGCCGCCGAACCTTGTGAGGAAACGGCGGCTATTGCATCCGCGCTGCCGCGGCCGGACCTGTTCTTAGTTCTTCGAACCGGGCGTAATCGTCTATGACGACACGGCTTTCCGGAAGGCATGAGAACAGACCCGCTGCTTCCTCGAAACTGCGCAGGGAAACGGAAAGTTCCGTACAGGACTGGCCGTTTCTCTCCAGCACCTCCCTAAGACCCCGAACGCGAATATTGGAAGGCAGGCGCGCCAGAGAGGGAAAGAGCGAGGTCGGGGTCTCCTGCCATATCTGCAGATGGAAGACGAGCGGGCGTCTCCAGTGCGCTTCCCTGATCCAAACCGTATCCAGGAGTTTCAGGGGGGAAAGATCGTGCCGGTCGACCAGGTCCGTGCAGTCTCTATGATGGAAAGTGATGCCGCGTTCGCTGAGTGTCGCCAGCACGTGTTCCTGCCCTGGATACGGATTGCAGCATCTGGCGAATTTATGAATGGCCTTGTCGAGATCCGACACGAAGATGGCGTTGCGCCCGTGGTGGAGCGCCGGAGTCGCGGGATGCTTCTGAGCAGGTTCCTTGCGCATCGGGGGAGGTCCTGCAAAATAGTTGAAATAGTACAGGATCAGATGCGGCGACAGCAGGTCCTGCCCGATGCGGACGAAAAGATCCTGCAAACCCGAAGCGCCGATGATCTCGAGAATCAGCGGCATTTTCTCGTCCTTCAGCAGTACATCCCATGAGAAACCGTGCTTTTCGCATTCCTGGAGCAGTATCTGCCGCCCCAGTTCCTCGGCGTAGCGCCGCCTCTTGTGCTGCAGACGACGGTTGATGGCGGTCCGCGCTTTCGGCGTTTTGCATATGTTCTCCAGGTCCGGGTCGGCGTCGAGGGGTTCCTCCGACGTGATGGCTTCCACCATGTCCCCATCCTTGAGCACATGGGTGGGGGCTTCCCATACGTTGTTCACCATGGCTCCGGAACAGTATTCGCCGATATCGGAATGGATCTTGTAAGCAAAATCGAGGACTGTGCTGCCTTTGGGAAAGTGGTGAATGTCCCCTCTGGGGGTATAGATGAAGATCTCCTCGCTCTCGATCTGACGG
>CAYOVG010000607.1:0-2480 GCA_964407285.1 uncultured Syntrophobacteraceae bacterium
AGTAATATGAAAGGAGAGGTTGGATTCGTATCGATTATCCTCCCTGAACGTCAACATTTTAATCAACCCGTTCTGCGTAAGGACCTGCAATGTATTGTAAACCGTCGCCAGGCTCAATCCGGGGTGAACCTTTTTCACCTCTTTATAGATCTTATAAGCGCCGGGGTGTTCCCGCGTGGAGACCAGGTAGTCCAAAATGGCCTTCCTCTGGCCGGTAATGCGATACCCTGCCGTCCGAAGAGCCTGCTCCATTTCCTGTCTTTTTTGTACGGGCTTCAAGAAGCCTCCTTTGCGACCGTACGTTGATTAGAATCATTCTAATTAATATTGTCAAGGGAGGTGGTCGAAAAAACCGGGCAACCCTCCCATGGGTGCAGGCGCGGCTAAGGATTGAGTGGATTTTTCTTCCGCGGTTACGGCTTGCCGGCTGCGACCGGCAGCCGCTCACTCCGCTCTCATGCCGAGACAATATACGGACGGACCGTCAAAGGGGTTTCCGGGAGAATGAATCCGCAAGGGGGTGATACAGTTCCTGCAGATAATTCAAGGACATGCGGGCGGCTTCCACGGGACGGTCCTCGTACGTGTAGAGTTCGACGGTAACGAACCCCTCGTACCCGGTCCCGTCGATCGCCCTCAGGACCCCCGCAATATCGATGGCCCCATGGCCGAGCAGGAGGTGGTGGTGCTTCCTGTCCGCGGCTATGTCTTCCAGGTGGAAGTGGCAGGTGTGGTCCGCGAGTTCTTTCACCAGCGTCGCCGGGTCTTCCCCTACACAGAAGAAGTGGCCGATATCGAAGTTCAGCCCGAATACGGCCGGGTCGAGTTCCCGGATGATCCGCAGGAATTGCCTGCTGTTTTCAATCAAAAGCCCCGGTTCCGGTTCGATCAGAACCCGGATGCCCTTCTCCCTGGCTCGCCCCTCGATGGCGGCGAGCCCTTCCCGGAAGAAACGGAAACCCTCCCCCGGCGTGAGCCCTTCCAGGGGGCCGCCGGGTTCGGTGGAGATGGTCCGCGCCCCAAGCTTTTCCGCCATGTCGATACAGCGGAGCGTGTAGTTGACTCGCTTCGCCCGCATCGCCGCGTCCGCTTCGATCCAGGTCGGATGATACGTGTCCCCGTCCGCATGGTGCATGAACGCGTTTATATTCGATATTTCCAGGCCGTACAGGTCCAGCGCCTTGCGTACTTCCAGGATATCCGCATCGGTGAGGCCGGTGGGGTAGGCGTGCGGGACGTCCGCCATGATTTCCACTCCCTGGTACCCCATGTCCCCGAGGACCTTGATGGTCTCCAGCAGGCTGAATCTACGAAATGCGTTGGTGCTGAAAGCAAATTTCATTATTTTCCCTCCTTGATGCAATCCCTGAGATAGCGGATGGATTCTCTGGCCGCTTCCTCCGGCCGGTGGGGATAGGTGTAGAGTTCAACGGTAGCGAAGCCCCGGTACGAGTTCTCCCGCAGGGCCGTGAATATCGCCTCGAAGTCCATGTCTCCGG
Organism: uncultured Syntrophobacteraceae bacterium; assembly: GCA_964407285.1. GTDB lineage: Bacteria > Desulfobacterota > Syntrophobacteria > Syntrophobacterales > Syntrophobacteraceae > CAYOVG01. The sequence goes on from CAYOVG010000607.1 coordinate 1,500, forward strand.
TACCCGGAATGAGATGATAGTGCTTCCTGGAACGTATGTCTTCCAGGTGGATGTGGAAAATTGCCGGAGAAAGGCGTGAAATGGTTTCCGCGGCGTCTTCTCCGAGCACGTGGCTGTGCCCCAGGTCCAGGTTCGCTCCCAGGAACGGGCAGGCCATCTCGTCGAGAAAGGACGCAAGCTCCCGGCAGCACTCGATGAGAAGCCCCGGTTCGTACTCGATTCCCACCCGGATGTCCCTTTTCATTGCGTGATCCAGCACCTCGGATATGGAATCTTTCAAAATGCGCATCGATTCGTCGATGGAGACTCCCGGGACCGGTCTCCCCGAAGTCACGCTGATTGTGGGGGCCCCCAAAGCATGCGCAATGTCGATGCTCTTCCTGCAATACTCGATCCTCCATGCCCTCGCCCCGCGGTCGGGATTGGCCAGGGACGGTTCGAAGAGGGGTTCCCAGAACTGCCTGCCGTAGTACCCCACGGCGGTGTTGGCGTTCACATTGGCTACCTTGAGTCCCGTGCTCGCGAGTGTTCCCCGGAGTATGTCCAGGTCCGCCCGGCTCACCGACGCCGCGTAAAGGTGTGGAACGTCCGCCAGGACCTCCACGCCCTCAAAGCCGATGGCTGCAATTTTTTCAACCGCTTCCCATACCGAATGCCTCACAAAGGCGTTCGTGCTGAAGGACAACTTCATCGTCTCACTCTCCTCTTCCCACCCGTGCGGCGCTCACCTCGCGCCGTAAAACACCGGTTCACATCAAGGGCGCACAGCCCCTCACGCGCCCTTCTCTCCCCCACGATCCAGTCCATGAAATGAGGATGGATATCACAGCTTACCATAATAATTCCGGAGCGAGAAATGAATGGGTGAAGGGGAGGGACGGGGGATGGGAAGGGACGGTGAATGGGTGAATGGAAGGGATGGTGAGTGGGTGAATGGGTGAATGGGTGAATGGGTGAGTGGGTGAGTGGGTGAGTGGGTGA
>CAYOVG010000608.1:0-2466 GCA_964407285.1 uncultured Syntrophobacteraceae bacterium
AAAAGTCTTTAAGTCGTCCATGATAGAAAAAATGCAGGGGTATCTCGATTCCTTTGATGCACGCAACATGTTCCAGGACAGTGCGTTGGCCGAATTGGTCGAGCAGGCGAAGGAACTGGTTGGCGAAGTGAGTGCAAGCTCGCTTCGTGATAATGCCGGCCTGCGTGAGCAGATACGGAAAGCCATGGAGTCGGTGAGAGAGACTATGGACTCCAACATCGTTGATCTGCCGCGGCGGAAGATCCGTTTTGCCGCGTAGGACAAACCAACTCACAATTTCAAAACTTTCGTAGAGGCAAAACCCCATCCCATTTCAAAGATGGTGGTCTTTGCCTCTCCCCACTTTTAGAGCCCAGCAGGGCGGAAGAACGGATCTTCGCCCTGTGACGGCGTGCATCCTTTCTTCCGTACAAGGCATGAAAGGATGCATATGCAAATCATGGAAATCGTAAAAAAATCGATCGAGTCGTCAGACCACGGGCTCGGAGACCGCACCGGATACGTTGGGTCCTCCGACATCGGTGGGTGTCTTCGCAAAGCCTACCTGCGGAAAACGGATCCCCGGCCCCACTCGTTGGAAAGCCTCATCCGGATGAAGCGCGGCCACATGGTCGAGCAGATCATCCATGACGGACTCGCGAAGGCTGGTTTGACCTTTCACTACCAGCTTGAGGCGAGGTACCCGGAGCGGGAGTACTACCGGGCACACATCGATTTTGTGTTTGGGGGAAAAGATCTGTCCAAAGCGAAAGAGATCGCCGTGCTCGAGTGCAAGAGCGTTGAGGACATGCCGTCACAGCCTTATCCCGAGTGGGTTAACCAGACCCACTGGCAAATGGGATTGCTTGCGTCGGCTTATCCGAACGCTCACGTTAGAGGCGGTATCTTGGTCATGAATGTCAGTGATGGTGGAATGCGGGTCTTCAACGGTATGTCCTACCAGCCGGAAGTGTTTGATGCACTCATAGGCCGGGGCGAAAAGCTGTGGAAGGCAATGCAGCAAAATAGCGAACAGAATCTGCCGACGGAGCAGGGGCCCCTGTGCTCCTATTGCTCCCACAGACCCGGATGCCCCCGATTCGATGTCGAAGGTGCCGTGAATCTCGATCCGATCTCATCCGATGTGGAACGGTTCCTTGCGGCCAAGATGACCATCAAAGAGGCTGACAGGGAACGGAAGGCCTCAAGCAAGGTTATCGTGGGATATCTGCGGGATCAATTGAGGGGCATCTACGGTGACACGCCACTGAAAAAGGTAGCGGTGAAGCCGAAGAAGGTTTTCGATGAAAAGGCATTTCAGAAGGATCATTCAGACCTGTATGAAAGATACTTGATTAAGGAAAAAGAAGGCTATTGCTATATAGACGTTTAGTCCCTACAGGGAGAGAGGCTTTTCCCTGCGGGGATCTGTTGTCTCTCTCTTGCGCAGGATCGAAGGGAAGAGGCAGGTATGATAATTCAAGAAATAACCGAAACCTTGGGTGTCGGGTTAGCCGCCATAGTATGTCTCCTTTTGAGCACGCAAAACGATAACGCCATTTGGTGGGTTTCCGGGACTGCGCTAACCATAATTGTGGTCGTGAAATGCCTGAAGCTCGTACCTCGGCTCATGATGTTGGAGGAAACAGCGAGCGACGCGAGTGGCCGAACAGCGCGAAATACCTACCGATCGTAGAATCATAAAAAGCTAACGATTATCACGTTTAGTCCCAGCAGGGAGAGAGGCTTTACTGAAACGGTTACCCCGGCAGGGAGAGCAAATGCATCCCTGCCGGGGTGGTTTGCCTCTTCGCTGCCATGAGATGGAGAGCGGGAGATGACGGATACTGTCGCAATCGTGTGCATCGTCGTGAGCGCCTTTGGGGCCACCATCAGCATTGTAACGGCATGGTGGCTGTCGGAAGGGAAGCTGAAACCCTTTCGGAAAGGAGCGGGAAGATGCTTGCGATCGTGAGGTTTAGGAGAGGTCAAAAAGGAAATTTGATTGTCGACTTCGGGAAAAAGATCGGTCTTTCGGAAAAAAGCGACCCGAAGAAAGCACTCGTTCGTGAGGGTGAGCAGTGGCTGGTGGAGATCAGGCGCGCAAATGGGAAGATCATCTTCCTGCGGCTGATCGGAAAAGTGGAAGAACTGTCATACTGCAGATCGCATCAGCCGCACACTAGAAGACCAAGAAAAACACATTGACCCTAAGAGAGCAGGGAAGGAGAGCATTCCCCGCAAAAGCTGGGGTGTGATTTCTCCTTCTCCAGAGGGAGAACGACATGGCAAGATTGGCAAGCCAGGTGAAGCTCGGGTATTTATCCGACTCCACCGCAAGTGATTGAGCATCTCCGGGAAGCGCTCGACATAGTAGAGGGCGTTCGCGTCCTTGATCCGTGTTGCGGGTTTTAACAGTTTTCTTGCAATCTGACTAAATCTATGCAATACTCCACATTATGGAGAGATTAGTGGGTATCAGTGAAG
>CAYOVG010000609.1:0-2450 GCA_964407285.1 uncultured Syntrophobacteraceae bacterium
AGAAGGGGCGCGGCTTCATGGGAACTCTGCCCGGCCGTTCAACCCCACCAGCCGAAATGATCCCGGCTGTGTGCAAAACCGGGATGAGCAAGTCTGCAACCCGTCGTGAACGCAAACCGGCGCTTTGGTCGCTCAAACTGTGATGCCGAGGAGGGAAATAGCCTCGATCCGCATAAAAATCTATCGGATTTCAAATATATCGCTTGGCCCGACCCCGATTGCGCCGCTGAACTCTGCATTATAGTCATGCGGTCCGGAAATCCGACATTTTCCGAATGTCCCGCCCGTGGACAAACTGGTCCGGCCGGCGGAAGTCCTGGATACCACCACTGATTGTCTTCTGACGGGTAACCGCTCCCAGGAGCGGCCGTTGCACAATATCCGGTTGCTGGAGCGCTTTCGCGCCCTGGAGGACTTTCAGGCAGAAGACCAGGAGACGGTGATAAAGCTCATAGACGCCATGATCATCAAGAGCAAGGTGGAAAGGGCCGTCCATCCGTTTGAAAAACCGCAGCTCAAGGCCGAAGAATTCCGATAAGGGACATGCCGGTCATCAATGACGGTGGAGCCCACATTTCCTCTCTCATGCCTCCTGCAAAAATAGCAAAAGGGCGGTTGAAGAGGAAACCTCCAACCGCCCTTGATGGATCTACAGGATAGGCCTCTCAGACAGGCCACCCGTCACTCGCCGCCGAAAGATTGAATTATCTATGGTAAAAAGATAAGATGGAATGGGACATCATTTCTACCCCACTCTTCTGCACAAAAGAGCCACGATCCAACCAGTGAACCAGCAAGTTGGGTTGCATTCCTCCAGAGTTCTTTGCCGCCATGCAATACAAGCACATAACCTTTTCCATGCAGCCAATCCATATCACGAAGACATTCTTCAAGTGCATCCCAGTTGCCACCGAAGTAAGAAGGGAACCTCATCGCCTGTGAAATAGCCGAGAAGAGCTGACTTTCGGTCCTAACATCTCCAACTTCGGCTTCCATGATTAGAATATCGGATGCTCTTAGTCTCTCAATAAATATCGATAGCTGAGTAGTATCAATAAAGTGGATGCACTGCCACGATGACTTTGTGAAATCACTCTCCGACTCCATTAAGGCCTCCTACTCGAATCTATCTGTATGAATGTCCCATAATGATCATCCGTATAGTATGTATTCCCAGTATTCTGATCGACAACAATGCGACGTGCGCCCCTCAATGGCGTTGACTTAAGGTCAAGGTCATTTTCGGCCCCACTTGCCGTAGCTGCTCTTTGACTTTCTGGGGAACGAACGGTCGGGCCTGGGTTGATAGTTGCTCTCCCAAGCGATCTCCTTGAGGCACATCTCCAGGTTCAGTCGGCACTGCTCGATGCTCGAACTGGTCCAGATCTTATCGAGATAGCGTGAGACGGCCAGGAATGCGGGCTGCTGAGCGATGCGAGCAACCGGGATCTGTTTTGACAGGGCGGTTTCCATGATGCAAATTCTGGTGAGAAGGCAGTACAGATGGATGGCCATCAGTTCCTGTGCGATCAGAAGACGGCATTTGCCGCGAAAGTTCTCCGCCTCCAGCAGCCCCTTCGTAAGCTTGAAAAACTCCTCTTCCTCCCATCTGAGGTGGTAGAGATTTTTGAGTTCAGCCCGGGAGTATTTGGCTTTGTCGAGCAGGCTGGTGATGAAGACGGCTTTCTTTCCGTTGGCCAACCTGACTTTGATCACACGCAAGGTGATCGGATCGGGAATGGGCTTGCCCTGCTTTTTGAGTTGTTTTCTCAGGGACGATGGAGGGGAGATGGTGAGGATGCCGTCACGATGCCCCTTGTCCAGGAATGTGCGCACTTCCCGGAACATTCCGGTAATCGGCAGGCGAACCATGAAGTGCGGTCCCGAGGAAAGCATCCCGGAGAGCAGTTCGAAGCTCGGATAGCCTCTGTCCAACAACAAAAGATCGTCTTTGTCCAGACCCTCGTAGAGGAGCCTGGCCATGTCGCGTTCACTGGAATCAAACGGCCCATAGACGCAGTTGACGGGTATTTTGGCCAATACGTCGTAGAGCACGCACACCAGCATCTGGGGAAAGGAGCTACACGAGGGGATGCCGAAGAAAGCTTCGAGTTGCTCGGAGTAGGGCATGATCTTCTTCGTACCGTCAATAGCGAACACTCTGAACCCTTTCCAGGTCGTCCCCTCGATTTTCATCGCCAATTCCCGGGCCTTGGAGACGGTCTTGTCGAACAGATCACTGAAAACATCCAGTGGAAGCTTCTGCCGTGCTCGACAGAAAGCCCCTTTATCGGGCGGGGCTCCATCGAAGGATTCTTCATGAGCCGGACCTGTGTCACTATAGAATCTATTAATCACCTCCTGGTATCCAAATCTCTTACCTGGACGAACCATATTAACCCTACAACGCAACTTAGCAGAGGAATCGGGCATTAACTGGCAGGCAAGTA
>CAYOVG010000610.1:0-2436 GCA_964407285.1 uncultured Syntrophobacteraceae bacterium
GTTCAGCATCGCGGATGGGGAGGGCCGCGCAAGCGGCTTCTCGGTCGAGCTTATGCGTGCGGCGGTTCGGGCCGTGGGGCGAGAGGTCACCTTCCGCATGGGATACTGGGCGGATGTCAAGGGCCTGCTGGAACGGGGCGAAATAGAAGCCCTGCCCCTTGTGGGGCGCACCCCGGAACGGGAAAGCGTCTTTGACTTCACCTTCCCCTACCTTTCGATGCACGGCGCCGTCGTGGTTCGGACGGACACCGGGGACGTCACCGACCTCAACGGTCTGAAGGGGCGCAAGGTCGCGGTCATGAAAGGCGACAATGCGGAGGAGTTCCTGCGCCGGGAAGACCGCGGGATCGAAATCCTCACAACGGCTACCTTCGGGGATGCCCTGCGCGATCTTTCCGAAGGGCGCGCCGACGCCGTGGTCATCCAGCGGCTTGTGGCGCTACGGCTCATCAAGGAGAGCGGCCTGACCAACCTGCGGGTCCTCGGCGCGCCCATCGACGGGTTCCGCCAGGACTTCTGTTTCGCCGTTCATGAAGGGGACAAGGACACACTGGCGCTCCTCAATGAAGGGCTCGCCCTGGTCATAGCCGATGGGACCTATCGCCATCTCCACGCCAAGTGGTTTGCGGCGCTCGAACTTCCGTCCAATCGCCGTTTGGTGGTCGGCGGCGACCACAACTATCCCCCCTACGAATACCTGGACGAGCACGGACGCCCCGCCGGCTACAACGTGGAACTCACGCGCGCTATCGCGCAGGAGGCGGATCTCGACATCGAGATTCGTCTCGGGCCCTGGGCGGACATACGGCGGGGTCTGAAAGACGGTGAGATCGACGCCGTTCAGGGTATGTTCTACTCTCCCAAACGCGGCCTGGAGTTTGATTTCAGCCCTCAGCACATGGTGATTCACCACGTGGCCGTCACTCGAAAGGGGAACGGGCTTCCGCCGGCCACGATCGACGGCCTGGCGGGGATGCGCATTACGGTGATGCAGGGCGACATCATGCACGACTTCGCCGTGGAAAACGGACTCGAAAACCATGTGACGGCCGTCCCCACCCAGGAAGACGCGCTGCGAGAAGTGGCGGCCGGCAGGAGCGATTGCGCGCTTGTGGCCCGGTTGCCTGCCGTGTACTGGGTCAGGAAGCACGGGTGGGACAACCTGGAGATCGGGAGCCGGCCGCTTCTTTCCCCCGGCTACTGTTATGCCGTGCCTCACAAGCAGGAAGCCCTCCTGGCCAAGTTCGGCGAGGGCCTGAAAGTGCTCGAAGAGACCGGAGAATACCGCCATATCCACGGAAAATGGCTCGGCGTCTATGAAGATCCCGATTTGAGTTCTCTCGTTGTCCGCTACGCCGTGATGATCGGCGCTCCATTGCTCTTGCTCCTATCCGTGTTTTTCATATGGTCGTGGTCTTTGCGCAAACAGGTAGCCCGGCGCACCGAAGAACTGCGATGGAGCGAGGAGTACCAGAGAGCCATGATCGCCTGCTCGCCAGTCGCTCTTTACGGTTTCGATCGTGACGGCAATGTTTTGATCTGGAATGCCTCGGCGGAACGGGTCCTCGGATGGAGAGCCGACGAAGTCGTCGGCAGGCCGCTTCCGACCGTGCCGGAAGACCGGCAAGAGGAATTTGAAGAGCTGCGCAAGTCCCTCATGGAGGGCCGTTGCGTCGAACGGGTGGAAGTCGTCAGGATGAGGAAGGACGGCGCGCGCTTCGATGCATGCCTCTCGGCCGCCACGATTCACGCCTCCGGAGGCGATGTCATCGGCATCATGAGCGCGATAGAAGACATCACCGAACGCAAGCGCGCCGAGGCCGAGCGTCAACGGTTGATGGCGGCCATCGAGCAGGCGGCCGATGCGATCGTCATCACCGACGCCGAAGGCGCCATCGAGTACGTAAACCCGGCCTTCGAGCGAACGACGGGCTACAGCCGGGAAGAGGCGCTGGGGCGGAACCCGCGCTTCCTGAAAGGCGGCGAACAGGACGATGCGCTTTATAAAGACCTCTGGGAGACGATATCGAGCGGCCGAATATGGGAAGGGCGCATGGTCAACAGGCGCAAGGACGGGACCCTCTACACGGAGGATGCGACCATTTCCCCGGTTCGAGACTCTTCGGGCGGCATAGTCAACTATGTCGCGGTCAAACGGGACGTCACGGAGGAGATCCGACTGGCGGCTCAGCTCCAACAGGCCCAGAAGATGGAGTCGGTCGGGAGGCTGGCGGGCGGTGTGGCCCACGACTTCAACAACATGCTCGCCGTGATCGTTGGATATGCCGAAATAGCCTTGAGCGAGGTGGACCCGGCCGACCCGCTGCATGCCGACCTCGAGGCAATCCTCGAGGCGGCGAAGCGCTCCACGGACATAACACGGCAATTACTGGCCTTTGCCCGCAAGCAGACGATCTCCCCCGTGGTGCTCGACCT
>CAYOVG010000611.1:0-2422 GCA_964407285.1 uncultured Syntrophobacteraceae bacterium
CTCCGAGGCCTTGAAGCGCCCACCGACCGCCAGCCCGACGGAAACAGCGGGATTCAGGTGGCAACCGGAAATATGTCCGATGGCAAACGCCATGGTCAAAACAGTGAGACCGAATGCGAAAGCGACTCCCAGCAGCCCGATGCCAACATTGGGGAAAGCCGCGGACAGGACCGCGCTGCCGCAGCCACCCAAAACAAGCCAAAAGGTACCGATGAACTCAGCAACACTCCGCTTTGCCAGTGACATAGACCTCTCCTTTCGTGTTTGTGAACTTCCCTCTGGTGCCGTCCCAAACCCAGGTAACACAACGTTGGAAAAAAGCCGCAGCACGGTAAATTTGTTCTCATTTAAGGAGTAGCAGCAGCGCAGGAATTCTCCGTCATTTTCAGATAATCGAAGACCGAGCGGATGTTGAGTGCAAGTTGACGCATTTTCTGTGCAACGCTGTATACGCCTTTGGATTTGATGAGTCCGATGGCGAATCTCCTGAGCCGAGTCATGTTCTCCGGACCGTGGCCGGTGCGAATTCTGCTGCGATCTTCATCGTAGTTCCAGTCGATGATGTAATGGCAGCTATTCTCAATGCTCCAATGGCCCCGATTGGTGGCAAGAACGCTTTGTGCCCCCGCTTGCTCGGCTGGTTGGCTGGTGATGCCATAGGCGGTCTCAAAGGAGAGTCGGCCGGTCTTTTTGTCCATCGTCTGACGTTCGATGACGAATGCCTGCTGAACATGGGGGAAATGGAGATAGTCATTGAGCTCAGTGGTGACCCAGATTTTACGGGTTTCAATGCGGCCGTGATCTGCAGGGTCATTGAGGATGAAATCCGGCTCCCCGCGGTCTCGGAAGTAGAGCTCGATATCGGCAAGGAGTGTCGGTTGGTTTCCCTTAACCGTGAAATGGTAGTGGGCCTTACGTGTTAGGACCAGGTAGTTGGCAAGGTCCCGCTGGGTTAGAAGGGCATCAGCCGTGATGACTTTGCCTTCGATGTCGATGGCATCGAGGAGCGGGATGGCCGTCTTGATCTCATTGGTGCGTTTGGCCTCCTCGTCGCCTTGTTTTGGGAGGACCCCTACTTTTTTTGGGTGTAGCAATTCTTGGTCTGATGACCGACGGCGCTCATGATGTGAGTTTGATAACCTTGCTCATCAATGGCATTGCACATTGTCTTGCCGTCGATTGCAAGACTCTGGTCTTGTTTGCCGTAGGCTTCGTTCCAACGTTGCAGAGCACGGTCGAGGTGTAAGGGATCGACCCGGATGAGCAGATTGCGAATGACGGACTCGCTTGGAACGACATAGCGACCCTGTTCGCGACGGCAGCGGAAACGCTCACGCGCCTTTTGGCCAAGACTATTGGCCCAGTCAGAGATGGCCTTATAGCCGCGCATTCCACACAGAACAGCCGCTGCGGCGATGGCGAGTACAGTGGGGAGTCTATGGCGTCGTCCGTGGGTACGGCGGGGATCGGGGATATCGGCGAAGAATTCGGGTAAGGATCGCATCTGCTCAGCCTGTAACATGATTTTTGTTTCTCCTGTGCAATAAGGTGGTTCGAGAATGGGTCGAGAGAGCAGCTCTCGAGCCTCTGGTAATAAGGGTTTTACAAAGACCATTTTGGGATGTTGAGTCTTTTCGCTGTAGCCTTTGCCGGTGCGGCGAAAACCTCGGGTTTCACCCACATGGAGCCAGTTTGCAGCCCTGTAGACGGTGCCCCGGAAGCGTCGAGGGTCGACAAAAGTCTCCAGCAACAGCACGGGATGGCCGAAGGCGTGTTGCCAATCGCTGGAGAGTCTCTTTTGGCACAGGGACAAAACCCGGGAGCCAAGGTTTGGAACGTGCCAATCGGGAAGGATGAGAAAACGACTGTTGTTGACCACCAGTTTCAGACGATCATACTGGTGGCGGGGGCTCCAACCGATCCATTGGTCCCTTGCGCTGCACTTCCACGCTGCGGCGGAAAAGCTCACCAGGGCCACCCATTGGTCTTGCCAGCATGCGAAATACCATAAGGTTTCGCTGATCTTCGGCAAGCGTCCTAAGTAGTGGTGCTCCTGCATCAGCTGCTGGTAGCGTGGTTCTTCTGACCGCCCAACGGGCTGAATGAGCACTTCGCGCAAATTCAAGGTTGATCACCTCCAGTTCGAGTACAGCGTATTTATACACGGCTGGAGGGAATTCGACCAGACCTGGATGCAAGGTTTTGATTTATTTTTGGAACTATCTCAGAATAACTTCACCGTGGGCTACTTTTAGTGGGACTTTTTGAACAAAATCAAGTAAGGGTAAAATTTTAGGCTGCCAATTTTTCAGAAGGAGCTGAGCCCATGCTTGATAACGGTGTCTAATCGAGAGATAGGTCGTACAGAAGCCCTGCCCACAAGCTTATCCGGTTTTTTGAGGAAAGCCGCAATCAGTGGAAG
>CAYOVG010000612.1:0-2395 GCA_964407285.1 uncultured Syntrophobacteraceae bacterium
CAATGTTCGGGAGCGGTTCGCTCACAGGAACCCAGGCCGAAACAAAGGGATCGCTTGTGGCAACCCTGTATTTGACAATGAGCTCAATTGTCCCGTCACTCATGACCTCGCCAGCATACGCACTGCTGTTGCGTGCCTTGAGGGTAATCGTTCCGAATCCCCCGAAGTCTCCTGCGGGGTCATTGGGGTTGTAGAGCGCATAGATTCCGTCCGAGCCGGCGGTGATTTCTATCGTCTCGCGGAAAAAATAATCGAGGAGCGCCGCCGAATAGCCTACCGCACGGGGGATAAGCCTCCCCGCATAGTCTTCATACACCTTGTCACCGAGGAGCCAACTATAGCCCCAACAAGTTTGAGGCGGAAGACAATCCCACAACCAATAGCTTGCTGCGGCAACACGATACGGTCTATCTGTCGTTAAGTGATGCAGATAGATTTTATTCTCGATGACGCCATCCTTCTCATCGACCTGTTCCGGATTTCTCCAATCAATAGAAGAAAAATCGGTATCCGTTAAGTTGGGATGTGGATACTCATGGGTTCTAGTGTCCTTGCTGAAGAAATACGCGTTCGTGTACTCGGCAAGGCCCACAAGACCGTCTGAAGGGCTCCCTCCCGGAACATAGACATCCTGGTCCCATAAAGCGGAGATGGATACCGGCGCCAGGGAATCGGATGTGGAATCGTGGACCGCTCTGTTGAATATGCCGGTATCGACGGGATAGGGACTCTTGTAGTTAAGCTTAGAGTTAAGATCGTCATCCATCTTACCATTGGCCGCTGTCCATGCCTCGTAAGGATCGCCAGAGGGATGCGGGTCATTCCTCACATGTGCGGGAACGGCAGCATCGGAAACCAAATGCATCAACCGCCCGACTGCCTGAAAAGTGAGCGCCCAATCAGTTTCGGAACCAGTGATAAGAGCCCTGTAGTATGAGACTTCCTTGCCGCAATCCAGGAAAATCCGTTGTAGGTGTAACCTTCCGGATCATCCGAGCTCTGCGCCCAGACCAGTGATGATATACCCGTGGGAAATAAAGGCATATCCAGCCCCGAGCTATCCCATGACTTCAGCGGGTCGTGGAAATGGTTCAACCAGCGGGCATCGTCATCCTCAAGACTGCCTCCTTCTCTGAACCATATCCAGACTTTCTTACCTTGGAACTCGGTTTCTATGCCAGCCCCAAAGCCAAGCTGACGTTTCATAAACGTATCCAAATTAGATTTGGAGGCAGCAACCTGATTTATGTTGGGATGCACTACATCCACATCATAGGCAAAGGAAAATGGTTGTCTCTGAACAAGAAACAAAAGGCTGACCAGCAAAAGCATCCTAAAACGGCTCTTCATCTCTTCATCCCCTTTCGATCCCTGTTTCCAAATCCTAAGTTGTTGTATTCTTTATCTATCAACTTCATTAGACTATTTAGTTTCTCATCAGGTATACCAACAGGTGGGATGGAATGCAGATTATTCAACCGATCCTCGTATGTTCTTAATCTTGGCAATGAGACTTTTACATGGTCCTTTGCTGGAATTGAATAGAATGGAATATACTCCGGTATGAGACTAGCATTGTTAGGGAAGGCTCCATAACCCGGCTTGAAGATCGTAACGAAGCAATCCTTCTTCCATCTTTGCGGGAACCTGAAAGCCCATGCCCTGTAAGCTCCTATTTTAAATTCGCCGTTTTTGTCCGTCGTGGCATCCCTGGTCTCGACGAATTTGCTTACGAACCCTCCAAGAGTGTACATTTCCGTTTTAAAGATTATTAATACATACGCCCCCTCAATGGGTTCCCCCGTCTCTTTCTCGATCACTTTTCCGGAGTAGGGGCCATACTTGTGGGTTATGGTACAGGGACCGACCGCCGTCAGCACTAACCCTGCCAGAATGATCCAGACAAGCCTCATCTTCGTTTTATGACGCATCGCACGATCTCCTCCCCCCTGCCGCTCAAGGGAGACCTGCTCCATTCCGCTAGAACCGATCCAGTTTCCACAGTCCGTCTTCATCCAATATGAAGTAGATATTGTACGTGATGGTCACCGGCTTACCATCGACGGCATGAACCCGTCTGATCCGATATTTGGCTCTACCGTCTTCGGCACCGATCATCTCGATATCCTGCATGCCAGAGACGAGCCTGGGAAGATTGGCAGCAAGAGCGGTGAAGATCTGCCGATAATCCTCTTTCGACCCCTCCCGAAAATAGCTCAGGGCCTGTTCGATTTCCCCGAGGGCCAGCTTGGACTTCATGCCGCTCCACTTCGCCCGAAGCAGCTCGTCCAGATCAGCCTTGTTGAGCACAACGATTGCGAGGGTATTCGAACACGTCTCACCCTGAGCATCCGGGGCTTCTGCGGTGAAATGATATTCTCCCTCCGTAGTGATC
>CAYOVG010000613.1:0-2380 GCA_964407285.1 uncultured Syntrophobacteraceae bacterium
GCACTGGCGGTTCTGCCTGCGATGCGACCCATGGCAAAGGCATCGGCGATGAAGGTCCCGCTAAGCGGATACAGGTACCCCACCGGAACGGCGGAAGCGTTTCCGGCGGCATACAGCCTGGCGACGCGATTGCCTTGGACGTCCAGGACCTGGGCTTTCGTGTTGATCCTGGGCCCGCCGCCGGTCCCCCACGTACCCGGATATCCCTTGACGGCATAGAAGGGTGCTTCGAGAGGAATCAACCCGTCCGTGCGGCCGAAATCAGGATCGTTTTCCTCCTCGCAATACTTGTTGTAGGCGACCACGGTCTTGCTCAGCGTCGCCGGGTCCACACCGATTTTGCCGGCCAGTTCTTCGATGGTTTCCCCTTTTTGGACCCAGCCCTTCTTGATCTCCTCGCTGTTATCGTCGCTCCACATATAGACGGGCTTGCCCATGGGAATGGGCAGTCCCGCGGGCCCTTGCACCCGCGCCTTTTCGTCGAAGATCGACCAGCACGGGATGTTCACGAAATCCATGGCCACGGTGTCGTAATTGTCCAAGGCCTTCGCTACTACGTCGTACGTGCCTTCCTCGTTGGTGAAGCGCTTCCCGAGCTTGTTCACGAAAATCAGGGACAGGTTCATGGCTCGGAACTGGAGCCAGGAAGGATAGGCCACCGGGACCTCCGGGAACTTGTAGCAGAGGACCCCGGGCGCCACGTTCATATGCCACAAAGCCGCTCCCGTTTTGGCGGCGAGCTTGACGGCGTCTCCCGTATTGCCCAGATGGCCCACCGAGTATTTGGGATAGGGCATCAGGAAGTTTTTCATCATGGTTTCATCGTAATCGAAACCGCCGCAGGTCAATACAACGCCTTTGGCCGCCTTGACGGCCGTCTGTCCGTCGGGGCCTTTGGAAACGACACCTAAAACCTCCACACATTGGGATGCGCCCGCGGCTTCCCGGGTCACCAGTTCCGTTCCGCTCATGTTATACAGGACCGGAATCTTCCTCGCCTCGACGGCGTCGGAAAGCGCCTTCCAAAGCCCGACTCCCGTGGGATCCGGCTTGAGCTGGCAGGTGGTGTAGGAATCCGCTCCCTTGAAGGGGAACCAGCCCTTCAGGCTGATGAATACTTCCGCGCCCAGACTGCGAAGCCACGGTTCGTTCTGGACGGCCTCCTCGGCCCAGGCGGTAAGGGTGTCCCTGTCGATGTCGAAATGGGTCCCGTTGCCGGCCCTGGCGCATTCCATCAGATAGTCCACGGTCCCCTCAACGTCGCGCGGACTCGCGAAGAACCCGCCCGAGAAATAGGTGGAACCTCCTCCCGTGGCCGCTTTCTCCAGAATCAACACCTTCGCTCCGGCATCGTGCGCGGTAATGGCCGCCGCGGCCCCCGCACCCCCATACCCCACCACTACGATATCCGCTTCCTTGTCCCACTTCGGCTCTTTCACGGCGGCTTCGGCATCCCTCAGGATACCGACACCACCCACCGCCGAGGCCCCGGCTCCAATGGCCGCGGTCTTGATGAATCCTCGCCTGGTAAGGCCCTTTTTCGTTTCCTCGTGGTCGGCCATGGCGACCTCCTCCTTTCCTAGTTGCGCCCCTTGTCGAGGCCGTCGAGTTGCATGAACTGGATATGCCAATGAGACGCTCTCCCAGCCCGTCGATAAACACCATTTCGGTAAGGCTGGTACAAAACGATGAGATGCGCGGGCGGCCTTTTCGGCCGGCCCGTTATGGAACGACCATCTCGAATACGTGGCACCGGTTGCAGTAGAGTTCGGAAGGGGAATGCTCCCTGTGGCAGCGACCGCACCGGACTTGGCCCGCGTGGGACTCATGGGGGTTGGGAAACGCCTCCGCCGTCCGCACGGCCATGTCGTGGTAGCCGCCGTGGCATTCGAAGCACCGCCTCGTGGGAACGCGTCGCCGGGGCATATCGTCGGCATGACAATCCGCACAGGCGACGCCGTGCGCGGCGTGCCGCTGTTTCATCTCCGCCGGCTCCGGTGGCTCGGCCCCCGCGGTTTCCACGCTTTCGGATATCCCGGCCGCGGCGATCCCATCTCCACCGGAACCGCCCAGGGGCGTCCCGCGCATACCCGGAGCACCCGCTTCGGCCGCCGGGTCCGTTAGATCCCCGGGAGGGACTTCCGGCGCAATATAACCCGAGGCCGTTGGGCTTCCTGAAGCGGGCTCCCCGGTTGCTTCACAAGCCGGGTCCATTCCGTTCAGGATGATACAAGCGGCAAACACCAGGACGATCCAACGAAATCCAAACCCAGACATTACCCTCGCTCCTGCCGTACTCACGCCGAGGCCTCTCCGGAAATCCACTTCTACCCGCTATGTTACTGTAGCCTTCTTGAAATTGTCCAGATGATTGTCTTTG
>CAYOVG010000614.1:0-2369 GCA_964407285.1 uncultured Syntrophobacteraceae bacterium
CGCGCGCCACAACCCTCTCGAACAGCGAGTCGCCCGCAGGTCCGCGGAGTCTTAGAACATGTGCATGCGTGGACACTCTATGCTCGAGAACCGGGAGATCTCCATAGTCTCTGGGAGGCAGTATATTGCGCCTCCCAGAGCGGTCGGAGAAGGCCTGTGGCCATAAGTCCGACATGCACGCCGTGGAGAAGTCAGACATCGGCGTAGTACCGAAGAAGGAGCCGAACAAAGTCCTCGTGGACGGCGGAGGCTCTGGAGGAAAGGCCGGTGACCGAGGGGAATTTCTGTAAAGACCGGCTGCGACTTGCACGCAGAGGCAGGAGTAAGCATTGATCGGACTTGACGGAATACGAGAAGCAGCAAGGAAGGATAAGAGCCTGCGTTTCACCAGCCTGATGCACCATATTACGATAGAGCTGCTCAGGGACAGCTACCATACGCTAAAGCGGTATGCCGCACCAGGCGTGGACGATGTTACCTGGCGCGAATATGGCGAGCAACTGGAGGAACGGCTACCCATCTTACACGAGCTCGTTCAAAGTGGTCGATACCGGGCCAAGCCGTCTAAAAGGATCTGGCTGCCAAAGCCCGATGGTCGGAAACGACCCATCGGGATAGCGGTAGTAGAGGACAAGATCGTCCAGCAAGCAGTAGTGACGATACTGAACCAGATCTACGAAGAGGCCTTTCTCGGTTTCAGCTACGGATTTCGCCCGGAGCGCAACCCGCATAATGCGCTGGATGCGGTATGGGTCGGGATAACGAAGCGGAAGGTAAATTGGGTGCTCGATGCGGATATCCGAGGCTTTTTCGACGCCATGGATCATGAATGGCTCATGAAGCTCCTGGAGCACCGCATGGCTGATCCTGGTATCCTGAATCTGATCCGTAAGTGGCTCAGGGCAGGAGTATCCGAGGAAGGGCAATGGTCCATGACAAGAATAGGTACACCTCAAGGGGCGGTGATTAGCCCGTTGTCGGCAAATGTATACCTGCACCATGCCCTGGACCTGTGGGTTAACAAATGGCGAGAAAGTGCCCGTGGGGACATGATCATCGTCCGCTATGCAGACGATTGGATAGCCGGTTTCCAGTACCCCAATGAAGCACAGCTATTCCTGGAACAAATAAAGGAACGACCGGCCAAGTTCGGACTGGAACTCCACGCCGAGAAGACACGCCTGATCGAGTTCGGCAGATTTGCAGCCGAGAATCGGGCTAAGAGAGGCGAAGGCAAGCCGGAGAGTTTTGACTTCCCGGGCTTCACGCACATATGCGCGACCACCAGGAAGACAAAGCGATTCACGATCCTGCGCAAAACGATCGCCAAACGCATGCGGGCCAAGCTAACGGCAGTCAAGGAAGAGCTCGTTAGACGGATGCACAGCCCTGTCCCGGAACAGGGCCAATGGCTGCGCTCTGTTCTCACCGGCCACTTCAACTACTACGCTGTCCCCGGCAACAGAAAATCCATCGACGCTTTCCGAACGGAAGTGATGCGCGCCTGGTTCCGGACGCTGAGGCGCCGGAGCCGGAGCGTTCGTCAGCTTACATGGGATCGGTTTAAACGTCTTGTGGTAACCTGGTTACCCACGGCCAAGACCAGGCATCCTTATCCCTATCAGCGACTTTGCGTTAGTAACCCAAGGTAGGAGCCGTATGAGGTAGTTCCTCACGTACGGATCTGTGCGGGGGGCGCCGGGCGACCGGCATCCCTACCGCGATGAACTAACGTCTTAAAATGATGTGGAGTAATCAAGAAGGAGGGGGTGTTTTCGGTCTTAGCGGAGCATTTTTGACCACAAAATAGTATCTCCAAGTTTACGACAACCGCGATGAGTACCTCAGACGAGAGCTTCTCGTTGTCCATTGCGGCACAGCCGGTTGATTGCTACGTCCCTCTCGATCACGGAGGGCGGAGCGGGCAACACGAGGGAGGGGGTCTTTGCGAACACGTGTGCAGCGGCGGCTATGGGGACTACTCCTACAGCTACGCGTGCTACGCCGGAGACAACGGCCCGGCAACCGAGGCCAAACTCAACAAACCCTCTGCCGTGGCGGCCGACGAGTTCGGAAATGTGCTCATCGCCGACAGCGGCAACACCCGCATCCGAAAGATCGGCCCTGACGGCGCCATCACCACCATCGCGGGCAACGGGAGTTGGGGAAGCGAGGGTGACGGGGGCAGCGCCGTCGAGGCGTCCGTCGGCTGGATCAACGACACTGCAACGGGTCCGGGCAGCATCTACATTGCCAATACCGACGGCCGGCGCGTGCGCAAGATCGATACCGCGTAACCGTTCAGCGGGGGGGAGGAGAATTAGCGGACGAGTGAGGGACGGGGCAGCCCCTTGAAGGCGGCATCCATG
>CAYOVG010000615.1:0-2364 GCA_964407285.1 uncultured Syntrophobacteraceae bacterium
CATCACGCCCGCCGCCGGTGTGGTGAAGCCGTTCGGGGCCATCGTGCTCGGCTCCATCTCGTCGATCATCTGCTACCTGGCTCTCCAGGCCAAGAGCCGCTTCGGCTACGACGACACCCTCGATTGCTTCGGCATCCATGGAGTGGGCAGCGGAGCGGGGGTCTTACTGCTTTCCTTCTTCATTCGGGACAGTTGGATGGCGAGCGCCGCGGAAGCGGCAAAAGGTCCGTGGTCCGCGTGGGACCAACTGCTGGTCCAATTGACCGGGTTTGGAGCCACCGTGGCGCTGGCGGTGGTGGGCACGACGGTCATCTGTTTCGTTGTCGCCAAAACCGTCGGATTCAGACTCGATGAACAGCAGGAACTGGAAGGCCTCGATCGATCACTGCATGGTGAGCGCGGCTACGGGTTGATCCACCTGGAACCGTAATGAAGGGAGGTCGGCGATCCGATGCCGGTGTATGTGATATAGCGAACATGCATCGGCATCCGGTACCCGGCTTCAGCTATTCTTCCATCCTCCACTCTTCCACTCCTCCGCTCTTTCCGGAGTCAGTCTCTCAGCAGCTCCTTCACCACATGCACCAGTTCCTTGATGTTGAAGGGCTTGGCGATGGTCCTCATGGCTCCCAGGCTCTTCGCAAGTCCGAGGTACGCCAGTTCGCCGATGTTGCCTCCGCCGGAAATGGCGATGATCTTCAGATCGGGAAAGTCTTGCCGCAATTCCCTTATAGTCTCGAGACCCTCCTTTTCGGGCATGAAAATGTCCGTGATGATCAGGTCGAAAGGTTCTTTACGGTGGAGCGCCAGGCCATCCTCGCCATTGGATGCGTCCCGAGCTTCGTAACCGGCTCGCTCCAATGCCAGCCGAATCAGAACCCGCACCTGCTCGTCATCATCTATGACAAGAATGCGTTTCATGTCACCTCTTTGTCCGGTCTATTGCATTCAACCCGAGATCCGAATCCTTCCCAAACCCCCATTCCCGCTCACCGTATTAAAATCTCACCTTCCGGTCAACTCTATTCTATCATTCTCTTTCGTACTGTGCGAGGTTAATATTGTGGAAACATGCATCGGGATTCCAGGCAGAACAGTCGAATTCTTCGTCCGGGAATCATGTTTCATGTTTTCAAAGGGTTAATGAGAGCGGCATCGAACTCTCGATTGACCTTTGACACGTTTTTCGCTAAGGTGGCGGGGTATTCCATGGATCAACCGCCAAGTGGGCCCACTTTCATTAGGGAGTGAAATGAGCGATGAATGACTATCAGCTTGTGCCTTTGATTTCCCCGGAAGAGATTCAGCGTCGCCTCGATGAACTTGCAATACAGATCAATAAAGATTATGAGGGTGGGGAACTGGTTGTTGTCGGTATCCTGAAGGGGGCTTTCGTTTTTGTCGCCGACCTGGTCCGGCGGCTTTGCATGCCGGTGCAGGTAGAATTCGTTCGTCTTGCGAGCTACGGGACGAGGGCCGATTCCAGCGGCGCGATTCAGATCACCAAGGACGTCGAATTGTCCCTGCAGGGATGCAATGTCCTCGTCGTGGAGGACATCGTGGACACGGGGACCACTCTTTCATGGTTTCTGGAGCATCTGCAAAACAAGCATGAACCGGCTTCGGTTCGCATCTGTACCCTCGTGGACAAGTTTGAACGCCGCGTGGTGGACATCAAACCGGACTATGTAGGGATCAGTATGGATAAAGGCTTCATAGTGGGGTATGGCCTGGATTTCTCCGAGAAGCATAGAAATCTGTCCGGCATTTATGAAGTCCGTTTCCTGGAATGACGATTGTAGCGGCTCGAGCGGGAAATGGGATTCAATGCTCGGACCGGAGGGAGAATGAGCGGTGACGATGGCTGCAGCCGAGGGGTGTAGAGGAAAATCCGATGATTGTCACTTGTGAATCGTGCAGAACCAAATTTCGACTTGATCCCAGTCGCCTCAAAGGGCCCAAGAACAAAGTGCGTTGCTCCAGGTGCAAACACGTTTTCTTTGTCGCTAAGCAGGAGGAGGGAGCGGACAAGGTTTTCATCAACCTCGATGAGCCCGGAGACGCTGGAATGCGGGAAGACCCGGTTCCTCCGCCGGCATCTCCCCCCGAGCGGGAAACCCTTTTGCCGCCAAGG
This sequence comes from uncultured Syntrophobacteraceae bacterium, assembly GCA_964407285.1. Lineage (GTDB taxonomy): Bacteria > Desulfobacterota > Syntrophobacteria > Syntrophobacterales > Syntrophobacteraceae > CAYOVG01. The sequence goes on from CAYOVG010000615.1 coordinate 2,135, forward strand.
ACGAAGACCCGGTCGAGGGCAGGCCGCACCTATTTTTGGGCGGTCCCTCTTGGCGTGGTTGTCCTGGCTGTCCTGGTGGGAATCTACTATTTCGTTTTTCCCTCGTCCGGCAACCCGCCCCCGGAGAAAACCGCCGCCGTTAAGGAAGAAGACCCGTCCGCGGTGACCATATCCACCGCCACGCAAGCATACTTCGTCGAGAACAGCCATGTCGGCCAGTTGTTCGTGGT
>CAYOVG010000616.1:0-2343 GCA_964407285.1 uncultured Syntrophobacteraceae bacterium
GCCAGTACGTAGCCCCAAGGTCCCATCTGGGCTACATCGATCTGCTCATTAGCCAGGGCTGTAGCGATTCCTGCCCAGTCATTGGCTACCTGCAGATCGAGGGTCGCCCCCACATTATCGACAACAGACTTGTAGATCGGTTCCCAAACCCGCTTTGTGTCGGCCTGTGTCGGCTGCTGGGGTCCGAGTCCCACACGAATGACGGGTCGTCGGGCGGCGGCGTGGACAACACCGGGCGCGGCCATGATGGCCGCGCTTGCGGACACGAGCTTAAGGAATTCTCGACGCTTCATAAAGGGCCTCCTGAAAAAAGGTGGACATAACAGGAACGGTGCTTTCGTGTGCCGGCAGGCGCCGGAGCATCACCTTGGAGTGACTTTGCCCGAAACTTTTTCCAATTCGGCAACGTCCATGTTAAAAATCAGGAACATGCGTTCCTTTTTGGAGGCGCATGCGGTCATGGCGGGGAAAGCGAGGTTTCAGCCGCAGGGTGGATAGGCGTCGATCCTTTCGGGCGAACGGCTCAGATTCCGCTGAGCGGCCGGGGGCGGGGAGGATCGGGTAGGCTCGGCTTTTCGGCTTTTCCCGATTTCGGAAATTCCAAGGGAGCACCGGTTCGATATCGAGGGTGAAAGGCCACGGCCCAATGGCGCAGGGCCTGGTTTCAATCCTTGGTTTTATAGTTTTTATTCGTATTCGTGGTTCGCGCAACCGGGGTACCCGCGTTTGCCGGCGTATGCTTGGGGCATTCTTTCATTGACAGGCCCCATGCGGAGCGTGCAAAATAAACAACGAACGTTCGTTCTTTTTTCGGCGCCCCGGTTTGCGGTGCTCCGAGGCCCAGTGTGCTCTGGTATCGCTTCCCGGAATGGGCGCGCCCTGTTTCCACGGCCCGATGCGCGTGTTTGGACGGCCTTTCATCCGAAGGAGGTTCCCGAAATCGTTGAAGAATGGGTACCGGCGACGAAAGGTTCCCGCAGGGAATACGGTGTTTTTTATTTATATTGAAACGTAATCCGATCCGCTTCATGCAAGGAGTAATCATGGCACGCAAAAAGCACAGAAAGACAGCCAAGGATGTGGTGGTGGCAAGCGCCGTTCGAACCCCGTACAGCCGGTTCGGAGGGGTGCTGCGCGATGTGGAAAGCGTCGAACTCGGCGCTCAGGCGATGCGGGAAGTCCTCCGGAGGGTGAACGTTCCGGGGGAGGCGGTGGATGAGGTGTTCTACGGTTTGTCCATCCTCTCGGAACCGTATCAGGACGGCAAGGGCGACGTTCCGGATCGCAGAGCCGTACTTCGGGCCGGGCTTCCCGAGAAAACGCTGTCCATGGCCGTCAACAAGGCCTGCTGCTCATCGCTGGTGGCCGTGCAAATGGGGGCCCGAGCCCTCCGGGTGGGGGACGCGGAAGTCGTCATCGCCGCGGGGGCTGATAACATGGCGCGCACGCCTCTCATCGTTTCGGCGGGCGTACGCTGGGGGAACCGAATCGGAAACATTACGGCGCAGGACACCCTGTTCGAGCTGGGATATAAGGACTTCAACCCCGTCTCGGTGGACGCCGGGGAAGTGGCGCTGCAATACGGAGTGTCCCGGGAAGAACAGGATCGATGGGCCTTGAGGAGCCAAATGCGCTATGCGGAAGCGGAAGCGGCCGGCAAATTTAGGGAGGAGTTGATGTCCATCGAGGTTCCCCAGAGAAAAGGGCCGCCCTTGGTACTGGATAAGGATGAGTGCCCCAGACCGGACACCACCCTCGAAGGGTTGAGCAAGCTTCGGACCGTGTACGGCAGCCCCACGGTAACGGCGGGCAACGCCCCCGGTCTGGATGCCGGGGCGTCCGCCATCCTTCTTATGACCCGCAAGAAGGCGGAGGAACTCGGGGTGACCCCCCTGTGCACGGTTCTTTCCACCGCCGCCGTGACCATGGCGCCCAACATGATCGCCGCGGTCCCAGCCCCTTCCATCGAAAAAGCGCTTCAAGCGGCGGGCCTCACCCTGGAGGACATGGATCTGGTGGAAATCAACGAGGCCTTCGCCGCCATGCCGCTGGTGTCCAGCAAGATCCTGGCGCAGTCCTGTTACGGGGGGGATCCGGAGAAGCTCGAGGCGTTGCGGGAAAAGATCAACGTCAACGGAGGATGTATCGCCTGCGGTCATCCCGTGGGGGCCAGCGGAGCCCGGATTCTCATGACCATGACGTACGAGCTGAGGCGCCGCGGAGGAGGCCTGGGAGTATGCGCCATCTGCGGCGGGCTGGCTCAAGGCTCCGCGGCGGTCATTGAGGTTCCCTGATAGGGCCGTGTTTGGCAAACCGGGTCGCCGGAATATGCGGCGACCCGAT
>CAYOVG010000617.1:0-2332 GCA_964407285.1 uncultured Syntrophobacteraceae bacterium
GGCCTGCCGCGACCGGAATGTCGGATTGCGCAACCAATCCGGTAGTGGCGGCGTTTTGCGCGGTTACGGCCGCCGGCCGCGACCGGGTTGCCGCACTACGACAAGCCGCGGCAAAAACCCGTAATCGCAAAATTGTGACAACCGGACAGCCACGTAGCGGAAAGGAATCTCTGAGACGCAATGGAAGTGAGTGCGCAGAACCTGGAAAAACCTTCCCGAGTGAAATTGTATTTGGCGTATTTCACGGTTATCGTGAAGCTGCCGTTCAAGCTGGCCCCCCACCTGTTGGCGAGCATGAGATATATCTTTAAGACGGCCTTCTATTCGTTATGGAGCGAACCTGCAAAAACGCGAAAGCTCAAGGCGGCGACAATGCAGTTCGAACAGACGATGGAAAGGCTGAAAAGAGAACGATACGGTCCTGAGAAGCGTACGTCCGTACGGCGAAAATCGGAGCATAAACGGAAGAAGAAAAAGACCTTCTGAGCTTTCCGCTCCATCTCTTCTCATCTCGAGCCTGGACCTTTCAAACAACACATCGAATAACAGGTAACAGTCCTCGTTGGTGGGCAACGCTTCGCTCTTGCCCACCAACGAGGATCTGCCGGACCTCCGATTACCGACTTCCGTCCGGCAGGGTGGACAACGCTTGGCTCTTGCCCACTCCGGGCCGGCGCGAGGTCCCATCCACAATACGGCAGGGGGAAGCCTGATCCCCGCCTGTATGCTGATCCTGTATCCCATATCCGGCATGGTTCAAAACAAGGTGGCGTTTGTTTCAGAGCTGCCCCCGCGAAGCTTGTCCTCGCGCAGGCGCGGAGCGGCAATACTGCTGAATTAACGTCATCCCCGCGTAGGCGGGGGTCCATGAAACCTTGGGAAGCCCGGGTTCCCGCTTGCGCGGAAATGACCATGAGTCCCCTTGAGCGTCACCTCAAACACACCGTCTATGGCCAATAGACACACCGTCCATGGACCGTGCCCCGTATCCTATGTCCTGAACCCTGTCCTGTGTTCTATACCCTGTCCTATATCCTATACGCTCGAAGGCATATCCCAATCTCATAGGCGTTCAGGTGCGAAAATTGTTGCAATAGGCCTTCGATTGCTCTAATAAGATTACGATACCGCTCGAATACTTATGTAATCACAAGCCACTTCTCCCTACAACGCTGGAGACCGATCGTGAAATCCGAACCCAAGGTGGATTTGACCTTTAAAATTGTGGGCAAGAGCCTGCCCGTGGACCATGGCTTCGCTCTGTACGCCGGGGTCGGCCGGGTATTACCGTTCATACATGAAGACTGCGAACTGGGCGTCAGGCTCATTCGAGGTCGTTACATCGGAGGGGGAGTGCTTGACGTTTCACCCCATTCCGAATTGGTGCTGCGGGTCCCGGCGGGAGAAATCGCCCGGTACCTGCCTCTGACCGGAAAGACGCTCCACGTGCTCGGCCACGACCTCGCCGTGGGCGTGCCGACCGTGATGCCGCTCGTCCCCGCGGCCGCGCTGTATGCGCAACTCGTGACCACAAAGAACGGGCACGATCAGGAACGGTTCGAAGCCGAGGCGCGGAAGCAGATGGAAGCAGGCGGCGTCAACGGCGGCTTCAGCGTCGGAAAGCGACGGACCTTCGAAATCCATGGAAAGAAGGTCGTGGGCTATTCCATGCTGGTGTCCGGACTGAACGCCGGGGAATCCATCGCGCTCCAGGAGCGCGGCATCGGGGGCAGGCGCAAGATGGGGTGCGGTTTCTTCGAAGCGTGGAAGGGGTAAGGCCGTGAACGATCGAGTCCTCCTCGCCAAAAGCCTCCGGGACCCGGCGTCGCCTGCCTTTGAAGAAACGCTCGAAGGGCACATATCCAAGGTTGTCGAGAGCTTCAAGATCATGTTCGGTCCGGCTCCGGACCGCCCCACGCGCTTCGCCCTCCGCTGGCTCCGGTTCTTCAAAATCGATCCCGGCCGTTTTCCAGTATTCTTCATCAACGGTCTTGCAGCCTGCGGGCTCCACGATATCGGAAAAGCCAACAGCGGCTTTCAGGACATGGTCACGAAGCGAAAAGGGGTTCAGGTAATTCGCCACGAACACCTGAGCGGACTTCTCCTGTGCAAGCCCGATCTGCGCCGGTGGCTGGAGACAATCGAGCGCCTGGATTTTCCTGTCGTGTTCGGCGCGGTGTCGGGCCATCACCTGCGGGCGGACCCGGCCGAATTCGCCGCTCCCCTCAGTGTCGATATCAAGCGCTTCCTGGTTTGTGGAGACGGAATAGCCGATGTTTTGAACCATATGGCTCCCATACTGGGAGCGCCATCGGAGTGCCGGGTGAGCATC
>CAYOVG010000618.1:0-2320 GCA_964407285.1 uncultured Syntrophobacteraceae bacterium
GGAAATCCCCCCGCTTGGAGATGCGGATCATGGCCGAGTCGCCATGCTTGACCGTCCCCGTGTAGAGAACGATCATGCTCCCATCGGGAGGCCCCAGGGGGAGGATCGTATTTTCGATCCACTTCTGAGTCCGCTCCCTCTGGTTCGGGGTCGCTACGTTATCCTCGTTCTCGAGGTCGTTTAAGATCACCAACTGGGGGCGGACACCGGCGTAGTTCGCGCCGAGGATTTTTTTCCTCGATCCCACGGCCTGGATCTTGATTCCGCTCACCGTGATGATCTGAGCCACCTGCCAGGTGCGCCCCACGCCGCAGATCTCCGGGAAGTCTTGTCGCAGGCGAGGGTTTTCCTCAAGTTCGATCTTGATCGTCTCAAGGTCCGCTGCCGCCTGGTCTTTCGTATCCGCCCCGAGGAGGATGTATTTGATGTCCCTGTAGCGCACGGCCCTTGCGATGCGCCAAAGCGGGATACCGCGAGACAGGTGCGTGGTTTTGGCGTTCCCGCGAGGTGCGGCGACGAGTTCGCGGGTGCCCGGCTCGAGCCACCCGGAAGCGTTTTCAAAGAAGAAGATGTGAAGCTCACTGTGCTCGCTGGTGATCAGATGCGGGAAATACGTCTCGAAAAAATAGCCGTAGTCGTCCACCGCACGGCAGATGCGCTCTTCCCGGTTCTCTTCGCTGAGTTCGGAGATGCTTCGGATCTGCTCGCGGAGCTTCTCAAACTCTGCTTCGAGTTGCTTCTGATAGTTGGCGATGTTCAACGAATTCTAGTTTCGGAGCTGTTCCAAGAGTTCCGTATCAATTTCCGCCTCACCGGGATTGCGCCCAATCCCCATGATGCGCATTTTCGTATAGATGCTGCTCTCGCTACGATTCCTGAGCACTCGGGCGATTACCTTCACAGACACGCCCTTCTCAAGCAGTTCAACGAGAATGTCCTCTTCCTGTCCGGTCCACTTAAGCATTCAGCCCCACATCCTGAAAAAGTAGTTCTTGATGTCTTCCAAGTTCACGGAGAGGTAGTCCACGATGGCGGTATCCCCCCGCTCCTGAGCAAATTTGACGACGGCCATCATCGTTTTGACGACGATCTCCGAGGTGGAAATCTTGGGGTTCGATTTGCGCCCCAAATCGGTGAGCTTGCTGTAAAGCTCGATATACTTTTCAAGCAGCCGTAGGCGCTCTTTGGGATCAGGGATCGACTCCAAGCTCTTGCGCTCTTTGTCGAAGATATTGAACAGGGCATAGAACAACCCTTCCCGCCGCTCCTCAAAGCCCGGATCGAGGATTGCCCGTTCCACCTTCCCCCGGTCCCAGTCCCGGTCTGTGTTGCGGTCCTTCCTTCGCCACACTTTGATGGTCGCCGCCGCCTTGACGCCGAGGATGGTGGCGATCTCCTCGTCATCGAGGCTGTCTTCCATGTAAAGACGCCTGGCCTCGTCGTGAATCTTCTGATTTTTCCCGGAAATGGCTGCCACAATGCCTCCTTCTCAGGCCGGTTTGAGCCGGATACGCTCTTCGGCCAGCAAATGCTCGGAGGAGAGGCCGAACAGCTCGAGAAGCGATTCCCGCATTTCCTCCCGGCTCCGTTTCCGGATGCGCTCTTTAAGGTGTCCTTTCCCTGTGGCGTTGAGGAACGTTTCCGCGTCCTCAACCCATCGGGAAATGGTTTTCTTCGGGCTCGGCATCGTCAATTTCTCCCAAATCGAGGTAATCTTCCGGGCGCTCGAGCATCCACGTCCGGGCTTCTTCTCTGCCGTCAAAGCGGCACACCAATTCGTCGTAGTGAAGGGGGATCGCTCCGACCACCCACCAGGAACCGCGCCAATGCCCCTGCTCGTCCGGGTAGGCGAGATGAGGGATTCCCCGAAACGCTCCTTCTTCCTCGCCAAGAGGGGGGATGGGGGCTCCGAAGCGCACTGCCATAAGCCATTTCATGTGATTCTCCTAAAGTCCTGCTGCGGCAAACACAAGGTCAGCCTCCGTGTTGGGATTGGCAGCCGGGAGAGGGTTCACAACGTCCAGATCCGGATAAAAGGTCGCGGTGGTTGCCTCCTCACCCGGATGGAGGAACCGCCTGATCCCCCCGATGGTTTCGATCAGAATGGCGTAAGCCTTGTTGTTTTTCAGGATGGGCATCTCACTCCCCCTCATTGCCCCGACCGAGACCTATCGTTTGGTTCAGTTTTTTTTAAACGGCTTCCTGAATTTCCCCTCATCAAGAGCCTGCTTGAAGGCGTCGAGGCTTATCTCCGTCACGGGGCCGAGCTTCCACCCCTTCTCATAATTAGCGAGATAGCCTTCTTCGGCTTCGCTACGAG
>CAYOVG010000619.1:0-2318 GCA_964407285.1 uncultured Syntrophobacteraceae bacterium
CGAGGATGCAGTGCTTGCCATTGTTGATGCAGTCATGGGCTTTGCCGTTGATATGCTGCAAACGGGAAAGAGATTGGTGCACAGTAAAAACTTAATAACGGTAAGTTGTATCAACTGTAGAGTAGAGCGCTAATGAACAACACTTTTCAAACCTTATACAGGCGCCCCGCCGCACGCGGCTACTACGCGTCTGAAAAGTCGCTTGCTCCATCAGCGCCCCCTCGTCAAACCGGACGTGCGATTTTCCCGCATCCGGCTTACCTGCTCTCTTCACATCAACACTATCGCGGGGGGAGCCAATATTCACAGTCGGATCAACCCCAAGTGTTTATAGAGAAATCCGTACCATGTCATCCCATTCGGTGGACGAACAGGACGCTGGCTCCTACGTTTCAGATGCTTAACCAACCGGTGACGCAGAAAATAGCTGAGGCCTTGAAACCGCGCCCCCTGATGGAAGCGACCAAAATAGGTACCCCATCCTTTCACCTGCCTGTTGACCCTGGTCACCAACTCCGCTATCGGGACATACGTCCCCTGGGCATTGATCAATCCGCGAAGGGCCTCACGCTCTCGGGCACAAGCCTTCCTGCTCGGTTCAACGCTGAGATACCTCTTCGTTTCATCATACAAACCCGTTTTATAGCGGAAGGTATAGCCCAGAAAGTCAAAGCTTTCCCCGTCTCGCCCAAGATTACGGATGCTGGTTTTGTCACGATTGATCGTCAACCCCAGCCACCCTTCCACCGTATCCTCGACCCAACGGACAAGGCGAGGCCCGATGAATTTCGCCAGAATGACGAAATCATCCGCATAGCGGATGATATGCGCCCTGGCAAACCAGGCTGGGCCATCCGGTGCGAAGAACTTCTTTTCAAGCCAATGCAGGTACAGGTTCGCAAGCAGAGGGGAGATGACTCCCCCTTGTGGCGTTCCCTCTTTGCGTTTCCCCTGTGACAGATTGCTCGAGCCACTGGATTCTTGAATCGGTGCCTTCAACCACATGCGGATCAATCGGAGAACGCTCCGGTCGGACACCCGCATTTCGACGCATGCCAGCAACTTATCGTGCGGAATCGTGTCGAAGTAGGCCTTCAGGTCAGCATCATAAACGGCGGTATTCCCTTTGCTGACCAGCCCTTTGATGGCCGCCAATGCATCATGGGCAGATCGTTTCGGACGGAATCCATAGGAACTCTCCAGGAAATCGGCCTCAAAGATCGGCTCCAAAATCAGCTTTGCTGCCGTCTGGACCACTCGGTCGCGAATCGTTGGAATGCCCAAAGGGCGCTCCCCGCCATTCGCTTTGGGGATCATCACCCGCCGTACCGCCTGCGGTTTGTAGCGCTTCTCTTTCAGGGCCTTTTGAATCTCTTCAAGAAACACGCGTTCGCCATTGGGAGCAGTTCGTATCTCGCCGATACTCACTCCGTCCACACCTGGTGCGCCCCCGTTACGGACCACCAGAGCCCAGGCCGCCGCAAGCACGTCCTGCCGATAGATTCGGTCATACAATGCATAAAACCGAAACTTCGGCTCCCGCTTCGCCTTGATGTACAGCTTTTTCCTCAGTATGAAGAGAGGTTCGGGAAACCCTTGCCAGTTTCCCTCAAATGCAGGGGGCAACAACAGGGCTTTCTCTTCCGTAGTGGTCTTCATCAGACAAGCGGATCTCCTCTTCAAAGTACAAAGCATGACAACAGTAAGGCCCCTTCACTCCACGGGCGTTACCCCGCTTCATCATTACTATGGGCCTCTCCGACTCCCGCCGTCCCAGCATCAAGGTTATGTATTCCCTCTGAGCTGGCAGAGTACGACTCTCAGGACGACGGGCCTCCCAGGTTCCTGGCTGATCTTTCCCCACGTGCCGTCCTCAAACACCCCGGAGAGCCATGCCGCTGCAAACGTCGGTTGCTTCACGGCATGTGCGGGCTTCACCATTTCGGGCAGGCTGGCCGCTCCCATGGAATTTACGAGGCCGAATCAGGTTCATTTGCATTACGGCTCATGGATTTGGTAACCGGGGCTCCAACGGCGCTGTTACCAGACACAGTTGCCCGGGTCCCTACATAGTCAACCGACAATTACTATGGTAAGCTCCTTTCAGCTTACAAGATCAGCCAGACTTCGCCTGGCGCACCCGAAACTTGAGTTTTACGGTACATCCGAAAATGCGGTCAAAGCGCAAATCTGGATCGCGATCTCAGTGTATGTGTTGGTTGCCATCATGAAAAAGCAACTCCGCCTTCCGGAGAGTCTCTACCCCTACAACGCAATTTATAAAAATAAACTGTTGATTACCCCATGGCTTACCTGTT
>CAYOVG010000620.1:0-2312 GCA_964407285.1 uncultured Syntrophobacteraceae bacterium
GAAAAGGGAGAATGTCACCTCCAGCAATGTCCTTGTCAGTGCTGCTCGCGCTCCGATTCCCCGTGTGGGGTGGTGGTCGGAGGTCCTTCCAGGGGGCGGTTCCCGGAAAGCAACGACGTTCGATCCGTGAAGGCAAGGAAAAGACACCTTTTCAGATAAGGGGCTTGATAAAGGATGGCGTGTTCGAGTATTTGACTCAAGGGACGACGTTGTCCGGCGTTGGTGTTGCCAGCGCCAGTCAGGTCAATCGGATGGGCTTTTCGGACGTGCGGAAGGGTCTGGAGCGGGCGCTTTCGCCCAGCCAGGGCATGGTACGGCATGCACCACATGAAGAGCGGTCTCGTCCATGAGGAGCTGTTTCTCCCCGTTGCGGCGACCGCGTCCGGCACGGACCGTTCTGGCACAAGGCCAATTTGTTCTCATGGGGCAGAGTAGGCCTTGCCTGCTGTATTGACGGTCATCCTCAGATAATCGAAGACCAGACGTGTCCGGCACGCGAGTTGCCGCATCATTTCGGGGATGTATTGATTTGGTTTCTGGAATGACTTGAGCACCCCGATGGCGAATCGGCGCATTCGTGTCACGTTGGTTGGGCCATGGCCGGTGCGGATGCGGCTACGGTCCTCGTCATAGTTCCAGTCGATGATGTAGTGGACGCTCTCGATGCTCCAGTGACCGCGATTAATCTCCAGCAGCTGTTGGGGAGTGCACTGCTCCGGCGCACGACTGGTGACGCCGATGGCGATTTCACAGCGTTGTTTACCGGATTTCTTCTCGGTGCTTTCCCGCTCGACCAAAAACACCTGTCCGACATGCGGAAAATCGAGATAACCATTCAGCGCCGTGCTGCACCAGATGCGTCGCTTCTCGATGCGCCCGTGCTCCAGACTCTTTGGCTCGGCATAGTCCGGCGCGCCGCGCTGTTCAAAGTACCTCTGGATATCCTGGAGCAGAGTCCGTTGATTCTGTTTGACCGTGAAGTGATAGTGCCCGCCGCGTGAGACGATGTGTTCGGCAACGGAGCGCTGCGTGAGCAAGGCATCGGCCGTGATGTCTCGACCCGCGATGTCACAGGTCGAGAGCAAGGGGATGGCCATGCCGATTTCATTGGTGCGCTTTTCTTCGTCGCTGCCTTCACGCTTCAGGTTACCGACTTTTTTTGGGCGAGGCACTGCCTCGACTTGTGTCCAACAATGCTCACGATATGGGTTTGCTTGCCTTCCTCATCGACGGCGCCTTTCATGGTCTTGCCATCGAGGGCCAGAGCTTCGTTGCCGTCAGTCTGCGCCGCGGTCCATGCAGACAGCGCCCGATCCAATTTATCCGGATCCACACGCACCAGACAGTCGCGGATTACAAACTGGCTGGGCACGACGTAGCGCCCTTTTTCGCGCCGGCAGCCAAAGCGCCGGCGCGCAGCCTGCCCCAGCGACGCGGCCCACTGGGCAATGGCCTTGTACCCACGCATGCCGCACAAGCAGGCACCCGCGGCAAGCGCCAGCACCACCGGCAGGGGATGGCGCCGCCCCTGTGCGCGGCGTGGGTCGGGGATGCCCTTGAAGCAATGAGGCAGAGAACGCATCTGTTCGGCACAAAGCGTCATACGAGGACCTCCTGTCAATCCCAATTCGGAACGGTTTGTATGGTTCAGTCGGGCTTGAACGCCCCGGCACAGTGGACGGACAAAAACCAACTTCTGCGCCTCGGGCTCATTGCCGTAGCCACCCCGGACGCGACGAAATCCGCGCGTCAGGCCCAATTCAAGCCAATTGGCTGCACGGTACACGGAACCGTGGAAGCGGCGGGGGTCGACAAACGTTTCGAGGAGCAACAGGGGGTGGCCGAAGCGCTGCTGCCAATCCGAGGCCACGCGCCGTTCCAGTTGGCCGAGCACGCGTGAGCCGACATTTGGGTATCGACCTTCAGGCAGGATCAGGAACCGGCTGTTATTGGCGATGAGCTTGAGGCGGTCGAATTGGATTCGGAAATCCCAGCCGATCCAACGATCACGGGCACTGCATTTGAGCGCGGCGGCAGACAGGCTGATTTGGGCCAGCCACCGGCCTTGCCAGCTCGCGACGTACCATACTGTCTCGCCAATTTTGGGCAGTTTGCCGAGGTAATGATACGCCGCCATCTGTGCTTGATAGCGAGACTCTTCGTGAGCTTCGACCGGACGGACGATGATCTCGGACAGGACTGGCGGAGTAAGCAAGGTCGGCTTCATGTCCACCTTGTACCAACATCTGCCGCAAATGTCCAGGAGTTTGATTCAACCCTTTGAGAAATCGGGAATGCCAATGGAGAACAAA
>CAYOVG010000621.1:0-2310 GCA_964407285.1 uncultured Syntrophobacteraceae bacterium
GAGGACTTCCGCGAGCGTGGACAGACTCTCAACCATCGAACGTCGATACAAACTCAGATCGACAACGACGAGCGTCGCGGAAGCCAGCAACAGAATAGAACTGCTCGTCAGGACGATAATGGCTATCAGCTTTCTCCTGATAGAAATATCGTGAATCGTCCGCCTCATCTTCCCTCTCTCGACGGCGTCGCCGATGTCGCTCCTTACCGGGCGACAATAGTGTCCGCCAACCTCAGAAGTTTGGAACTGATCTTCAACCCGGCGAACCGGGCGCCGGCCACGTTGATCTCGAACCGAATCCTGTTTCCCGACTCGATAAGGCCGATCATGCCTCCGGACCTTACAAAACCTTCCATATCGCTTACGGTCAATACCGCACGATTTCCAACGGATTCGAGCATCCGGCCCGCCCGGTCCCTTTCCGAAGAGTCGATGAATAGAACATGGCACTGCCCCGCGTCTTCGGCCCTCGCCATGCGCCTGATCGTCAACATCCGCTGATCGACGGTCTTGCCCTCCAGGGAACGAATGGCTTCAAAAAACTGATCGCCGGCCAGAACGCAGACCACCATGGGGGACGTCGGGTCTGCAAACGCGCCCGAAGGCCATTCGACGAACTTGATGAAGTTGTATAGAAAGGCCGCCTTCAACCGGTACTCCTCCGGGACCCGGGCATGCCCGAGCGATGTGAATTGAACTATTGCAATAAGCAGTGCCGTGAAGACCAGGCGCATCGTTCTATCCCTGAGGGTCATCGCCGATCGGGCATGGAGCGTTCATTTCACAAGATCCGGAGAAGCAGTTCCGCAACATCTAGAAGCGCCAGGTAACTTTTCCATACACGCTACGTTGCACCGCAGCAGGATAGGAGGCAATGATGTAGTTGGAAAGGAACTCCATATGCCGGTCTTCCAGCAGGTTTTCTCCCACCACGGCGAGTTCGACATCGTTGACCGGTCTCCAGGCAAGGCGCGCGCCGAACGTGACGTAAGCCGGAATATCGATCGTCGGTATCTCGTCGACATATCGCAGGTTCAGATCGAATTCGACGCTCTCTCCCAGGTCCATGGAGGAACGGAAGACAAACTGGTGGCGAGGGTTGTGAAGGTCTTTGTTCGTCAATTCCAATGTGGTACGGACGTCCATTTCCAGGAACGTATAGGCGGCTTGAAAGCGCCACCATGCCAGGGGACCCCATGAGACAGCCAGCTCCAACCCGTAAACGTCGGCCTCGTTGATGTTTTCCGTTGGAAAAGGAATAACGATGTACTGTCGCGAGGAGTAGGTCTGGATGTACGGCGCGCCCGCCTCGCCCAGGAGCAGGTCGTCGTACAGGTTGTAGAAAAGGGCAAGGTCGAAGGAGAGTTGCCGTAGCGGTTGAACGCGGTACCCGAGTTCAAAGGCCAGGAGTTCCTCGGAACCGGCATCAGGATTACCGACGGCCCGGTATATCACGGGCAGGCGCCCGGGGTTGTTTTGCGTGCCGGGCGGAGCTATACCGCTGTTGGCCACGATACCCCTTTCCGCGCGGGAAGGGGTCCGGACGGCTCGAGAAATGGCGGTCCAGAACGTCTGATTCGCATCGGGCGTCCACAAAAACCTGACGCCGGGCTGTGCTTCGAAGCCGGTATAGTCGTTGTGCTCCAGCTTGACGCCGACGATGAGGTGCAAGCAGCGCTCGATGAGCGTGAAATCATCCTGGATGAAGCTGCTTACAAGCTGGTCCGTCCTGCTTTCCGGATAGATCGAGGTAGTGAAGCTGCCGTCTATGTTGTCGCTCATCACCCGGTATCCGAGCCCCCAGATGATATCCTGCCGGTCGCCGGGGGAAAACCTGTGCTGGAAGTCGAGGTCGAAGGTGTTGCGCTCCTCATCGTACAAGGAATCCCCGCGGTCCGCGCGATCGTAGTACACCTGGAGAGCCGTTCCGGACGAATCCGAGAATTCATGCTCCCAGCGGCCGAGGATGTTTCCGCCGAAATTCCTGGAATGATCGTCATATATCCGTGAGTAGGGAGCATTGAGAATTGCCGTCTGCAACACCTCATCCTCTTTGGCGCCGTAGACGTCTCCCTGCAAAGTCAGCGCGTTGTTAAGGGCCGGCTTCCAATCGGTTCGGAACCCGCCGCGAATGGACCTCCAGCCGTCGCCGGCGCTGCTGCCGGAAGGAGTAACCGAATCGTCACGGTCGTTGTATTTGGCGTAAACTCGTCCGTAGGCGTTCTCTCCCAAGGCCCCCCCATAGCGGACCGCGCCAAGGACCCTTTCTTCGGTCCCGGTACCGGCGACGAGGAGACCTCCCTGCGTCTC
>CAYOVG010000622.1:0-2307 GCA_964407285.1 uncultured Syntrophobacteraceae bacterium
GGTCTCCGTTTCGATGATGCCCCCGTCCTTCGTCACGACGATCCGGCCGGCGTTCGCCACGGTCTGCGGCCGGTGGGCGATGATGAAGATCGTCCGGCCGCGGGTCGGCTTGTCGAGGGCCAAGGTCCGGATTCCCTCCTCCTTCTGAAAACTTACTTGAAATATTTCGAATAGATAAAGGTAACACTAGGAAATAAAAGGGAAACAATATTAACATAACGTCAATTCGCACGGGCGGGAATCCGGACCTCTCGAAGCTTCCCGGCCACCCGCTTTCGCTCGTGCTCCGGTAGTGCTACCCTGCTTTGAACCATGCATTTTTCAACGAACTCATTACGTTCACCCTCATTGAAAGATCCATCCACAGACCGGCTCGCTCTATCGACTTACAAAAAATGCATTGCACATCCCAAAGTGCGTAACATGTTCTAGTGAAAATTGCAAAATAGTAGTATATTCGCATTTCAATGTAGGACCCCATGCGACCACTAATAAGAGAGGAGAACGAAAATGACAATGTTGGATCAGACCTGTTCGGCATTCATCGAAGTACTGGCATCGAAAGCACCTGTCCCGGGAGGCGGAGGCGCGGCTGCCATGGGGGGCGCTATTGGAATGGCCCTTTCCAACATGGTGGGTAACCTCACCGTCGGTAAGAAAAAATATGCGGATGTCGAAGGTGAAGTGAAAGAACTTATCGCCAAAGGCGATGAAGTTATCGCTAAGCTCAAGAGGCTGGTGGATCAGGACGCGGAAGTTTTCGAGCCCCTCTCCAAGGCTTATGGACTTCCGAAGAATACCCCTGAAGAAGCCAAGTTCAAGGAAGAGACCATGGAAAAGTGCTGCAAGGAGGCCTGCGGCGTTCCCATGGAAATTATGCGCGCATGCTTCGAAGGCATCAAGATTCACGCCAGAATGGGCGAGATCGGAACCATGATCGCCATCTCCGATGTCGGATGCGGCGTAGTCTTCCTGAAGAGCGGTCTTATCGCCGGAAGCCTGAACGTGATCATCAACCTCAACACCATCAAGGACCAGGAATTCGTGTCCACCACCCGCAAGGAAATGGAAGAATTGCTCGCTACCGGCTCCAAAATGGCCGACGACACCCTGAATCTCGTCCTTTCGAAACTGAAAAAATAAGGAGATTTATCAATGGCTGAACTGTTGAAAGGAAAACCCGTAGCCGATGCAATGAAGGAAGACTTGATCAAGAGAGTCGAAGCTCTGAAGGCGAAAGGAATTAGTCCGAAGCTCGGCATCATTCGGGTTGGAGCGCGCCCGGACGACCTGTTCTACGAAGGCGGCGCCAAGAAGACCGCTACCAGTCTCGGCATGGAATTCGAGGTTTTCGAGTATCCGGAAGATATCGACCAGGCAACTTTTGAGAAGGCCGTCATCGATGTCGGAGCCAAGAAGGACGTCCACGGTATTTTGATGTTCTCTCCCCTGCCCAAGCACCTGGATGAAAAGAAGATCAGAACTTTGATCCCGGTGGAAAAGGATGTGGATTGCCTGACCGTCGGCGGCGCCGCCAAGGTATTCGTCGACGACCCGACCGGTTTTCCGCCCTGCACGCCCACGGCCTGCATGGACATGCTCCATCACTTCAATATTCCCATCAAGGGCAAGAAGTGCGTCGTCGTGGGCCGGTCCCTGGTGGTCGGCAAACCCCTGGCCATGCTCCTCTTGAGAGAGCACGGCACCGTAACCATCTGCCATTCCAGGACCGAGGACCTGCCGGGTGTTTGCCGCGACGCGGACATCCTCATCGCGGCCGTCGGAAAGGCCAAGATGATCAAATCCAATTTCGTGAAACCCGGCCAGATCGTAATCGATGTAGGCATCAATGCCGACCCCGACAATCCGGGCAAGTACTGCGGCGATGTGGCCTTTGCCGAGGTGGAACCCGTGGTTGAGAAGATTTCGCCGGTCCCCGCCGGGGTGGGTTCGGTTACGACCGTGGTTCTGTGCAAGCAGACCATCATGGCTTGCGAGATGCAAAACGCCTGATGCAATAGAGCAGATAGGGCCGCAATAAAGCAAAATCCATGTTGCGTTCGATCGAAGTACGTCGAACGCAGCATGGATTTTTTTTTGCCTCGGGCAAGAGAGGGTAGGGCGGGCAAACCATCATGGCCTGCTCTATACCGTGACCGACCGGGTGGAGCCTGGTCTCTTCTTCCGCTGTTACGGCCAGCAGCCTCGGCTTGTTGCGTTTCGACAGTCAGGTCGCGACTGAAAGCCGCTCCAACACTAGAGCCCGGATTTCTAACCGTTCACGGCCTGAATCTGAAATACCCGGTG
>CAYOVG010000623.1:0-2292 GCA_964407285.1 uncultured Syntrophobacteraceae bacterium
CTGCCATGTCCATCCTATTTTTACAATCCCAGGTACTCATTTGCCGGATGAACCTAAATTTTTCCAAGGCGGGACCCATGAACGATGGAGATATGCCCGTGATTCACGGGAGAGCAAACCCGCAACTCGAAACCCGCAACCCGCAACGCGTTTTGCAGGAACCCGCAACCCGCTGTCCGACTTGATAGCGCCATATCAAGGCCTTAGCTTCTCTTTCAGGATATCTGCGGTACAAACGACCCACCGCGCCTCGAGTGGAACCATGCGCTCGAATGGCGGCATTTGACGATCAGGTAAACAGGTATGTCCGATAGAGACCCGGTCTCGATTTTTCTGGATCGCTCGAAATCGAACGGTAACCACGGCGTCGAGTCGCGTCGGATGCCTTTCGCCATGGTAGTGGCGGCCCATCCGGATGATGAGGTGATCGGGATGGGGGCGTGCTTTCCCCGGATGGCGGATTGCGTCCTCGTGCACGTCACCGACGGGGCCCCGAAAGATATGGCGGACGCCGGGGCGGCCGGCTTCGAGAGCAGGGAGGCGTACGCGCGGGCGCGGAGAAACGAGTTGAGGACCGCGCTCGGCATTGCGGGTATCGAAGAGAACCGCTGCCTGGAGCTGGGGGCGGCCGACCAGGAGGCCTCCCTCCATCTGACCGGACTGGCGCAACGCCTCGTGGAGTTGATCCTCGAACTCCGCCCCGAGGTGATCCTGACTCACCCGTATGAAGGGGGCCATCCGGACCACGACGCATCGGCCTTCATCACCCATGCCGCATGCCGCCTGTCGAAAGAAATGAAGACGGCGCATCCGGGAACGGCGGAACCGCCGGGTATCGTCGAATTCACGTCGTACCACGCCGGCCCGGGAGGCATGGCTGTCCATGAGTTCCTCCCACGGGCCGGCTACGATGTCGTGACGGTCCGGCTATCTCCTTCGGCCGTCGAACTGAAGCGCCGGATGATAAGCTGCTTCACCACGCAACGAAAGGTGCTGAGCGCTTTTCCGGTCGCCATCGAGCGGTTCCGGCCCGCGCCGCCCTATGACTTCACGAAGCCGCCTCACGAGGGACGTCTCTTCTACGAGAATTTTCCGTGGGGCATGACCGGCGAGCGCTGGACGGCTCTCGCCGGTGCGGCTCTCGTCGACCTTGGAATTCGTGGCTGTTTGTAAGTTTTGTGTCCGGGAGCATTCCGCCGATGAGTCTCACCATTCTGAGCGTAGCCTATCCGCCGGCGCCGGTCAGGCCCGACACGGCGGGCGGGGCCGAACAGGTGCTCGGCATGATCGACGAGGCCCTCGTAAGGGCGGGGCATCAGTCCATCGTCGTTGCCCGCGAGGGGTCGGTAACGGCGGGCGCCCTCGTTCCGACCCCGGCCCCGGAAGGAATCCTCGACGATTCGGCCCGACGCCGGGCCCAGGCTCATCACCTGTCAGCCATCGAGGAAGTCCTTGCTTCCCGGCCCGTCGACCTCATCCACATGCACGGGATCGACTTCGATAGCTACCTGCCTCCTCCCGGTGTACCCGTCCTCGTAACGCTGCACCTGCCGCCGGACTGGTATTCCGCTCACGCTCTTGCCGTTCGCAGGCCCCGGACGTACCTGCACTGCGTTTCGCCGGCCCAGCACCGGAGTTGTCCCCGGAGTGTTTCCCTGCTGCCGGTGATTCCGAACGGAATACCCGTCGAACGGTTCCAGCGGCGCGGAAGAAAAAAGATTGTCGCGAAGCGTGGTTATACCGTAGCCATGGGGCGGATCTGCCCGGAGAAGGGGTTCCACATCGCCCTGGATGCGGCGGCAAGGGCGGGGCTGCCCCTGGTTCTCGCGGGCGAGGTCTACCGGTACGAGGCCCATGAACGTTACTTCAAGGAAGAAATCGTTCCCAGGCTGGACGGGCGCGGGCGCAGATTCATAGGACCGGTGGGATTCGAGCGGAAAAGGAGTCTGCTCGCATCTGCGCGGTGCCTCCTCGTGCCGAGCCTCGCCCCAGAGACGAGTTCTCTCGTGGCCATGGAGGCCCTTGCCTGTGGGACGCCTGTCGTCGCTTTTCCGTCGGGGGCGCTGCCCGAGATCGTCGAACATGGAAAGACGGGCTTTCTGGTGCATGACGAACGGGAGATGGCGGAAGCGATCCGTGCAGCCGGCAGCATCAGCCCTGAAGCGTGCATGGACGCTGCCCGGCGAAGATTTTCCGCCTCGGTGATGACCCGGCGCTACATTGAACGCTTTGAGCGCCTCACCGGGACTTCCCCCTGACCCATCCCCCACGCCCCCACTCCCCCCTTCACCC
>CAYOVG010000624.1:0-2290 GCA_964407285.1 uncultured Syntrophobacteraceae bacterium
CCTCGATGATGGGTTCCTCCGCCCGCGGCACGGTTTCCACCCACCCGAGACGCCGCATGCACTCGAAGCGCGCCTGGTCCATGAGGAAGAAGTAGGCGTTCATGAGTGTCGTGAGCCTGTCGACGTCCTGAGTTTCGAAATCGTGTCCGCTTCCCAGACGGCGGGACCGCATGATCAGGTCGTAGAAACCATGCTTGCTCCCCGGGCTGTCCTCGCAGAAGAAAAGCAGCACATCGTCGGGGAGGTCCGCCCACAGCGTCTTTTCGTCAAAGTCCATGACGGGAGCGAAAATCCGCCGCCATTCTCTGAATCCTCGTTCCGCCGCCTTCTTGTAGCCATAGGATGAAAGGGACACAATCTCGCCCATCGCCGGTTCCCTCCTGCACTCTCGAGACGATGAAAAATCTTCTGATCACGATGTCATGCCGTGGCCACATGCCGCATCCGTCGCGGCCGCGCCCGCTTGCGGCAGGTCCGGAAACGAATGATTGCGAAGGGGCTTCACGCCTGGGCCAAGCTTCCTGATGCGTTCGGTGAAATCGCGGCAGCACTGGGCGAACTGGGGTCCCATACCCGCCGAGTTGTGATACATCTCCACCCTCAGGGAATCGATCCCGATTTCCGAGAGCAATTCCTTGACGTAGGCGAACCGCTTGACGACCCTGTAGTTGCCCGTCTGGTAGTGGCAGTCCCCAAGGAGACACCCGGATGCCATCACTCCGTCGGCCCCGGCTTCCAACCCCTTGAGGATATGCAGAATACTCAGCCGCCCGGTGCACGGGATCTTGACGATATGGATGTTGGGCGGGTACTGGAGCCGCATGGCCCCTGCAAGGTCGGCCGCCGCGTACGAGCACCACTGGCAGCAGTAACAGACGATAACGGGTTCGAATCGTTTTTCTTCCATAGCGAGACAACCTCCTCCGATAAGTCGCGCTTCCCTCCCGGCGTTGCCGACGAGCGCCGGACAAGAGCGCCTATCCATGGATATGGGAGCAGCCGGAGGTCTTCGAAGCCGCGGAGCGAAATACCGCGCCCCGCTTCCCGGGCATGGATATCCCTTGCGATAGACCTCTTTCCGGACGCTCATCCGGATCAACCGCTACCGTATCGAACGGGACGGCGGACCCCGCTCTGCCTCCGCCGGTTACCCTGCGGAAGGGATTCATGCGAAGGGCTGTTCCCTGTTCATCCATCCACATCCACGGATACCGGCCGGTGCGGCGCGAGGCTGTCCCGTATTGCCCTGGAAGGCATGCGAGCCGAACTGAAAGAGGTCTCGATATGCGAAGAAAGCTATGAATTACGGACGGAAAGCGATGCACGTATCTTTCGGCGCGGCCCTGTGCCTACCCCTCACGGGTAGAATCGGTGCTGTTGCGTCAGGTGAAGCCGAATAGCCGATACATGGTCCACGCTCCCTCGAGATGACGGCAATAACGATAAAGTCAGAAACAATAGAGTCAGAGTCACGCTCTACCGGATACAGGAACTATTTCAATATGTCCAATAGGTAATTTCTATAGATAAGAGAACGAACGGTCGGAAAAACCGAACCTCCGGAACCGGCTGGGACTCCTGCCTGCCGGCAGGCGGGTCCGCGTTACTCCCGCCCTCCGAGGATCGACGCCAGTTGCGCCGCGCGGGAGGCATGCACCACGGCGAGGACCTCATCGCCCCCACGGAGCACGGTGTCTCCATGAGGGATGACGAGCCGCCCATCGCGAAGGACTCCGGCCAGTATGCATTCGGCCGGAAGCTCCAGGTCCGCTACTCTTTTGCCGACGGCGGCGGCCGCGGGGTGAACCTTCTCCTCCACCAGGGAGTACTCTCCCTTCGAGAGTTTGAGCAGCGTCATCATGTTGCCGAGCGACATCTCTTCGACCACCAGGCGCGCCAGCAGCCCCGCCTGGCTGAGCGCCACATCGACCCCCATCGCTTCCGTAAACATCCATTCATTTCCGGGGTCCTTCACGCGGGCTATGGTGCGGGGAACGCCGTACTCGAACCGCGCCAGGCTGGTTACGACCAGGTTCGTCTCATCCGCGCCGGTAACGGCGGCGATCACGTCCGCGTCCCTTATGCCCGCCGCCTCCAGGGTCGCGGGGTCCGTCCCGCTGCCCGCGATCACGGTCCCGGCCGGAAGTTTCTCGTGGAGATGCCGCACTTCCCCCACCCTCGATTCGATCAAGCGCACATGGCGCCGCTCGGCCTGCAACAGCAAAGCGAGGTGCGTTCCCACCTTTCCGCCGCCCACGACGATCACTTTCATCTCCATTCTCCTCTCCTC
>CAYOVG010000625.1:0-2259 GCA_964407285.1 uncultured Syntrophobacteraceae bacterium
TAGTTACGAACCTATTCCTAATAAAATGATAGCCGTCGTTTCACGGATTCAGGTTCAAGTAAAAGATTTAGGGCACGGGGAGTGTGAGTCGTGTGGATTCGTTTCAGATATTGAGTTTCTTCTTGATAAATTAGGCCCTTATGAAGATCCAAGAGAAGAGCGAATGATAGCATATTGTGCTGAGTGTGAATATACAGAGAGAGCAACAGCTATACCATTTAGCTCAGGCTATTTATGTCTTAATTGTTTAGAATTGCATGGCGAGTCTGAAAATTGTGAATGGTGCAATGAGCTGGTTGCTGGAATGGACATGGACGGTTCCTATCTCTCTGGGTGTATTCTATGCGATGGCCGTGGAGATCGGGATTGAAAATGGCTAACAACAGCACCAGAGGGGAGGTCAAAAATCCGCCGCGTCTCGCGCGGAACCGAAGCCTACCACTACATCTTGTACCCACCCATCCTTCCCTAAAAGTAACACATCCTGCTGAAGTTGTTGAAGCAGCTTGCTCTTACTCTTCGTCACCAATCGCAAAAATATGGATGAATTTGGCTTTCCGCCCATGTGGGAGATTTCCCCAAGAAAATAGCTTCTTCCGGCGAGCCCTGTTCACAACAACCGAAACAACCCCCGGTCCTTCTGCTCCTGCATCGCGCCTTTGCGCTCTCTCGCCGATACCGCGATGTCGGCGAGCTGTTCCAAAGACTTTCCGAACCGGCTCGAAAAGACCCAGCCTTCCCGATAACCGTGCCGCTGGTTGAAGCGAGAAACGTGATCGATGAGCCCCATGCGCCGCATTTTGCTTCGAACGGTCTCGAGCATTCTCGGCGAGAAATCATATTTGTCGCACAACGGCTGAAGGGTACCCAGGAATTCATGCTCAGCGTACTTGAGTTCAATGAAGATAGCGAGAAAGATTCGCTGTTGATTCTTGTTGCCGGGGAAGAGGATGGCCGCAAGTTCATCCAGGTCCCGAGTCCTCGCGATCTTGTTATGGCTGAGTTCGATTTTGGTGCTGACGATAGAGATCACCTCGTCTTCCGACCCTGGGCCGTGGCAGGACGACCCCATGCCTTCCCTCTCGACGCTTTCCTCCGCAACTCGACCCGTTGTTTTGCGATTTCGAGAGCCATGCCCCGAAGTTCAGTGCCAAAAGCAGTTTCAATCCAGTAAATCGCCTCATAGGCAGAGACATAAACGTCTCCAAACAGCCTCTGGAACCGCCACCGGATTCCCTGGCGAGTGAGCCCGAAGACCTTTTCGATTTTGTCGCCGTAGTTCCGGCGCAACACGAACCGTTTGACACCGTCATTTTTCATGGTAACGCTCAGATCCCTATCTTGCATAACCCTCTTTAATCGTTCAACAAATTCCTTATCTTTTTCGGTCAGTTTCATCGTATGGCAGCTCGATTCCGATATCAGAGCTGTACTGAGTGAGCCGAACTTCGCCGTCATGGACGAGGAAGATTACCGCAATAAACCGCAACACACGGTCCTTTCTTTGCTCCTGGATCAGAGGGTCGATTTTCGAAAACATCACCTGATGATACCTGGCGAGCATCCGGAGGATATGCTCTCTGTAGGCACAAAGAGCCGGGTAATCCGGGTTCTCTTGAAACTCGTGACTCCACACACCCGTGTCAAACCCGATGAACGCGTTCAAGGCTTCGGAAAATCCAGGCAACACGTCAACTTTTGGTTCTTCGACGAGCGTCAAACCCCGTGAGCGTTCCTCCCTCCGGGCAAGCCGCATCAGTTCTCTTCGCTCTTTTGCCCGGGCCCGGGACTCAGCCATGCGCTGCCGGAAATAAGCTTTATCGAACACCCGTTCATCAAACAGGAAGCGTGACGGTACCGCTCTTCCACAACAGCCACAGGCATAATGAAGGCTCCGCCTGACAAGCTTTGCTCCGCAACAGCGGCTCTTCTGGAACGACAGTGTGGGATCCAGGCGATGTCCACAACCGCACACCGCTTTCCCTGCCTCCGCCATGCTAAGCTTATCCCCGCACAGCGGACAGGATAGATTCAAAAGCATGACCTCGAAATAAAACCTGCGCGCTCTTGCCTTGTACCGAGCAACACCGACCACAAACCCCTCAACAACCCGGGATAGCGCGCGCTCCGGCTCCTCGTAGACGGAAAGGAGATTGAATTCTCTTCCGCAATCACCCGCCTCCAGAACGCTATTCTCCATCCACGCATGAAAGCGCCGCGCTCATATAAACCTTTCGCTCCGAGCCTTCCAAGCAGAGA
>CAYOVG010000626.1:0-2241 GCA_964407285.1 uncultured Syntrophobacteraceae bacterium
ATTTATTCCATTTCTCTTCAAAATAGAGTGGATACGGATGCGATGCTTTTGAGAAGGCACTGTTCGCCTTACAGGAGGACTCGTCATGACCACTCAACAGCAGATGCAACATACCATTGTGCAGAGGCTCTTCTGGCACACCGCCGAGCGAGACGAGGCGAAAGTAGCAGATCACCTGTTCCGCCACCAGCAAATGGATTCTGTCTTCACCCTGGATGAAGCCGTCCTGTTTGACTCTTTCTTCCATTACCTGCGGGAAATTCAGGTCTTCCCTCTGATCGAAGAAATCACCCCCCACAAGCAGCAAAGAGAGCACGTTCCATTCCTGCAGTTCATCCTGATCTTTCTGATGAAAGTCATCGCTTCCATCCCCAAGATGGAACAAACGCATGACCTTCTTCTAACTGATGAACTCCTCATGGGGCTGTGCGGCTTTAATGCCTACCAAGTAAGAAATGGAAGCTGCCAAAGAGGTCTAAAACATCGTAAAACGCCACCGCCCGAGATCCGGGGAGCCGTTTGTGTCGATACCGTGGCCAGGCAGATCGTGCAAATTACCCCGAAGCGCGTGGAAAACTTTTTCAATCAGTGCATCAAGCGCTTAGCCCTATGCAACGCTTTTCCCAAGTTCATCCACGCCGCTTGTGACGCCACGGACTTTGAGACCACCAGTCAGTTCAAGGGCTGCGGCGCGGTGTCGCGCGAACGCAAGGTCAAAGCGCGAGGACGCCGCAAAAACGGGGAGCTCAAAACCGTCAAGGTAACCGTTTACGGTTGGAAGCTCTGGGCCGTCTATGAACTCAACAGCGGCATCCCGCTGGCCATCAAGATCGATACCATCGAGAAGCCCGATAACCTTCATGTGCTGGCCGCATTGCAGCAGGCCAAGGAAAATGTGGGACCCAAAAGCACCATTCGTTCCCTGGTTGTCGATCGGGGATTCCTCGATGGAAAGGTGTTGTTTGCCATCGATCAACAAGGCATCGAGTTTGTTGTCCCCCTCAAGAGCAACATGTCGGCCACGACCGACGCCCGCCAACTGGCTTTGCTTGCCGATCAATCCTATCGGGTGCAGCGCGAGGTGCAGGTCACTCACGGCTACGGCAACAAAAAGCGGGTGCATGCCATCCGCACGGAACTGGTTGGAGTTCCCGGCCTCTTAACTTGCGAATGGTTCCATCCCGAAGGCTCCGAAGCCGCTGCCACCAGGAAAGATTTCCAACCGAATCCACTCAATGCGGTTGTGGTCAAAACATGGGACAACAAAACCCCTCCCGTGGATAAACAAGTGGTGTTGGCAACCAATGGGAGTGTACAAGACCCCTTCATCGCCTTTGACCGCTACGATGACCGCAGCCTCATTGAAAACAATCTATTCCGAGAAACCAAACAAAACTGGTGTTTGCAGGACCCTCCCCAAAAGAGCAAAGAGGGCGTATGGGTGCAGGTCTATCTGGTGATGGCCATGAAAGCTCTCTCCACTGCTTTCCTCCTGTGGCAACAGCAACAGAGCCAACTCCACCAGGCAGGCGAGCAAACTTCCTGGTACATGTATCGGCGAAAGCTCAAAGCGTTCAATCGCAACAAGCTGATCGTGTTTGTCGACAACTATTTCGGCATTTTCGCCTCTCATGAAGTTTTCATGCTGGCCGGAGTCCCTGTGCTCGATGTTCAGAAGGACCTTAAACTCACTCGCGATCAGATTTATAGCCGCTACACCGGAAGGATGCCCATAGACTCCTCCTAACGCTCAGCTCTCATGGCTTTGCGCTAAAAGGGTCACATGAAAATTCCTTATATCGGAGTTTCAGGCGAAAAAGACCTTTTTTACAATTTGCGCAACCCTGTCTATAATAAGATTGATCCGCTGAGTTCAATCCACATACGAGGAATCGCCCAGAATTATGGCTGTGCCCACTCGATTCGAATGCCTGCAACTGATGCGAAAGAGACTCATGCCGCAGAATATCCAAAATCACAGCATCCTGGTGGCGAAGTTGGCGCTGCACCTGGGGCGGCTGTTGAACCGCAACGGCACCCGCCTGGACGCGAGGGTGCTGGAAGCGGGCGGCCTGTTACATGACATAGCCAAGGCGGATAGTCTTCACACCGGCGCGCGGCATGAGAAGCTGGGAGCAAAAATCCTTCACGATCTGAATTATCTGCAGCTAGCGTACATTGTTCAGGACCATGTCAGCATTGACCTGATTCGCCTAAATGGACCCCTCACCGAATCGCTCA
>CAYOVG010000627.1:0-2229 GCA_964407285.1 uncultured Syntrophobacteraceae bacterium
CGCGGAAATACTCGGCGATCTGCGGCTCCTCCTTCACCAGCGAAGCCATATAGGGGAAAACGTGGTCACGAACGAAGTCGCGCAGATCCGTGCCGCTTTTAAAACGCCACTTGGTCCAGCGAAAACGCTCGGCCTGTTTGGGATAGAGCAGCTTGCCGTTGCCGTTGGTTTGCTTGCCCATGAGCCGCTCTTTGAGTTCACGGCTGGATTCTTCCTCGTCGAGCAGCTTGAGGTAGATTAGATAGGAAATCTGCTCGATATAAGTAACCGGGTTGGTGACACCGCCGGCCCAAAGGATGTCGGTGATCCGGTTCAGTTTTCTACGCAAATCCTGGTTCATCGCTGCTCCTTATGCGACCTTCTTCATGAAGACCGAATCGTTCAAATCCTGGATAATTTCCTTGAGACCTCTCTCGCCGAAGAGCTCAACGCCCAACTCTGCCGCATTCAAAATCGAAAGCGGCGGCTGGAACAAATCTTCCAGCTCGATACGACCGCGGGCAATGCCTCGATTCTTTAGAAGGGAGAGATACTGGGCCTGCTGGGGTGTGATCGATTTGGCTACCAGCCAAGCCTGGAAATTCTCGGTCAACTCCTCCTCGCGGGGTTTGATCTTGAGGCTGCCAAGAGCGGCCTTGATAAAATCGATCAGGTTGCCACCCGGCTGACGGTAGGCCCGGCGAAGGTTCTCCTCGTTGAAATACATTTCCGGCCGGTTCAACCGGTCACCCAGCGCCTTCTCCTCGTCTTCGGTGAGCAATTCTCCTCGCCGCACCTTCTGGATTATCGGGTCATCCTTCACGGCGGATTGAACGCTGGTTTCCCAATTGGTGACGTAGTCGCGCTTGTCGACTCGCTCACCTTCTGGTCCCACCTCGACATAGGTGACCGCGTGGAGCCACTCGTCCTCAAGACCAAGCTCGATAAGATCACCTGGCGGCCTCGGTGGTTTGCGTTCGCCACTAGAGGCATGTCCGCGACCGGTGCCGGTAAAGATGTCGGTATCGCTGTCGTTGAAGTAGTCGTGGTTGCCGAAGAAGTCGTAAATGACGAACTTCTGTTTCTGGATATGATCTGCGGTGCGGGTTCCGCGTCCCCGCATCTGTTGGTAGAGGATGGGGCTTCGCACCCGACGGCACATTACCAGGTGGAGAACTTCCCGGCAGTCGAAGCCGGTATCCAGCATGCCGACGCTGACAGCTACTTGGGGATAGTTCTCGCGCTTGAACTTGCGAATGAGATCGTCGGCGTCCGCAACGTCGCTCGTGATGACCTCAGCGTACTGACCCTTTAGTTCAGGGTGCAGTTCGTTCAGGAAATGAGCCAGCCTTGCGGCGTGGTGCTTGGTGATTGCAAAAACGATGGTCTTGCCGGGTCCGGTCTTTTGACCGGGAGCCAGCTCTTTGAAGTTCTCCCAGGCGAGCCGGTCGAACTCCTGTATCATTTTCTTATTGGAGTCTTCGTTCGTCCATTTGCGTTCAAATTCGGACGGGTCGTATGTCTGCTCATCGACCTCCGCCCCTTGGGCAAGGATTTGGGTGATGCCAGTGGCAAACTTGTAGGGCACCAGAAAACCATCCCGAAAAGCCTGCAGAATCGGGAAGGAGAAATCCGGCTGGTCATCACGGCACTGGTAGAACTGGAATGTGTTGCGTTCGATATAGGCCGAAGGCGTTGCGGTCAGCCCGATGTGAAGCGCATCGAAATGCGTGAGCGCGGTCTGCCACGAGCCATAGATGGAGCGGTGGCATTCGTCGGCGATGACCACGTCGAAATAGCCGCTGGTGAAATCTGTATACCGACTGACCATAGTTTGGAGCAGGCAGACTGTGATCTGTTGTTCCTGTCGGACCATTCCCGGGCGTAACCAGTAGCTGCTGTGCTGGTTCAGAATGTCTTGAATGGCTTCAAGTGCTTGTTTGGCGAGCTGCTCTCTGTCCACCAAGAACAGGACCCGCTCGGCGCGTCCGGCCTGGATGAGTCGCTTAATATAGATAGAAACGAGATCTGTCTTGCCTGTGCCGGTTGGAAGCTCAATCAGGAAGCGGCGCTTGCCGAGTTCCACAGCGTGGTCCAGGGCTTGCATGGTTTCCCGTTGGTAGGGCCGCACCTGGCGGGTCTCGCCTTGGCGCAGGTAATACTCGGGGATTTCTATCGTTGCGAGAGGCTTTCGGGTTGCGCGCATTTCGACCAAGCGTTCAAGATCGCGGCGGGAAAAGAGCGAGTTGA
>CAYOVG010000628.1:0-2224 GCA_964407285.1 uncultured Syntrophobacteraceae bacterium
ACGGGTGCCATGCAACGCCGTGAACTTAAGCTGGGGTGTTGCGGAGATAACTGCTTATGGTCGAAGAAAAAACGGCCTCCGAGCCGATGTTGTTCGTGTCGCGACGACATCAGCAAGGAGGCGTTTATGTTTCGGTGCAGGAGCGACCGTACCCAGGGTACGTCTACGTATCGGCAGGCTCTTCGTTCGGCCATGAGTGTCTTTCTCACGGCCCCCTTTTTTCCGCGGTGGCGGCCCTGAACCCGCGAAAGCGTCGCCCGGGTTCAACCCGCTGGTCGCTGCGGAACGTGGTTTTTCAGGCATTGCTGATGGTTTTCGAGGAAGGGCGGAGCCTCAATGATCGCTTCCTGAATGCCCGTGCCTGTTTGACCGGGTTCTTTCCAGGCGAGCGTCGTCCAGGCGTGACCTATCAAGGGTTCATCAAGGCCCAGCGGCGCGTAAGTCCGGCGATGGTCGAGGCGATGATGGCGCGGCTCCGCGCGGTCCATCGTCGCTTGGCGGGGAAACATGAGGAACGTTGGGGATGGCTCGCGTTCGCGTGCGACGGCTCGCGGGTCGAGGCGCCCCGGACGGCGAAGAACCAGGCAGCGTTCGGCCGGGCCGGGCGAAAGAAGACGGGTCCGCAGTTGTCGCTGACGACGCTCTACCACATGGGTACGGGGCTGCCCTGGGATTGGCGGATCGGGGCGGGGACCGAGTCGGAGCGAGCCCATCTGCGGGCGATGCTGGCCACGCTGCCCGAAGGGGCGTTGATCGTGTGCGATGCGGGTTTCACGGGATACGACCTGTTGCGGGAGATTCTCCACGGCGGTCGTTCGTTTCTGGTTCGCATCGGTTCCAACGTCCGGTTGTTGAGTGACCTGCTGGACGTGGACATCGAGCAGCAGGGGGAAGTGGTTTGGCTGTGGCCGGCCGACAAGCGGGCTCAGCCTCCGTTGGAACTGCGTTTGATTCGGTTTCCGCCTCGTTCCGGAACATCGGAAGGGATGTATCTGCTGACCAACGTGCTTGATCACGAGCGGCTGCCGGAAGAGGCCGCCGCTTCGCTGTACCAGATGCGTTGGGGTGTGGAGGTTTTCTATCGCGGGTTCAAGCGTACGCTGGATCAGCACAAGCTTCGTAGCGATGCCCCGGAGCAGGCCATGTGGGAACTGCGGTGGGCCATGATCGCCTACCTGTTGCTGGGGCTGATGACCGTGGAGGGAATTATCGCAGGCGGGCATGATCCCTTATCGATGAGCGTGGCCGGGGCGTTGCGAATCGTTCGGCGGGCCATGCACCGTGACGGCTCGCTTCGCTGGCGCCGTCGCGGCGACCTTCGGGTGCTGCTGGCTCGGGCGCGCAAGGACGAGTATCGCCGGTCGTCGTCCAAGCAGGCGCGCGACTGGCCTCGCAAGAAAAGGGAGAAACCGCCGGGAAGACCCAGAATCCGCGCCGCAACACCGAGCGAAAGTCGAGAAGCCGCAAGGGTTTACGCCGCCGCATGAACCTGTTGGGTTCACGGCGTTGGGTGCCATGGGCAGATTCCGGGCACCAACACACGTGCGATTCGCGGGTGCCATGGGCAGGTTCCGGGCACGGTACTCCGGGCTCGGAACTTGCCCGTGTCTTCCCACCCGCTTCACCGACCCCGAAGGGGCGGAGCTCTTCACGCCCGTATTCTGTCCACCGCCTTGACGTCCCGGCCAAGGTCACCGACGCTTAAGCCGTGCAACCTCGCTTCAATACGGCTTCCTGCATCGAATCGGCCGATGCGATGCACCCGTTGCTGCCGGCCAGGCTGCGTCGCAAGCTGCGGCTGAACGACGTATGGCAACCCTTCAAGTTGATGGGGATGCTGTGTTTCGGCCTCTTTGTGGCCCTCCTTCCGCCGGTACTTTTCGCCGCTGCATTGCTCCTCTATCGAGCTCGGTGGTGGAGCATGGAGGCGGAGGAGAAAACCCAGTGGCTGGCGCGACTTCTGGTTATCATCCTCGCCTACCTGCTCCTGATAATACTTTGCGAAATAGGCCGCTGCCGGGCACGGCTGAAGCTCCTCGCGTACCGAGACGCCCGCGCCGCCCATCCCGGCCGAGCGCTCCTGTTGCTGACGAACGAAATCCGCGGCCCGCACCACCCCGCCCAGCCTGGCCCTGAAGCAGGCCTGAGCGGTTGGTGGGTCGGCAGCATCGTGCCCGGTCCCAGTCTGATCATTGCCTCAATCCGGGAGTTCGTCCTGCGGTTC
>CAYOVG010000629.1:0-2224 GCA_964407285.1 uncultured Syntrophobacteraceae bacterium
CATCTTGCTCATCCGTCGCGTGTACTCCGTTTTCGCCACGGCGCTCCAGCGAACCTTTCGCACCAAGCTTGACGCCTAGCGCCTTCCGGGCGCTTCTGCAACCTGCCGCGTTGAGCGAGTCTTACGCACCGTTCCCCTCGCCGCCGGAGGGCTCGAGCATAGGACTACATTACGCGGGCAAGGCAGGTGAGGATAGCAGGAAAGCGGGTTGAACGTGGGCGAAAGCCGGTGGAGCAAGGCGAATTCCGTTGCGATAGGGTTTCTACCAATCCGGGAGCCACGCTGGGTTCGGGCACCGGCAGGGCGGTTCGTCCGAAAACGGCACAAAAAAATGCCCCGCTTCGGAATGCGGGGCGCTCCGATAGCCGGCGGAATCCCCGTTTTTGTCCTTCCGCGGCACACATTATCGGACAAATGTTAAGCTCCCACGAATTTCTTCGGCGGGGGGAAGACAAACGGTCTCGGGGCGTGTACTATTTGGCGATGGGTGAAAGAAATGATTTTTTCCTCAAGTACGCGGGAAAAAAAGTTCTTTCTTCTTGACACGCTGGCGGGACGCGGATAGACTGGCGCTAGCGTGAGGGAGAGTAGCTGAAAGGGGAGCCGCAAGGCAGGCTACCTTCCCAACAACGTGAGCGGATTCGGCTTGACCGAACGAGCGATGGAAGATGAGGGAGTAGCGAGGGGATCGCGTGAAGCTGGGTCGCCGTGAGCGGCCGAGGAGTGGTAGGAAGCGTCATTCCCAAACGCACCTCAAACCAGAGCTTTCCAGGTGACGCGAAAGCGCCAACCGAGAATGACGAGAATCGTCGAGTGCAAGTTCGAAGCCGTTTGACTGAAGGTACCAAGTGAAACCCATGCGGTTGATCGTCGTCGGGCCTTCGGCTCAAGTGGATTCGAAAAGATACGGCTGAGAGTTGTGCTTTCGAGGTGGTAGATGCGGCTCGGGCAGTCTCGGGTTGCATCGCAGAGAGTGTGTTGCTAGAATCAAAGGGTGGAACGTCAACTCTACCAAAAGACACGTTCCAAAGAGTCAGAATCTTTTTAAGGAGGAGTAGGTTATGAAGAAGTTCCTGTTGGTTTTGGTTGCTTGCGGCCTGATGGCCACGACCGCGAATGCGGCTTTCGTCTGGCTCGAGAATGCCGACAATGGCTCGAACGTCATCGACATTCCGGGTGGGGACAGCGGTTGGATGTATGCGAAGATTCAGATTGCCGCCGTGGATAGCCCGATGCTGGGCTGGAACCTGCGGTTTGACACCGATGTTCCGCTGAATGTTGCTGCCACGCAGTGGACCCCGCTCGGACCGTCCTGGACCTCGGGTCGCGCTCAGAACCCGCCGACCCCGTTCCCGCCGGGGCCTCTCGGCTCGCTCGGTGGCTACGGCATCTGGTCTGCTGAAGCGACGGTTGTCCCCGGTGACCTGGTTGGTGCCGGCACCTACATCATGGACGAGATCCTGTTCGCCGACGACACCGAGTACACGGCGCTCGTCACGATCAACCTGAGCTCTGCTGGCAGTGAGTTCTACTACAACGGCGGTTCCTACAGCCGTTACCCGATTCCGGGCGATCCCGCCCCGATTCCGAACTGGTACTCTCTGGGTACCGGCGATGAGACCCTGCCGCTGACCGTGATCGTTCCTGAGCCGGCGAGCCTTGCCCTTCTGGGCATCGGCGCCCTGGCCCTGATCCGTCGTCGGTAAGAACCGAATCGACGCATAGGGGAAAGCAGCTAACTAGCTGAAAGCGAAGCCCGCGGTTGCTCAATGAGGAACCGCGGGTTTTTAATGCGCACCCCCTGGTTGCCTCGACACAACCTCGTCCCTCGTCGATTCGAGCGGGATCTTCATCTGCCGCCCACATGCTCGTGGACTCCGTCCGACTCTTCATCGGCCGGCCACCACCTGGGGGGATACGCCACTCCGCAGCCCCCGATAGGCGGCGGCGGAATCGAGCCCCCGCCAGGGGGCGAGGGAATGTAGCCCCGGGTGTTGTCGGTCTGAGGCGAAGCCGAAGACGGACGAAACCCGGGGATTGGTCCGACACAACCGCGGATCAGCCCCCTTCAGGGGGCGACACAAGATCGCCCCCAGAATCGACCGCCAAGCTGAATTCTCCCCTCGGTCGCCCGCTTGCACCACCCAGAACGTACGCCATGATGATGCCCCGGAATCGTGGCGCCGTTGTGTCGCCTCCACCAGGGGCCGGCGGGCGGACGCCA
>CAYOVG010000630.1:0-2204 GCA_964407285.1 uncultured Syntrophobacteraceae bacterium
AGGGGGGACCAAGGGGGGTGTCCGCTGCCGAGGTAGGTTTTCGGATAGGCTCTAAAAAGGCCTTCTGGCCACCAGGATCGTGACGATGACGGAAAAGACCACTTCGTTGTGCTGATTGGTCAGCGAACGCCGGTATCTGACGATTCCCCGATCCGCCTTGGAACGGGATTCACGTTTTTCCAGGCACTGTATGTCGCACGATAACGTGTCCCCGGGCCGAACCGCACGGTGCATACACATCTGGTCGAACCCCAGAGCCGCCAGTGTTGCAGTACGCCCCTGGCCCCGAGACGCGAACCAGGAGAGGATGGAAAATATGTGAGCCGAGCAGGCTGCTAGTCCTCCAAAGATCGATGCAGCCGCAGCATCTTCGTCTATGTGGAAAGGACGGGGGTCCCACCGGCGGGCAAATTCAATGATTTCATCTCGCGTAACCTCATAGGTCCCCGGTTCAGCGACCTTCCTTCCTACTTCAATGTCTTCAAAATAGATGCCGTTCATTGCAAATGACTCTTCCCCTTTTTACTTCTGAATTGTTGAGTTTTTCCTCAGCCGAATACCGACAGGAGGATCCGGTGGATAAGTGTTGGAGCAGGTATGATATCAGAGTGTAAATGGATTGAGAACCAAGCCGGGAGGAAGAGCAGATTCCCCCTTTTTCAGGGAAGGGAATTTTTTGGGCACTCAAGATCGCAATGACGCGATCTATTCCAGGGAGGGCACGGCCAACTTGTTGGCCGTGCCCTCAGAGCAGACCTTTTGTGCTGCAGCAAGACATCGATATCGCTCTATTTCAGGCTGGTCGATGTTCTTTCCGCAGGACTACACAATATATTTTCCTGCCGCTGATACTTCCGCTGCGATCTCCCGCCTGAGAGAGATCAGGTTGATGGGTGTGTACTGCAGGAGACTGGTCAACTGAGCTTGAAGTTCCACCCATTCACTGCCGACGGCCAGCGACATGAGGATTTCCCTGGCGGCGCGCGCAATCTGTTCGAGCGAATCGTAAATGAACAACCTGGCCATGTTGCTTTTATGTTTAGCTCCGTTGTGGCCGTTGTTTGCCGCAGCCTTCTGTGCCCGCAGCCAGGAACTCTCCATACCGTACGCCCAAATGGCCAGGTCGGCCAGACGGCTGAGGATTTCCTGCTGTTTCAGCAGATCTTCGCCGTGCTTCTCCCGTGCCGCTCCCAGCGCAAACAAGAAAACATCCTTGGCCGCCTGTATCAGATCATCGGCATTTTCCCGGACCGGAATTCCGGAACCCATGCGCGCCCTCAGTTCTGCAACAGCTTCCAGCAGGGGCAGATCTCCTTTGGCCGCCCTGCGCATGAGGGTGGTGGGGATGAGGTTCCTGTTGATTTCGTTGGTTCCCTCGAAAATCCTTCTGATGCGAGCATCCCTGTAGAGCCTTTCGACAGGATATTCAGCGATGAATCCATAGCCACCGTGAATCTGCACCCCTTCGTCGACTGCAAAGGCCTCGACTTCGCTGGCAAAGACTTTTTCCAGCGAGCACTCCAGGGCATACTCCTCGATCCCCTTCGCGGTGACCCGGCCCCCGTCAGGGCCGCTCCGATCCAGGCTGTGCAGCATGTCGTTGAGAAGCCCGCCAGTCCGGTAGATCATGCTCTCGGCTGCATAGATGCGGGCCGCCATCTCGGCAAGCTTCTCCTTGATGAGCCCAAACTGGGCGATGGGGACCTTGAACTGCTTGCGCTCGTTGGCGTAATTGGCCGACTGGTCCAGGGCGAGCTTGGAGGCGCCCACGGCATTGGCGGCCACCTTATGCCGCCCGATATTGAGAATGTTGAAGGCCACTACATGGCCCTTGCCCGCTTCAAAGAGTAGGTTCTCCACCGGGACCTTTACATCGTCAAAGTAGACGCTGCGGGTTGAAGAGCCCTTGAGTCCCATCTTCCTCTCCTCCGCTCCGGTGGAGAGGCCTTCGGAGTCGCCGTCGACAATGAAGGCACTGAACTTGTCCCCGTCGATCTTCGCGTAGACGATGAAGATGTCGGCCATGCCGGCATTGGATATGAAAGTCTTGGCCCCATTGAGGACATAGTGCTTCCCGTCGGCACTCAGCACCGCCTTGGTCTTTGCCGACAGGGCATCGGAACCGGAGCCCGGTTCCGTCAAAGCGTAGGCTTCTATCTTCTCGGCGGTGACGATGGAAGGGAGATAGGCCTCTTTCTGCAGTT
>CAYOVG010000631.1:0-2192 GCA_964407285.1 uncultured Syntrophobacteraceae bacterium
CCGCCGTCCCTTCACGGAAAAGGTGTTCAGGGCATTGCGAAACGGCATCGGAGAATGGAAATCGATAAATGCTGATAGAAATGCTGATAGATGGTATCCGATATGCTATCCATTGCTGAAAATCAGGAGCGTTCCATGGAACAAGCCGAAGGAATGGAAAAACGCGATTGTACGATGGAAGGGGAGCTTTTCACTCATGGCTCCGTACTTTGAAGGGATAGCCGATGCAAGGTTTGCATCGATGGCGAATGGCAGGATAAGAGCGATATATCGTCGGTTCGGCGCGAAAAGAGCTAAGGCGACTCCAGAGAAACAGTCTGTCGGAACGGCAGTCTCTTCCGGATCGCGGGTATGCGAGCCGGCGGCAGATTATTTGCGGTTGAGTTGCCTGAAGCAATGCGAACTCCCCCGCTCCCGTGCTGGTGCGCGGGAGCGGGACGCAGGCCGGCCCTTCCGCTCCCCGGATCAACCCGGCGGATCGCCGTGGGCCGTGACGAGATAGAACGGTTCCTTCCGCGGCGACAACACGGAACGCAGATCGGCGGAAGAAGTGAATATTCCCCAAAGATCGTCCGGGTCCGCGTCAATGTCTCCATACTCGTACCCGCACTCCTCGACCCGGTAGACGGCCGGGTCGAGCCCGTCTCTCTGCGCCCCGGACACGATGAGAGCGTCGAACCCTTCCGGAATGTACCTTGTTCCGTCTTCCATGAGCGGCACCGCCTCGATCCTGCCGCCCGACACGGCGGTCATGGCGGTCGCAAGCTTGATCGTATTCCCCAGAATGGCGACCCTGATCCTCCCCCTCTCCCGCTGATCGCCGCGGTCGAGCTTCATGACGCGCTCCACCATCTCGTCAACGGGCAGGACGCCGGATACGGGCTTCACGAAGACTCCCAAAACGGATACGAACAAGATAATGAAAAGGCCCGCCCCGAAGAGCAGGAGAAAACGCTCCCGCCTCAGGAGCGTGAAATACAGCACGGCAACTCCGAAACCCAGCACCGCCCCGCCCGCGGCCAATGCCGGTTCAAACAGCATGCCGGCCACCCCCAAAGCAGCGCCGCACGCAATGCCGACCCCCGACAGAAACCGGGGCATCCGGTCCAACACCCCGCAAAGAGGCCTCTCATCCATTATCCGCACCAGCAGGACCGACAGCAGAATGGAAAACATCGGGTAAGCCGGCAGCAGAAAACGGGTCCGCCGCATGTTGGACCCCGAGAATACCAGGAACACGAGCACGCACCAGCCGATGAGGAAAAGACATTCTTCCCCGTGCTGTCGAAAGAATTCCCGGATGGCGCTTCTGTTCCACAGCAGCCCCGCTATCACCATGAGCGACCAGGGAAAGAAATGACGCACCGGGGCCCATGCATACGCCGCCATGTTGCCTGCGATTTTAGCGAACGACAACCCCGAAACCCGCATCCCGACCTGGTCCATGAAGAACAGCCGTAGCGCCGAGGAACCATGTTCGAACAGCACGACCGCAAACCAGGATACCGCCGCCGCAGCCGCCAACGCCGCTATCAGCGGATGAATCAACCGAAGAGGCCGCACGCCGGTATTGTTCCCTCGAACAGCGCAAAACGCCAGGGAGAACAGCACGGGGACGATTCCCAGCGCCCCTTTCGTCTGGATGGCCGACGCCGCTCCCATGAAAGCGAAAAGGTAACAGGCCGTGGTGAACCTTTTCCCGAAGATCAGATTGGCGAAACCGTAAAGACTCACGGATATGAAGAAGGTGAGGAGTATGTCCGGGGTCGAGCGCATGGATTCGGCGATGAACTGAAAGTTGGAGGCGAGGATGACGGCGGCGAGGACGGCTTCGCGGCGTCCGTCACGGAAGAGGGTGAGCGACGTTTTACAGGTCACCCACAAGGTCAGGCAGCCGGCCAGCAGGAAAGGAAGCCGGGACGAGAGAAAGTCTATGCCCAGCGCCCAGTAGCTCGCCGTCATGAACCAGTAGGAAAGGATGGGCTTGTTGAAGCGCATCGCGCCTGTGCAGTAGTAGGGGGTGATGTAGTCCCCCGAATGGATCATGCGTATGGCTGCGTTGATATAGAAGAACTCATCGCCGTGGAAGCGCGAGAGACCGGGAAGGATCGGAAGAAGCGCAAAAAAAAAAACGGCCGTCAACGCAAACAGCGCCATGTTTTGCCTTTGCCCCGGGAAGACCGGGCCGCCTT
>CAYOVG010000632.1:0-2188 GCA_964407285.1 uncultured Syntrophobacteraceae bacterium
AGGGTTCAGCAGAAGGCGGCGGACGTAGCCCTTCGGATCAAGGAATACTACTATGGATTGGTTTTTGCCTCCGATGCGCTGAATTTGGTCGAGGAAGTGGGCGACCATTTGAACAAAGGGCTCGACCGGACACGCAGGCTGTTGGCGGTTGAATCGGCACAGGTCACCGAAATGGATCTGAACAAGCTGGAGGCTTTTTCCGGGATGGTGAGCAAATTCCGCAACGAAGCTTCAAAATCCAGGGATCTTGCTCGTGAAGCGCTCCGCACCTTTATGGGTCTGGAATCGGGCCACGCGATACAGATCGCGGACGATTCTCTGGAACCCTTGATCGTCAGCGTGGAAGATTTGAGCTATTACGTCCAGCAATCTTACAAACTCCGACCGGAATTCGCGCAACTCAAAGAAGGTCTCATGGCCAAAGAAGCCCTCATCGAAGTCGCCAGGGCCGATTACTACCCCACGTTTTTTCTCGGAGGCCTCTTTTCCTACGCTTACGCTCCGGATCGCGATCGAGTAACCAATCCCTGGATCTTCGACCGTTTTAATCACACGGCGGCCGGGGTGGCGCTTGGATTGAAATGGGCCATCAATTTCGGAATTACCGGTGCGCATGTGGATCGGAGCAAAGCGGAATTCCTCAAACTGAAGCAAACCCAGAATTTTGCCGAAAGCGGGATTCCTTTGCAGGTGGAAAAGACCTATCGGGAATTCATGGAAGCGAGAGGCAACATAGAAGACTTGGGGCTTTCTCAAAGAGCGGCGCGCAAGTGGCTGATCCAGGCGTCCGCCAATTACGATCTGGGTATCGCTGATTCCAAAGAGTTGGCGGACGCTCTTGTGGCCTACGGCACTATCAGGATGGATTATCTCAAGTCGGTGTATAACTTCAATCTTGGATACGCCAACCTGGTTCAGGCTTCCGGGTTGAGTACCCTCGAGATTGTGGACCGATACTAACGATATGAGGAATGCACCATGGACAGACGTTTTGCCAGACTATGTTTGTTTCTTGTGTGTGTCTTTATGGCTTTGGTTTATTCAAGGGTTGATGCCTCGGAAGTGGCCCAGGCTAAGGAACAGCTCAAGATTACCATTGATCATGTGCTGGAAACCCTCAAGGATCAGGAGCTTTCCAAACCTGAACACAAAGCCGAAAGGAGACGACGTATCATGGAGGTCGTATCCACTCGATTTGATTTCGAGGAAATGGCTAAAAGGTCCATGGGACGACACTGGGGGGATCGTACCGAAGAAGAGCAGGAATCCTTTACCCCGCTTTTCCGTGAGCTGCTATTCGCCTCTTATATGGACAAGATAGAAGGATATACGGACGAGAAGATCGTATATAACAATGCATATCTTAGAGGTCCCCATATATGGGTGGATACGAACATAGTTGCTAAACAAAATAATATTCCGATTGTATACAGAATGCACCATAAGGATGGTGATTGGTTTGTATATGACATAGTTATAGAAGAAGTAAGTTTGGTCAGTACCTACAGGAGTCAATTTAATAAGATTATAGGCGGAGAATCGTACGAGAAGCTGGTCAAGAATCTCCAAGATAAGCTGAAAGAATTGGAGGAACTCGATCGGGCAGATCCGGCTTCGTAATTTTGAGTCCTGTATCCCGGGATCGCGCTAAGGAGACGCCTACTCAGAAATGCTGTTCACTTTTCCCAGGCGGACGGCCTGAAGAACGGGGGGGCCTATAAGATGGATCATTCAATAGACCGCAACTGCCGTCCAATTGAGGAATGCACCGTATTCTACTTTTTGGGACCCGAAGACATCGACAGATTGGTACCGTTTCTCGAGGAGAGGCATCTAAGCAAAGGGGAAGTCCTGTTTACTGAAGGGGATCCGGGCAGTTTCATGGCGTTTATTCGGTGCGGAAAACTGGAGGTAAAAAAAGAGATCCAGTTTGCGGATAAACAGATATTGATCGCCGTGTTGAATGCAGGATCTTTTGTGGGAGAGATGGCCCCTATCGACGGTATGAATCGCGCCGCCACCGTCACCGCGCTGGATGATTCCGATCTGTACCTCCTTTCCAATGAGAATTTGGAGGCTTTTCTGGATGCGCATCCCAAGGCTGGAGCCAAGATCATGCGGGGAATCGCCCGAGTGATTTCGGTCCGGCTTCGAGGGGCCACGGAACGATTGACCGCCCTATTTTAAT
>CAYOVG010000633.1:0-2150 GCA_964407285.1 uncultured Syntrophobacteraceae bacterium
GGGTTGCGTTGCCTGAAATGAACGTGCGGCGGTATCTCCTCGTGCTGCATCGCAAGAACCACCTTGATGAGCCCCGCAATTCCCGCCGCAGGCTCCAGGTGGCCGATATTGGTCTTCACGGAACCGATCACCAGGGGGTGCTCCATCGAGCGCCCTTCGCACAGAACGCAACTCAGCGCCCGCACCTCTACCGGGTCCCCCAGGGGGGTCCCCGTGCCGTGCGCCTCCACGTAGTCCACCCATCCGGGCTCCACTCCGGCCTTCGCCAGCGCTTCCCGTATGAGCGCCTGCTGCGCCTGCCCGTTGGGAACGGTGAACCCGCTGCTCGGCCCGTCGTGGTTTACGGCGGAACCCCGGATCAGCGCCGCGATGGAATCTCCGTCCGCCAGGGCGTCCGACAGCCGCTTGAGCACCAGCATTCCGCACCCTTCCCCGCGCCCGTACCCGTCGGCGCCGGCGTCGAAAGTCTTGCACCGCCCGTCCGGGGAGAGGGCTTTCGCCCTGGAAAGAAAGACCGTTATTTCCGGGGAGAGGATAAGCTGGACGCCTCCCGCCACGGCCAGGTCGCACTCCTTGCGGCGCAGGCTCGCGCACGCCAGGTGAACGGCCACCAGCGACGACGAACACGCCGTGTCGATCGCCATGTTAGGCCCCTGGAGCCCGAGAAAATGCGACAGCCGCCCCGAAGCAAAGCACAAACCGTTGCCCGTTCCGTCATAAGGACCAATGCGAGCCGGATCGCCGCAATTCAGTCCCAGCCGCGCATAGTCGTTTTGCCCGATCCCCACGAACACGCCGGTCCGGCGGTTCCATCCGTCGTCCCCGCCGCTCCCGCCGCTCCGGGGCGCCCGGCCGGCCCGCTCGAGCGCCTCCCAGGTCACTTCCAGCAGCAACCGCTGCTGCGGGTCCATGCTCGCGGCCTCCCGGGGCGTAATATCGAAAAACCCGCAGTCGAACTCGTCCACGCGGTCGAGAAATGCCCCCCAGCGGGTGTACATCTTGCCCGGCGCGTCCGGGTCCGGATGATGCCATGCGTCTACGTCCCATCGATCGGGAGGAATTTCCCGGACGGCGTCGGCGCCTTCGCGGAGCAGCTTCCAGAATGCCTCGGGACTGTCGGCTCCGCCGGGAAACCGGCACCCCATGCCGATGATGGCGATGGGTTCTTTCTCCGCCCGCTCGAACGCCTCGATTCTCGTTCGAGCCTCCCGCAGAGCCGTCAGCATACGCTGTTGCGAAGTCGATTGATCCACCCTGTTTTTGCCGGCGCCGGTACCGTCCATCAAAGTCTCGCTTTCAAAATCTCGCTCCAGTTTCTCTTCAGTCTTATTTCAATCCCGATTCTCGCCCAGCAAGCTTTCCAACGCATCCAGTTCCCTGGCGATGGAAGCCTCTATGTCCTCCTCGCCGGAAGGCTGCGTCGCCTCGCGCACATCCTGAACCACGCCGGTTTCCGCCACGGCTGCAATTTTAGCCTCGCCACGCCCCCCGTTCCCGCCTCCGGCCGGGTCCGCCGCGGCGACGACAGCCGCCCCTGCCGTTGAAGCCGATGCCGTATTCAGGTCCTCGATCTTCCGGGAAAGGTATCGCGCCATGTCCATGATGGTCGGATACTCGAAAGCCAGCGTCGCCGGGATGCGCAATCCGAGACCGGATTCGAGCCGGTTCTTCAATTCGACGATCATGAGCGAGTCCATTCCCATGGCGAAGAGCCCCTGGTGCGGGTCGGGCTGCCGGGACGGATCGAGCATCATCACGCTCCCGACGAGGGCGAGGAGGTGGGAGGTCAGCAGTTCCTCGCGGACGGCGGGCTGAGCTGTCCGCAGCCGGTCAAGGAATTCGTTCCCTTGTTCTTCGCGTTCTTCGGCCTCCCGGACGTCCCGTGTCGCGGAACCGTCGCGGCCCGCCAACATCGAGAGCAGGGGAGGACAGTGTCCCGCATGGACTTTTCGGATGTACGCATCCCAGTCCACGGGCAGCACCGCGACCTGTGCGCTGTCGGCGCGTTCCAGGAGCAGGCCGAAAGCGAGCGCTCCGCGGGCGGCGTCGATGGGTCTCACTCCCTGGGCGGTCAGTCTCTCCCGCTGGAGTTTGCCGAGCCCCGCCGCCATGCCGGCTTGCGCCCAGGGTCCCCAGTTGATCGTCAGGGC
>CAYOVG010000634.1:0-2149 GCA_964407285.1 uncultured Syntrophobacteraceae bacterium
CAGCTGATAGCCAAACGCCGGCGGGTACCTGAGTAGTTACAATTTTTCTATTCATATTATTTGCATAACGTTGGCGATCAGCGGCTCGCGACCTTGAAGGAGATGCTGACGATCATCGGCCAAGTTGCATCAAGCGGGCTTTCGCATCGGGCCATGCAGAAATCGACGTCCGGCCATCCTCAAGGCGACGCCTGCGCTCATCCAGCACTTCACGGTTCAACTCCGGCGACCTCACATCGCAAGGTTGGTCGCAAAGGCTTTGCCATACGCGTTCAAGAAGCTGGACCTTCTCAGCAACCGACAAAGTCTCGATTTGGATATCGCCAGCCATGACACCTTCCTTCAACGACCCGCATTATACCAAATCAACCGCGTATCGCCTCAGCCAGAACGCTCCGTATAACCTGGATTCCCGCTCACTCATAACGATGCGGGGGGGGTGACGCCCAAATTGCGATAGATCTCCTTTTGCTTCTCCAGGATTTCACCCACTCGCATTTGTTGCCCTGGAGCTTCAAAGCACTCAATGACGTCCAGCTTGTCCAGAGCGCCCTGGAGCGTATATGTCTTGAACATTTGCGCCAGCTGCATCCGCTTTTTGATGTGGGACAGATAGATCAACGCGACAAACTCGACAAACAGCTTTCCTTCCAGGCTCTGTTCGGACGACACAACGGTTCGACGGAGGTTCAAGCGCTCTTTCAAGTTCCCAAACGCCTTTTCCACCAGATCCTTGTTGCGGTATCTCTCCAGCGCCTGGATCGCCCCCATCTTTTCGTTGGACAGCAGGCAGAAGAACCCGAAGTACTTCTTGGCCTGGACAACCGCCTCCCCCTTGACCGCAACCTTGACCCCTCGTTTGGGTGTGGCATTCACCTCGAAGTACTTCTTGTATAGATGATCGTGCTCAGGTACGGGCTGGCCAGATTCCAGCTCCTGCTTGAGCCCCATCAGTTTTTTATCAAAACCCTTTTCGTTTTCCGCCGCTTGCTCGATGTCGTAGTAGTAGTGAATATACATGCGACGTTTGGCTTTCAGAGTGTCTCGCTTGTACGGCCGATCCTGGGTATACGACCATTCGACCTGGACGGTGTGGTGGTACAGCTCGTATGTGTCGTCGTAATGGTCGAAGCTCCGAAAGCTAGTGTAGATGCCGTCCAGGTGGGTTTTCGTGAAGCGCAGGCTCATCTTCCCGGCCATCAGAAACTTGATATGGTCCTTCAGTAGCGCATTGATGTTCTCTTCGCTGTAGAAACCACGATCCATCACCAGCTTCGTCTTCTTGAACCCCAAGGTGGCCAACTCGGCCAGCAGGTGCTTGAGCGTCTTGGAATCCGGGATGTTGCCGGCCAGCTTCCGGTAGTAAAACGGCAGGCCCGAGGTCTCTCCATAGACCAACGCCACGTTCAGTTGGGGAAGCAGATCGTTCTCCTTGTTTTTCCCATACTGGACTTGCCGGAGCTGTTCAGAGTAACTGGAGATGGAGGTTGTGTCGTAGACCAAATACTCGTTTTCGATTCGCCGCTTGCCTTGCAGCAAAAAGAACTGTTGGCGGGCAGCGTCAGAGATGCCGGCAAACAATTCACTGCTCCGCTGCGAGGTGATGGTGTTGCCATAGGGATGCTTGTGCAAACTGCCCCACTTTTCAAATCGGTACAAGGGCGTATGGTCTTCCAGCACCAAGTAATACACGGTAGATAGAAT
This sequence comes from uncultured Syntrophobacteraceae bacterium, assembly GCA_964407285.1. Taxonomy (GTDB): domain Bacteria; phylum Desulfobacterota; class Syntrophobacteria; order Syntrophobacterales; family Syntrophobacteraceae; genus CAYOVG01. The sequence continues at coordinate 1,705 of CAYOVG010000634.1, forward strand.
CTGGCGATAGGTTTCCGGGAAGCAACGCTTCAGATCCTGGGTGATCCCCAACTGCTCGCCGATGCTGTCCAGCAAATAGGTGGCCCCGTAGAAATACCGGGCCGTATTCTCCGCCGGCACCGGACCCGGTTTGGGGGCTGCATTCGGTGGCGTCTTCTGTCTGTTTCGGCCATCGGTGGGAACAATGTCGCCTGTCGCCGGATCCAGCCGTCCGATGAGCCGGCGTGTGGCTCGGGATTGCTGCTTTTCCTTGTCCCAACGGGAGATCGACTCATACACGTAGGTCCGCCCCGAACGCTTGTCGTGCTGTCGAATGATCGCTGCCATGGCCGCACCTCCTCGTTAGGCCCATCTTATCCCCAAACGAGGCCGGAGTCAAGCGAAATCTTCCTAATCCACCATTTTTATTCGGCTAATAGGTTCTCTGCAAGCCGCTCGTTAGGCG
>CAYOVG010000635.1:0-2145 GCA_964407285.1 uncultured Syntrophobacteraceae bacterium
GTTCCGACATGGAAGTCCGCCCCGAGCGATTCCAGGGCGGCCAGGGAAGCGTCCACGGTGTGGTAGAGCCTGGAGTACCTGAGCAGCAACTGCTTCAGCGTATGTTGCGGAGGCGTTCCTTCCATGCCGGCCATTTCCAGGAGATGCAGATTCCGATGCACCGGGGCGGGGGAACTCCGAACGCAATCTTCGAGGCTCCACAACCGCGCGTCCAGGGCCGACGGCGACGGCCCGCCCCCGATTCCCGGCCCGGCCCCCTGCCCTGCCCCCGCACCGGCGGCCCTCGCGAATTCGTGGATGGACCTTATGGCGCTCCGGTAGCGCGACGCAAGGAGAGACAGCGCGTCCCTGAAAGCGCGAACCTTGCCGCCCAATCCCCCGTTGCAGCCGCCGCCCGGCATTCCCGGAAGGTCCCGCGCGGACGCTCCGCCTTCCCGCATCTCCATGGCCGACTCCCACATGATGCGGTTGACGAAGCCCGTCCCGTACTGGTCCGAGACCCGCCGGGACAGCGGGGCGTAGAAGATTGTCCCGTTGGCGAGAAACCGGGACCTGTAGACCGATGCCTCCGGGTGGTCCGGACCATCCTGATAGTCCGGATAGCCCGAAGCCCCCCCGGACTCCGTGGAGCCCCTGGAGCCCGCCCCCCCGAGCGCCTCGCCCCGGAGGGCTGTTTCGGCGGCTTCCGCCACGATGGAATCGGAAATGACGTCCCGGCAGGCGGCGTCTCCCCGTTCGCACGCCCCTCCCTCGTGGCACGGGCAGCACGGCAGTTCGGCCTGGATGACCGTGGCGCCCCCCATGTAGGGGGCCGTCTCGGCGAAATGGCCGGACGAAAAATACAGGCCGAGGCTTCGGGTCCCCACTGCCGCGGCGACATGTATCGGACCGGTATCGTTGCTGATGAGAAGATCGCACAGGCTGATGACCGCGGGCAGGTCCGCAAGGCGCGTTGCGCCGATGAGGTCGATGACCGGAACTCCCGCCAGGCGTATGAACTCGTCCCCGATCTCACGCTCCCCGCTTCCCCCGAGGAGGACTACCCGCACGCCGCATCCGCGGGCCAGCTTCGAGGCCACGGAGGCGAACCTCGCCGTGGGCCACCGGCGCAGGGGATTGGCCGTGCCGATGTGAAAAGCCGTCAGAACCCGGCCGGCGTCGCAGCCGCGTCGCTCCAGGATATTCAGAGCGTTCTCCCTGTCCGCATTCGAAACCTGGAGGAAACTCTCGACGGGCCTGTGCGGGACTTCTCCCATTCCCATGTAGATGTCGGCGATGTTGAAAAGGTTGTGCCTGCGGTCGGCTGCTATCGAGAAAAGGTACTTGCCCCAGGGGCCGAGGACTTCGCTGGCCCCTCTCCCGTCGTCCACGCGCCCGGCCTTCCTCGCGGCCCGTACCCGCCGGCAGATGAGCGACCCGGCGAGATTGTGCGTGAGGTTCACCGCCAGGTCGTATTCCTCCCGCAGTTCGGGGGCGTCGAGCAGCCGGTCGAGCAGCGCCTCCCGGCCGGCGTCGAGGACCACGATATCCTTCGTATCCAGGGGGCTGATGTCGGCCGCGGGCAGCGACACGACACGGTCCACGTAGGGAGCGCCGCGCAGGACCTCCCTGAACTCCTCCGCGCACAGGAGCGTCGTGGAGCACCCGGGGTACTCCTGTTTGTACCGCGCCAGGAGAGGCAGGCTCTGAATCAGGTCCCCAAGACGGCTAAGCTGTATGACGAGAAATCTGCTCATCGGCCTCTCAAGTTATTCCAGGAACGTTCAGTTGTGGGCTGAATTCGAGCCGGGTTTCCGGAAAAACCGTCAGGTTCTTGACATACAGAGACTTGAGCATAAAGCTCTCCTCAGCCATTCATTCCATCACAATGAGTGTCGCCGTCAGTTCCCGCTTTCTCCATCACCTACCTGTCCGCCCCTGCGCCTCGAGCCCGCGGGGAGAGCGGGACATCGAGCGCATTCGCAATCGAGTTCAGCTTCTCCATGGCCCCATTGAAATCGTAGTCGCTCAAGAGAACTTCGAGTTGCAGGACATATTCCCCCACTTCATCCTTCCCGGCTTCATGCGCGGCCAGGCGCTCCTCGACGTCACGCACGCAGGAGCCGGCCCCCACCGGATCGGACTCCTCGATAAAACCGGCAAGCC
>CAYOVG010000636.1:0-2135 GCA_964407285.1 uncultured Syntrophobacteraceae bacterium
AGGGATCGAAGGGCAGGGGCGCGGTTGCCGGATCGTGGTAGGGGGACTCCGCATCCACCGGACCGGCGGTAACCGCGCCCTTGCCGTCCAGAACCGTTTTGACCAGGTCCGTGCGATCCACGGCCATGGTGAGGGCGGTTCGGACCCGTGGGTCGTCAAGCAGCGGGTCCCTCGTGTTGTAGATGACCAGCACCTGCATTGTGCTGGGAAAAAGGACGGTCCGGAACTTGTGTTGATACTCCTGGATGAGGCTGTAGCTGTAAGGGTCCAGGTTGGAGGCGATATCGGTATTCCCCCCGAGCAGGCGCGCCAGGGATTTTTCCGAGTCGGGCACGGCGTGGAACACCACCCGGTCGATGGCGGGCGGCCCCCCAAAGTAGTCCCGGTTGGCGACCAGGCTTATCTCTTCGCTGCCTATCCGGTACGCAAACCGGAACGGACCCGATCCGATGGGCCGGCCCTTTCCGTCGACGGCCCCGGACTCCGGCACGATTTCGACGCCCCAGACGATGCGGAGAAAATCGGGGTCGTTCTCCCTGAGCGCCAGGCGCAGGGAGGTGTCAGTCACGGGAACGATCTGCTCGATCTTCCCGAAGGTTGGGGCATGATGTCGGCTGAGATAGGTCCGCAGGGAGTGTGTCACATCCCTGGAGGTGACCGGTTGTCCATTGTGGAACCGGGCGTCGGGTCTCAGGTGGATGGTCCAGGCAAAGCTCTCCCGGTCGTACCGCCACGAGGCGGCAAGGTCGGGCTCCAGTACCCCCTGCTCGTCGAGAACGCACAGGTAGCTGTACAGCAGGGGGAAAGCATAGCTCGCAGCGCCCTGGACCTCCATGGGGTCAAGGGACTGGAAGGGGCCGTCAGCGTCGATGCGCAGCACTCGCTCGCCGGGGTTGTTTTCTCCAGTGGATGGATTGCAGGCAAGGAGCCCCACCGCAAGGACGGCAAACACTATAGCACGATAAACGATCACTCCTCCAAAGCTTCCTTTCCTTCTCCATCAAAAACCGATTGCGCTTTTCCGACAAAGCCCCATCATAGCATGGATTTTCCCCTTGGGGAAAAGGGAAGTTGGGGGTGAGCGGGTCCTCCGTCGAAACGGGCAGGTGAAAAAACGATTCCCCGCACGGTGGGAATTTTCGATCGTGCAGTTTTTCTCCGATAAGCATTCCCCAGGGACGTGGGGATGAACCGAATCCGCTCCGGAGCCTCTGCGAGTCGATCCTGGATTCCCCGCTCGGTTGAAGCTTGCTGGAAGCGAATCGGCATGTCCGCCGTTTTTGACCGTCCGCCGCATGGAAGAGGTCTAAAGAATTCTTCTCCAATGCCCGATATCTGGTCTGGAAGGAGATGGTCATGAAGATAGATTCCGCGGAAGTCGCCATGGGGTCGGCGCGAGTCTTCGCCGAGGTGGACAGCACTGCGGAAAAGCTCAACGCCTGGGTGGGGAGGAGACCGCCGGATGCGCGGTATTGGATCTTTCGGAGCGGAGAGTCGCCATGAGCATGATGGAAAAAGGGTTGAGACGAGCGGCGGAGGCGGTCGGGCGGGCCGACGCGCTGCTCATTACGGCGGGCGCGGGCATGGGGGTCGATTCCGGGCTTCCGGACTTCCGGGGGAACGAAGGTTTCTGGAAGGCCTATCCGCCGTTTGCGAAGCTCGGCAAGTCCTTCATGGAGATGGCGAACCCGAAGTGGTTCCATCAAAACCCCCGGATTGCCTGGGGATTTTACGGCCACCGTCTGAATCTCTACCTCGAGACCGCGCCGCACGACGGTTTCAGGCAACTGCTCGATGTAGCCCGGCGCAAACCGGGAGGATACTTTGTCTTCACCTCCAACGTCGACGGCCATTTCCAGAAAGCCGGCTACGAGGAGGACCGCATAGAGGAATGCCACGGCTCCATCCATTTTCTCCAGTGCGTGGGACCCTGCGGCGGTGAGATCTGGGATGCGCGGGGGACCTCCGTCACGGTCGACGAGGAGCGGTTCGAAGCCCTGGAACCCCTTCCGCACTGCAGGAACTGCAGTCGGATAGCCCGCCCCAACGTCCTGATGTTTGGAGACTGGTCGTGGATTTCGGCCCGGACCGACGCGCAGGCCGACAGATTTACGAAGTGGCTCCGCTACCTGTCC
>CAYOVG010000637.1:0-2127 GCA_964407285.1 uncultured Syntrophobacteraceae bacterium
CCCTCGCCCTCGACCTATCCCGCGACCACGACCTCGTCCTCGACCTCGACCGCGCCCTCGACCTCGCCCGCGACCTCGCCCTCGACCTCGCCCGCGCCTATGGAACCGACCCGAACCAATTCCATGTCGACGAATCATTAATTATCCGTCTATGCTTTATGTTTGCTGCAATAGAAATACTTTCGCATCCGGGACGAGTAGCTCTGTCGTCACGATCATGGTTGGAGCGGTTGCAGAAGAAGAACGAAGCACTTGAAATGAGTGTATTTGATTTAGCTAACGACTTTCTGGATATATACATGAACTTCGCCATTTTGCAGGAGCGCATCGACGGCAATCTGGAGGCATTTGAAGGCATCAGGATCGTGAAGGAAAAAGTGGAAAACAGATAATGCTCGGGGACCGGAAGTTCTGCTCACGAGCGAGAAGGGGGTCAAACCTACGCTTTTGACACCCCCAACTCCCTTTCAAGCATATCAATAGCCTCGTGCAAAGATTAGCTCCGTCGCGGCGCGGGTCGCCTCCAGCGTCGGCTTGCTCCCAAGCTGCCGAGGCTCGGGCAACTCTCGATCCGCCCGCGCCACTTGCAGGAAGTTATTGCGCACCCACTCCACGAAAGATTCACCCCCCAGGAGCGTTGGTGCGGTCATGTTTTCGAATGGGCTCGGGCAATCCCGCCCAGCTTCTCCGTCCACAAACTCCCGGCACCGTTCCCGGGCCGTGTCGTCGGCCCCAAATAGAGAGAGGACAGACTCCCGGTGCAGCCACTCCGGCGGGGAAGTCAGCCCAGCATACGCCCGGTAGCTCGACCATGGGTGCTCGCCTGCTCTTTCGGTAATCCCGGCCCTCACCGGATTGAGGTGAACATACCGGGAAAGCTCCTTTATGAAAGAAACCGCTCCCGGTCCTTCCGGCTCGGGAAGACATCCCTGCGCTCGTTTCCTCGCGATGTCACATGGTAGAATGCTTCCGGATACTCAATGCGAAGCGCCCCGGCCATCCCGTCTTCCCCTCCCTTGTCAAAAGTGCAGGTTTGACCCCTCAGATGTGACAATTCGCTTCGACACCGCGCCCGCATGTCCGTAGAGTCACTCGCTACGGTTGCGCGGCGCTCCTCCTCTCTTCGATTTCCTTGCGGATATAGGCCAGCAGTTCCCGGCCAAAGGGCGAGTATACCTGAATCCTCGCGAGATCCAAAGAAACGTTGAGATACACCAGGAGCAAAGAATCGCCGTCAGGGGCGCGGTGCGGCCGGACTCCGCAAAAGACGAAGCCGTCCTTTTCGGCGGCCTCGCAAAGCTCCGGAGTTCCGGCCTGAGCCAGGGGCAGATCCAGGAATATGACTTCGGCTCCCCCGATTTCGCAAAGATCACGCCGCGCCCGACGGACCTCCGGTATCGAATCCGCGCCAACCGTATCGACCCGAATCTCCCCCAGAGCTTCCTCTTTCATATAGGAGATGGTGACAAGCCCGTTTCCGGGCGGTTGTTTAGCCTCCCGGAATTCCACCGGAACATGCAGGTGCTCGTAGACTCGCGCCAGCATCTCCCGATGCCGGGCGGGAGCATGCACGATGGTATTGGGCGCGGGCACGAGGTATTTGAAGTAATACACCAGGGATTCCCGTTCGGGCTTTTTCCGGCCGTGCCCCGAATGAGCGGAGCCCGTTCCGTCCGGTGACCGGATGGCCTTGAACTGGTAGGGCACGGCCAATCCCAGATCAATGCCGCAAACACGCATTCCCCGGCTTTCACAGGCTTTTTGGCTGATGGTGTGCGTGGTGACCGCCAGTCCGTAAGTACCGACCATTCCAAGTTTGCCGAGCTCCTCGTTGAGGAAATTTCCCATACGCTCACGCAGCCGCCTACCCCGGTGGTCGGGCGAGACCACCAGGTGGGTCCGCTCCCCCACCAACCCGCCCCTGGGCCTGACCAAAGCCACATGCCCGACCACCTCGCCCGTGTCTTCATCCACCGCCACCACGGAAATGAACTCGCCGGACCGGTTCAAATTGATGAGCCGATCCGGGGAGTAAAGCACTTCATCGTAGCTGTAGCCGAAAGTGCGGAAGAAGCATTGGCACACTCGAAGGGCGTCCTCCGGGAGCATGCGCCGGACGACATAGCG
>CAYOVG010000638.1:0-2113 GCA_964407285.1 uncultured Syntrophobacteraceae bacterium
AAAAGCAACTGGTAGTGGAAGACGCCGATGGGACACACTCTTTTGCCTTGGAGGATGTTTTGGCCCGCAAGTGTCTTCGCTGCGCCTATCCCAATCCCCTCATGTATGATGTGCTGGTGGGTGAGCCGGTAGCACCGCGTGTTACCGTCAAAAATGCTTACAAGGACGTTCAAGAGCTGGAAAATCGATCTCTTGAAGAGAGGCTCGCGTTCTGGACGAAGGAACTGGACCGGTGCATACGCTGCTATGCCTGCAGAAACGCCTGCCCGCTCTGCGTGTGTCAGGACCGTTGCATTGCTGAAACACGGGAACCCAAGTGGCTCTCCCAATACATGCATACTTCTGAAAAATTCCTCTTTCACTTCATTCATTCCATGCACCTGGCGGGAAGATGCACCGAGTGCGGGGAGTGTGAACGGGTGTGCCCCATGGGGATCCCGGTCACCCTCATGAAGGAAGAGCTCAACAAGATCACCAGGGAATTATTGAATTATGAAGCGGGTGTTGATCCGAATGCCGTTCCTCCCCTGCTTACATTTAGTCCTAATGAAACAGGAATTTAATGTTCAAACATCCGCAATAGTGAGGACAATCAATGAGTGCGAAAGTATTCATCGCCCAGGAAAACTTGGGAACAGTCCTTGATGGGCTGTCCCGGAAAATAAGACTATGGGTCCCAGCATCGGCAGGGGAAGACAAGCATGGGGTGGAATTCGTGCCTTACCGCCCGGGGCTTGCTCCCGTATTGGACCGTCAGAGCACGATCCTTCCCAAGAAAGTCATGCTGCCGCAGGTAGAGAAACTTTTCAGTTATGAATATCTCAAGAACCCCGAGGACCCCTCCAAGGTACGTGTCAAACTGGAAGAACCCGAAGACTTCGAACCCACGCTGGTTTTTGGTGCACATCCCTGCGATGTGAAAGGCTTTTTCGTTTTCGACCGTGTCTTCACGCAAGGTCCGTTTGTGGACGGTTATTACAAGAAACGAAGAGAAAATACCCTTTTCGCCACAGTGGTCTGCCAGGAGGCCGACTCGGCCTGTTTTTGTTCCTCGGTCGGCAGCGGTCCTGCAGACCAGGCGGGCAGTGACTTTTGGATTATGCCCGTTGAAGGAGGCTACGTCGTAGAGGCTTTGACCGACCGGGCCCTGCCTTTCATGGACGCATTGGGTACAGCTCCCACCGAAGCTCAGGAAACCGCTGCGAAAGAACTTCATGAGCAGGTGGCCCGGCAGCAGGTGGGCAACCTCGATTTACAGGACAGCGTCGAATCCTTTAAGACGCGGTTTGAACAGACAGCATACTGGCAGGCCATGGCCGGGCAGTGTCTCAGCTGCGGCATTTGCACTTATGTCTGCCCCACGTGCTATTGTTTCACTATCAGCGACGAAATGAAGGGATTGAAGGGAGAACGTCTGCGTTCCTGGGATTCGTGCATGTTTTGCACCTACACTGCGGAGGCGAGCGGCCATAATCCCCGTCCCACTAAATTGGAGCGCTACCGTAACCGGGTAGGGCACAAGTTCAGCTATTTCCCGGAAAAGTATGACGGAATGATTGCCTGTTGCGGCTGTGGGCGGTGTATCCGCAGTTGCCCGGTATCCATCGATATCCGCAAGGTCGTGCAAGAGTTGAAGGAGAACGCCTGTGTATGCGCATAACCCATATCTGCCGGAGTTGGCGACCGTCCAGGAAGTGATTCAGGAAACACACAACATTCGAACGCTTCGTGTTCTCTTGGATGATGAAGAGAAGATGAAGCAATTCACTTTTCGTCCTGGTCAGGTCGGGCAGCTTTCAGTTTTTGGAGTCGGCGAATCGACGTTTGTTATCAATTCGCCCCCCACACGAAAAGATTACCTGCAATTCAGCGTCATGAGGACGGGAGAAGTCACTACCAAGATTCATCAACTCAATGCCGGGGACCAGATCGGGGTTCGTGCCCCTCTGGGCAATGGATTCCCCTACGAGGCGATGAAAGGGAAAAATATTCTCTTTGTCGGAGGCGGTATTGGAATGGCGCCGCTTCGAACCCTGATGCTTTACATGGCGGACAACCGCCAGGATTATGCCAATATCACGGCCATCTACGGCGCCAGGTCTCCAAAAGATCT
>CAYOVG010000639.1:0-2104 GCA_964407285.1 uncultured Syntrophobacteraceae bacterium
CACGATCTATCCTTGTTCGTTAGGCATTCTTCTTTCCAACGGGGCTAGGAGCAAGAAGTCCTGCAAGGAAGCCCACTACCGTGGTTACGACGGTTAGCATGGTGTCACTCTTAGTAGCGTAAACCACATCCTTTTTGAGTTCAGTGGAGACTCCTGCACCAAGAACCCAGACCGAGTAAATGAGCGAAAATGCAAATGCGATGACAATGATTAGCCAAATTGCATCGATAATCTTGGAACTGGGAGGTGGCAGTTGTTGTGTTACCTGTGCCTCGAACTTGCGCAATATACCCTCTGGATCGACTTTAAGTTCTTCGATTGTCGCAGGATTAGAGAGTACTGAGTTGACAAGCGCCGTTGCGGAACGAAGTTGTTCAGCCATTTGTTTCTCCTTTGCTCGGATTTGTGGGTGGTGATGATTTCGGTTGCTGCGGAATGTGTCAATAACTTTGAGACACCCTTGAGCAAAATTTATTGTAACTCTCCATCAGTCGTTACAAGCTTGGGGGGATTGATCCAAGCCGCTGTAGGTAAAGGCTTTGGAGTCGGCACCTTGTTGACGAATCTTTCTGGGTGATCCTGGTATGCGCGGATCAAGACCCGTTCTCTGGCTTGTAAGACTTCAGGGGCATTTCCAAAGTGAACCATCTCGGGGGTGAGCAGGCTGATCCCCGTATGACGGTGCTCCTGGTTGTACCAGGGAAAGAAATCCTGGCAGAAACTGCGTGCATCCTGGATGGCTCCAAAGCGTTCAGGAAAATCAGGTCTGTACTTGAGCGTTTTGAACTGGGATTCGGAGTAAGGGTTATCATCACTGGTATAGGGTCTGCTGTGAGTCTTGGTGATCCCAAGGTCTGCGAGCAGAAAGGCCACGGGTTTCGATTTCATTGAAGATCCTCTGTCTGCATGAATCGTCAACTGTCCCGGAACTATCCCCTGTTTGGAACAGGTTTCCTGAATGAAGCGTTTTGCGAGCTGCGCCGATTCATGGGTTGCCACCATCCATCCGACGACGTATCGGCTGAAGATGTCAATAATCACATAGAGATAGAAGTAGGTCCATTTGCTGGGACCAAGAAGCTTCGTGATGTCCCAGGACCAGACCTGGTTGGGTCCCGTTGCCAGAAGCTCGGGTTTTTCATAAACAGGATGGCGCAACTGGTTTCTGCGTTCTTTCACCTCCTTTTGATCTTCAAGGATCCGGTACATGGTGCGGATGGAGCAGTGGTATTTTCCCTCATCGAGCAAGGTCGCATAGACTTCATGAGGAGCCTTGTCGACAAAGCGCTCCGAGTGCAGGATATCGAGCACCGCCTGCTTTTCTTCCGGTTGCAGAGCACGCGGCGAAGGAGATTTCCCGCCGCACTCCGCAGCCTTCATTTTGCTCCCGGCTCTCCGCCGATACAGGCTGGCCCTCGGAACCACGAGGGCTTCACAGGCACGGCGGGTGCCTATTTCAAGGGCGAGCGCTTCTGTGGCATCCATCAGTCTTTCCCGCTCTGCACCTGGGTTTCGAGTGTTATGCCCAATATCTGAGAGATTTTTTTTTGAGCATCGATGATGAGCTCCGCCTGCTTGAGGCGTTTTTGAAGCCGTTCGTTTTCCTGGCGCAGTCTGCCCATCTCGATCACCAGAGGATCGGGTTCTTTGGCTTTGGGTCCCCGTTTTCTTGGCTCCAAAGCCTCCAGGGTGCCCGCATTCCGTTGCCGTCGCCAGGTGGCGAGGTTTGAGTGATACAATCCTTCGCGGCGCAGCAAGGCGCCAAGACTACCGGGGGTCTTACAAGCGTCGGCCAGACGAAGGATATTCAGTTTGTATTCGGCCGTGAACTTACGGCGTGTCGGATTCTCCAACACTTCGGGATCCGGCCGCCCGAGTGCCCTTACAGCTCCATCGGGCTCGCTCCGCTCCCCCGATTCCGCCTCCAGGGCACTCACCTTGACCAACCGCTTTTCCATATTTGAACCTTTTTCCATGATTAGTCTCTTCCTCCACCCTCTACTTTAATTTATTTGGGGGAGGATGTCTCAAGCATATTGGCACAGAGGGGGCTTGACCACAATCACGGCAATCTGCTTGCTTATCTTCCCCCAAATTGGCTGGA
>CAYOVG010000640.1:0-2091 GCA_964407285.1 uncultured Syntrophobacteraceae bacterium
GGAGGAGAAGCGGCGTCCATGGTTGAAAGCGCGCGGGGCAGCGCGGTCAAGCTCGTACGGCTGGTTGCGGAGACATTCCCCAGTTTCAGGGACCAGGCGCTCTACGATGGAAGCATGGTCTATTTCTGGAAAAGAGCGCAGATATTCGCCGCCGACCTGAGCCTGGCATTCGCCGGCAGGGACTGGGGGCGATTCACCGATATGGAAGAACTTACCGCCTTTGCGGACTACAAGCTTCCACAGGTCTTGAGGGAACTGGGAATCATCTCGTATGATCCGGACCTGGCGGCCAGGATCGACCGCAAGGAACTCATCATGAGCGGCAGCACCGAGGAAATCGAGATAAGGGCCATGACCGTATGGGCGGTGGAAGCTCTTCGGGCGGCATTTCAGCGGCTGGGGACCAAAACCCTCAGTATGCATGTCGACAACTGGCTCTGGCGCCTCGGCCAGCTCGATGCATTTCGAGGAAGACCTTACCCCCGTTGCCGAACCATCTTCTACTGACCAGGGAGCCGCATGAAGTAAGGCAACTCCAAAAAAAAGTAATCTGCCGGAACGGCAGTGTCTTCCGGATCGCGGGCATGAGAGCTCATGGCAGATTATTTGCGGTGAGTTGCCCAAGGACCTCTCGTTCCCACTCAGGAACGCATGGGCGTTGACTCAACTCCCTGCCTGTGCGGGCCGACGGGCCAATGGCAGGACGGGGTTTCGTCCCCGCCGGTCAGGGATGGCGGGGACGAAACCCCGTCCCACCGTTTAAGCTGCCGTCTTTCCATTTCCCGGTATATCCCATGTCCTTGCACCAGGCCGCAACGTCATTTGACGGAGAAGATCTCACTGGTGGAGCTTATGTCCGGGTACGTGGTGGAGACGATCCTGACGACGCACTGCTGCGTACTCGCATCGGGTGTCCACAGATAGTAGCCGCTGTTCTCCACATCCTTTGCGACAAGCGAGAAGGTCTTCCCTCCGTCCGTGGAGGTGTAGATGCTCACGGTCCCCTCGTGCCCCTGCGGGGTTATGCCCCGCGCGTACCACTGTATCCAGGCGCTCTCACCTTTGACGCACTCGCCCCGGGGGGCAAAGGCCTGCACGTGTGCTCCGGGTCCCAGAGGCGGCGGGGGCTGACTCGACGATGTGGACTTCTCCGTCGTCGTGGAACGCGAACCGCTTGATCCGCTCTGCGATGCCGAAGACGCATAGCTTCTTTTGAGGGTGAGAGTCCCGGCCTCATCCGCCCACACCCAGTAGGCTTTGCCCGGCTCCATCCGTTGGGCTTTAACGTACTCCCCCGACCCGTCCCAGTAGTAAAGGTTTGCACCCAGCCCGAGGGAAGCATTGCTCGCATCCGATCTGACGTCGGACCAGGAGACGGACAGGTCATGGTAGGGACAGGCGACCACCTGGTAGCCCGCCGACAGCGTCTTCTGGAAGTCGATGGAAAGCGGCGTGCCCGCAATCGTGATCGTTTTCGCGTCGCGGGAGATGAGCCACCAGCCCTGCCCGTAGGCGATGCTGCTCTGCCCGGAACTCGTCACTTCGGTGAAGTTCGTTCCCTGTTCGCACACCATCATGCGCCACACCCCCGCATTGTATGTTCCCCCGAAGAAAGGAGCCAGCGTGGTGAACACGTCGGCATCGGCCGGAGCCATCGGGATGCCCACCATGCGGTAGCCGTTGATCGCGGAGCCCACCGCCTCGACCGCCGCTGGGATCGTGATGGTGGTCGCAATCGACTCCGAGGACACCGCCACACCCGTGAGGGATACGGAAACAGCAGGAGAGTCCGCATCGTCGGATGTGATGGAAAGAGCTCCGGTGTAGGTGTTGGCGTCGAGGGAGGAGGGCTTGTAGGCGTCCACCGAGTAGGGGCTGAACGATACCTGTACCGTACAACTCCCCCCCGGTTCGATCGTGGGAGATGTCGATCCGCACGAGTCGCCGCCCGCACCCGTGTCGAGTCCGAAGGCGGTCGATGCATCCGTGAGGGCTATGGAGCTCACACTCAGGCTCGCCGTGCCCGAGTTGGAGACGGTCACGTCCTTCGTTGACCGCGTACCCACCTTGACCGAACTGAAATCGACCTCC
>CAYOVG010000641.1:0-2084 GCA_964407285.1 uncultured Syntrophobacteraceae bacterium
GAGAGTGGTCGTGATAACCTCTAATCCCTCCGGCCTATTACCACTCCCACTCCTATACAGGGGTTTCTGCTCCCTCGTATCCTGCACCAGCATGAACCCTTCGGGAATCCTGGCTGGCTTCAGATCAGCGGTATAGATGGATGTTGGTTGTAGTCTCATGTTCAATGGATGCCCCCGTTTGTTACGTCCCGGGGGCATGGACGGTTAAAGGGTTATTGGAATGAGTAAGCCCAGCTATCTCGCCTGTTACCAGTCGTCGCCGTCGCTACCACTCCCCGCGGCGACTGGTTTCTTCGAGGGAGGGCTGGCCTTGGCTGATCCACCTCCGCCAACCTTCTCAAACCGGGTAATGGTCGCCCGATCCTTCCCCGAATTGTCCTTCCGCACCTCATGCGTGGCCTTGATGAACTTGCCCGGCAGCTTGATCTTGAGGGCATTGACAAACATGTCATCGGTGACCTCCACGTCCGGGCCGAACTTCTTCAAGAACGGGTCCATCAAATCAGTGATGCTGAGGATACTCGCAAGCTGTTTCTCCCCGAACTCGGTTTCGATGGGGACAAAATGGCTCATCTTCAAGCCGGCATTGCTCTCCGGTCCCTCAACAATCCTGTCGATGATCAAGGGCAGTTGTAGAGTAGTCTTGCCCGAGTTCTCGTTTGTGCGTTTCTGGATCCCTTCATCGAACTGGAGAATGGATACCCCTGCTTCAGGGATCTGAAAATCCAGGTCCATGCTTGTTATTCCGGTATCTGCTAATTTCATGATATTAATTCCTTTCTTTTAGGTTTAAGATTTTTGAAATATCGAGTGGCCCTTGAGTACGTGTACCTGCCCCGGTCCACTTCGCGACGAAGCTGTCATCCGGGGATTGGAAGCGCACCCGAGGGGGGTAAATGATTCTGCCATCGGCGTCCGTCCGCGGTTCGACCAACCCGATCAGGTCAAAGAATCCAGGCATGTTGACGGGGAACTCCCTACCCTTGAGGGCAGGAGCCGCCGCCAATTCACGGTTCCACTTGGGGGACTCCTGGAGCAGGGCGGTGACAATGACAATTTTCCCCGCTCGGGAGAGTTTCCCCAAGGCTGCCGTGAGGCGGAACATATTAGAAGAGAGGGCACCGTAGCCTTCCTGGCTCATTTTGGTCTGATTCGCCAGGGGCTTCACGGCCTTCTCCTTCTCCGTCCTTGCATCAAATGCCTGATCTTCGATCTCGCTTGACAAACCGACGGACATAAGGTGAGAATATGAATCAACGATTACGGTAGCGTACCTTTCAAAGTTCTTCGGGTTCGCTACAAACGCAATCAGGCTGGCCCAATCTTCGTAGACCGCCACGTCAATATCGAGATCGGGTCGGCCTGTTGCGTCTAGTGAAGGTTTAAGTGATCGAGGCTCAGTCTGGATGTACATGATGGGATCTGGAGCCGTCTGCAGGATGGAGGTTGTTTTTCCCACCCCGGTAGGCCCGTAGATCATCACGAACCGTCCGTTCTGAGCCACATCTGCCTTACTCAGAATCTTCAATGCTTGTTACCTCCGTATCCAATTCAAATTGTACCTCGTGGTTGCACCACAAACCTTCATAGTCTACCGGCCCGTCAGAGTAGACAGGGCAACCACACCACATGCACAGGCCAATCAACTCCCTCAACTTCCACCACCTCCTTTCTCTCTGGTAACCTTGTGTGTTAACCGTCCTCTAGGCAGGCAGCCATCCTCTCCTCTTGCCTGAGGGATGGCCGTGCTCCCTACTCCCAGCCGAGTGCTTTCTTGCAAGCCGTGCCGAGTTCTTCTCGCTCTTCCAGCGGCAGGGCCTGCAGCTCGGACATCTCGACTTTCCGACCACTGGGGCCGGACTCAAAATACGGCTTGATCGCTTTTACGTTGGTCTTGCTCTCGTCAGTCATCGCTACTTACCTCCTTTCCTCTGGCGCCTTTCAAAGACCTCATCACTCACCACCCCGCTGCGCTTGATGGGGAGATAAGGACATGGCGCTGGTACGTGGCACGCCAGATAATTTGGGTACCAGCTTTCTCTTTCCACGGTTTCCCGGATTTCCCGGAGTACGTGGCAGTAGGT
>CAYOVG010000642.1:0-2083 GCA_964407285.1 uncultured Syntrophobacteraceae bacterium
ACCCCCGCCGTCCTCCCACACCACCGTGCGTACGGTTCCGTACACGGCGGTTCACGTGGCGTTCTGAAAGCGTCGGAGTTGGTCACTTAACGACACCAACCCCGCTTTGTCGAAGTAAGATTTCCGGAATGCGTAGTTCATGTGCGAGGCTCCTGAGTTCCACCAGGGGCCTCGCCCGTTTGTGGCGGATTTCCAAGCCACCGGCTCCGGTAGTCCCCTCTGCATCAGTTTCCTGGCTCGGGTGTAGGGCCGTTTCCACTGGCGCCATAGAATGCAGCGCAGTTTGCGCCTGACCCATCCATCCAGATCTTCGAAGATCCCTTTGACCTCCGCCAGGCGGAAATAGGCGATCCATCCGCGAAGCTTCGGTTTGCTCTCCTCGATGACCCGTTGCAGGCTTCTTCCCCTGCCCCGCCGAAAGATCCGGCGCAATCCAGCTTTGAGACGTTCTACCGACGAATCCGACACTTTGATGCGCGGATTCTTATGCCACGTCATGCTGTAGCCCAGAAAGGTTCGGTTCCAGGGACGATCAACGGCGCTTTTGGCGACGTTGACCTTGAGCTTGAGCCGCCCTTCGAGGAACTGGGTCATCGAGGCCATCACCCGCTCGGCGGCGCGCCGACTCTGCACATAGACGTTGCAGTCGTCGGCAAACCGGCAGAAGGCATGACCTCGTTTTTCCAACTCCTTATCCAACTCGTCGAGCAGGATATTCGACAGCAAAGGGGAAAGAGGGCCGCCTTGAGGCGTCCCTTCGGCTCGCTGCGAAACAATCCCGCCTTCGAGCATCCCGGCCTGCAGGTAGCGGCGAACAAGTCGCAACACCTGCCGATCCTTGACCTTGCGGGCGATTCGCGACATCAGAATGTCGTGGTTTACCCGGTCAAAGAACTTTTCCAGATCCACATCCACCACCCAGCGTCGCCCGCCGGCGACATACCTGCGAGCGGCCTGAATGGCTTGGTGGGCACTCCGTTCGGGCCGAAACCCGTACGAGTGTTCGGAGAAATCCGGATCGAACAACGGCATCAGCACCTGATACAGGGCCTGCTGGATGAGCCGGTCCATGACCGTGGGGATGCCGAGCATGCGCACCCCGCCACCGGGCTTGGGGATTTCCACCTTGCGCACCGGTTGGGGCAGGTAACGCCCCTCCAGCAGTTCTTCTCTGATGCGAGGCCAGCATTCCATCAGGTGCGCCTTCAGTTCGTCCACCGTCATCGTATCGATGCCGGGAGCTCCCTGGTTGGACCTCACCCGATGATAGGCCGCCATCATGTTGTCGCGGCCGACAACCTCCTCCATCAACCGCGTTCGCGCTTCCGTCCAGGACGATTCTTTCGTTGCCGTGACGTTTGACGCACCCATGGCGTACTCTCGCGACTTCCGGTCGCTACCCTCGGCCGTGGCCCGGGGCATCGCAACCCCAGCTTCTGCGTCTCCATACATCATCGAAATTCAAGGCTCCTGTCCGACGCCTCGTGTTCGGCCCTTCACTGGGCGGTTACTCCAGCTACTATGACCTCAGCTGACTTCTGCCAATCCATCCCGACGCCTTGCGACGCCGGTAGCACGAGGCAGATTGACAGACCTCCCAGGGTAATGCGCGTGACCTTCCTCCCATATACCCGCCGCATCTACAGCCCCACCCTCCCGGATGACTATCGGGCTTTGAAGATATTGGCCTTCTCGCCCGGATGGGACTGCCTCGTATGCGATTCCTGTTCGTCGGGCCGGGATTTTGCCTGCGGCTTCCTTCAGATCCCACCTCACGATGGACACCCTTGCCGTTCGGCTAGCGGTTCCCGTCATCAGGGTCCGCAGGGGACTTGCACCCCCAAGTCAACGATTGACCACCACGATCAATCATCTGGTGCTTGCGCACCACGCGCCATGCCTGGCGCACCCAGAGAAGAGAAAAGCGCCGGCGACAACCGGCGCTTTTTTATATTTAAAGAGATATCGAGGGAGATCTCCCTCCCTGTTGTCAGGCTGATCAAAAATGCCCAGATGCAAGGCGCCCGAAATTCGAGGAGCGAGTCGTACCGGTCAGGTACGTCGCAGCGACGAGAATGAGGGC
>CAYOVG010000643.1:0-2081 GCA_964407285.1 uncultured Syntrophobacteraceae bacterium
GATCTGGTCGCCTCTCGCGTCATCGTACCCCACCGCCTTCTTGACCATTTCCTCGATGGACTTGAGTTCGTCCGCGGAGCGCCCCACGAAGGCGGGCTTCATATTCCCGTCCATGTCCGGTTTCATCTCGTAGGCGCCGTCGACGACCACCGCAACGGACAGTTTCTTGATACTTCCCGGCGCATGGATCGTCTGGCGATTGATGTGGTTGATCTCGTAATTGACCGTTTCGCGCTGCCGGTTGAAGGTCGATTTTTGCTGCTGGTCCTTGTCCTTGCCGGCGTCGCTTCCCTGCGGAGCGCTTTGCAGCAGTTTGCTCTCCACATTTATGGGCACATCGGGATTGCCCTTGGGGGTGGCGTCCTTGCCGTCCGACGATTCAACGCTGCGCTGCTGGCTGCGGATGACGGAACTGTCGGGATCGTAAGTGTCCTCCGTCATCTTGACCTGGCTGAAGTTCATGTCCAGCGTCACGCGGGTGATCGCTTTACTGGCTCCCATGACCTGTTCGAGCATGGATTGGACTTTGCGATGGTATTCCTCCTCCATCCGGGTTTTGTACTCGAGCTGGAGGTTGCTCATCTGAAGCGGGGTTTCCTGGGAGTTTTTCTTGAAAAGTATTTTCCCGTCGGTGCTTATGACGGTGACGTTTTCCTCCTTGAGCCCCTGCACCGCGCTGCACACCAGGTGGACTATCCCCTGGACTTCCGACGGTTCCAGCTTCTTTCCGGGTTGGAGCTTCACCGCCACGGACGCGCTCGGGGGCTTCTGGTCCTCGATGAATAGACTCTTCTCGGGGACGACCAGGTGCACGCGACTCTCCATCACCGCGTTCATTTCATTGATGGTCCGGGACAGTTCTCCCTGCAGGGCCCGCTGGTAGTTGATTTTCTGAACGAATTCGCTGCTGCCGAGCTTCTGCTGATCGAAGAGCTCGAACCCCACCCCCGCTCCCTTCGGGATGCCGTCCTTGGCGAGCGCCAGGCGTGTTTCGTGGAGATGTTCCTTGGGAACGGAGACTACGCCCTTTTCGGAGAGTTGATAGGGGACCTTTTTGTTCTTGAGCGCCTCCACCACGCTCCCCATTTCCTCCTGGGGCAGACCGGAAAAGAGAGGGCTGTATTCCACCTTGTTGACGATGTAGAGCAGGTAGGCCAGGCTTGCGAGCAGGACGAGGACGGAGCCCGCGGAAAAGATCTTCTGCGGCGTGGAAAAATTCCGGTAAGTGGCTTTAATCTGTTCGAAGTACCTGAGCAAGGGATTCATGGGGCGCCACAACCTTCTCTCCGGCCGGTCTCAACAGGTGACAACCGGCCGCAATCGCATTCCTTAATTTTTCATAGTCAATCCCCGGTATGTTTCTACCGTCCCAAAATCCGACCGGGAACCGGAATGTCCGCGCTCCCGCCCGCCCCGTCGCTTCGAAGAACTCGGGGGCGGCCAATCAGAACTGCATCCGCATCACTTCGTGGTAAGCGTCGACCGCTTTGTTTCGCATCTTGAGCATCATCTGGAGGCTGATCGACGCTTCCTCCACTTTGATCAGCGTCTCGTGCATGTTGGTCGGTCCCTCGATGGCGGCATTGCTTCTCATGGCGTTCGCTTCATGCTGAAGCTGATTCACCTCCATGATCTTCTCCTTCAGTTCATCGGCGAAGGATGTCTTGGATGGCGTTTTTCCCGCCGGGCTTTGCGGCGAGGCGATTTCCGTCTGAGTTGCAGGGAGAAGTTCGGAGATGTACATGACCGACCCCTTATGAGTAGTGTTTCAGTCTATCTCGATATATCGAGGGTCTTGATGGCCAGTTGCTTGGCGGTGTTCAGCGCCGCCAGGTTCGCCTCATAGGAGCGGGAGGCGTTGAGCATATTGGCCATCTCCTCGACGGGGTTGATGTTGGGGTATTCGACAAACCCGTCCTCGTCGGCGTCGGGATGCTTGGGGTCGTAGATCCGCTTGAAGGGGCTGGGGTCCTTGTCCACCCGCTCCAGATAGACCCCGCGGCGCGGGTCGTCGCCGGGTCCGTACTGGGGGGTGTCCCGGTCCATGGCCCGGTCCAGGTAGTTGCTGAAGGGCCGGGCCT
>CAYOVG010000644.1:0-2075 GCA_964407285.1 uncultured Syntrophobacteraceae bacterium
ACGATGGTCCACTCGTCTTCCCTGACGACCGGGGAGAGCTGGCGCAGGTCGCCGATCATGAGAAGCTGGACCCCGCCGAACGGCAGGTCGCTCCGCCGGTAGCGCCTCAGGACCCCATCGACCCCGTCGAGGAGGTCCGCCCTCACCATGCTGATCTCATCGATGACCAGCAGGTCCAGGCTCTTGACGACGTTTATTTTCTCCTTGCTGAACCTGTGCCGGTTGTGGCGGCCGTAGGCTTCGCTTCCCGGCGCGAACGGGCCGAAGGGCAACTGGAAAAACGAGTGGAGGGTCACCCCGCCGGCGTTGATGGCCGCGACACCGGTCGGGGCGGTGACGATCATGCGCTTGTGGGTGCTCTTCTTGAGATTGTGGAGAAAGGTGGTCTTGCCGGCGCCGGCCTTGCCGGTCAGGAAGATATTGCGGTCGGTGTGCTCCACGAAATCGTGGGCCAGTTGAAGTTCCGGGTTCGGGGGGCCGCTCATGGTCCTGGCTCGTCCAAGTTCGAATCGGTTGCGGGACGCCCTTTCAGTTTCTCACGGATTCGAGCGACGGTAACGCGCGCGCGGAATGAGAATCCGGGCCATGTCCTGTTTCCTCTTTCCTTCTTATTCTCATGCTTATTCTCATGATGATGCCATTAAAATGATAGCTCCGATCAACCCCGGAAGCAACGGTTTTTCATCCTTCAGCCACACCCGGAGAAATTTCGACATGGTTCAAAACAGGGTAACGCTTTCGGCTCGCCCCCGCGAAGCTTGTCCCCGCGTAGGCGGGCAGCGGCGGTCCGGAAAGCCTCGAGGAGCCTCGATTCCCGATTACGCGGGAATGACGTTGAAGCCTTTCAGGCGTTACCTCAAACACATGGCTTCTGAACCATGCCGAGATTTCCGTTTGATTTCCGATTGCAGAGAGGATCTCACTGCTTCCGCGGCATCGGGAGCCCTGACCACCCCATCGACTTTGCCGAACTCATTCTTCGGCGCATGTCGGAAAAAGAACAGAAACGCATTGAACGCCTGGTTCCGAGTAGAAACCGAAACCTGCCTGAATACAGCGAGAAAGGTCAAGAATCCTTTCACATCATCGGAAGAGAGCAACCGGGGGTCCTTGCTTCGAGTGAATGTTCGAGACTCCCGCGTCCGGTGCACATAGTTCTTCAAAGCTTTCTTCGAACAACGCCTTACCAAGGATTTCTCTGGTCAACCCATCAAGCACGTCCCTCCATGAGACTCCCGTGGATGGGGTGACGCACCCGGCGGCAGCGACGACGCCGGCAACCGGTACATTCCGAATAATCTCGGCGAAATCGTCATTCTCATCCAGGGAGATTGAGACTCATCGAGACGCAAATAGCCACGAATAGAGGGCATCTCGAATGTCTTTTGCGTTTCGCCCGTCGTCTCCAATGAAGTCTTAATGTTCTCCGGAGAACATAAGGCGGAACGACATGACGGCCCATTGTCGCCGACATTCCGATCATAACCTTATCCACCGGCAATCGTTTGACCGTGCAGATCATCCATTTCAGAGCCTCTGGAATGGATAAGGTCATCACAAATTAAAAAGTAATGATGAAGCGCCAAATGGTGTAAGATGCCTCTTGTTGCCGGGCGCTCGTTTGTTTCTTCTCATGTAGTTTCTTGAGGAAGTGGGGCAGGCTGTCGGCATTTCGTTCAGAAAAATGATATTTCCGGCAAAAGTCCAGGTAGAAGCGCAGCCTCTTTGAGCAGGTCGCATGAGTGGCTTCCGAAAGCCTCGAGCGGTTGGATATGCCTCAAACTCCGACATCAGCCCAGAAGGAATGGGATGCATGGGTAGTCCTCCACCAACGCGTTAACCCTCCAGATAAGTAGATAACATGAAAGAGACGGATAAAGCCACAATTCGGTGTTGCAAAGACCGAAGTCTCAATATATAAGGTACACTGAATATTCGGTAACCAATCGCCAAGAGGATTCAAGAGCGGAAGACATGTTCCCGCCAATACCTGCGGAGGCTGTCTTTTCGCAACGTGGAATTGCGCGGAACTGGACCCAATGAATGAGACCAATGCCGAGGCGAACGCCGCCTTC
>CAYOVG010000645.1:0-2073 GCA_964407285.1 uncultured Syntrophobacteraceae bacterium
GTGGAAACGGTCCGCGCAGATCACCAGGATAAGAACGGCCAGTCCCGCGGCCACTCTGTACACGATCGCGCCCTCCAGATTTTCCCATAGGCGGCGCGCCGCGCCCTTTCAAACGGGACGGGCGCCGGCCGGCCCCCGTCGCCTACCACCAGCGATACCCCGGATAGTGGCGGTACCGGAAGGGGCCGCCATAATAGTGAAACGGGGAGTAGAAATCATCACGCCAGTACCCATGGTACCAGGGATCGTGGAAGGGGGAAAGCCTTCTGTCGGCCCGGTATCGCTGCCACAGGTGCAGTTCCTGCGCCTCGACGACCGGGTAGGTGTAGGTGTATTCGGTTTCTCCCATCTTCTGCGTCCGGGAGCCGATGACGGTCCCTCCGACGGTTACCCGGCGTCCCTTTGTGTATACCTCCGGATCGATGAACCGGTTGCTCTCGATGATGAAACGTCCTCGTGACTCTTCGCGCTCTTCAGGCTCCAGAAAGCTGTCGAGCGGCGTCTGCAAAACGGTGATGGCGCTTCGGTCCGGCATATTCGTCACATCGAGGACGTATCCCCCGAGCACCACTCGCTGCCCTCTGTAGGCGTCCGGCCGGACCAGGAGGGATTCAAAGGTCACTGCCGGGTTGACGGTCTCCTGAAACGACCTGGAGATCGCCGTCGATGCGCAACCGCTCAGCCCGGCCTGCGCCAAAAACAGCACCAGGAGCAGTACAGGGAAAGCGGAGGGGCCATCCCGTGAGGGAGTTACGGGTTCCGGTCTCGATTGGTAAGATCCCAGGATGAACATTATCGAATCCTCCACCGACAAGAAGCATTTGTTTCAGGTAATATTATAACATATATATACTATGATGTCGTAGCGCAACTTCGGCGGCGGCAAACGGACCACGAAACATGGTCCACGGATCATTCCATGAAGACGGACCACAGAACACGGACCACAAGAAATCGGCGACGGAGACAGACCACGAAAAACACGAAAAGCACGAAAAAAGGAACCATCCCTCTTTCGTGCTTTTTCGTGTTTTTCGTGGTCAAAGTTCTTGAGAGCTATTCGTGGTTTGTTCCGTGTGGTCAACCTTTTTTACTTGACGGGGACGATCAGGATGAAGTCGATTCCGGGGCCGGGCAGGTTGTACTGCAACGACAGGCCGCCGTTTGCGGGGACCCGGCTGTTTTCGACAACCTGGCCCACATTGGAGGAGTCCACCCTGTAACGTGTTACCTGCACCTTACCGGCGGGGAAGGGCAAACCGGCGATGGAGAGACTGTACGGCGAATCGGCCGGGGAAGCCTGGTTTGCGTCGTAATCGGGGTTGCATTTCGAGGGCAGGCTTTTGTACGGATAGTTGCAGACGGCGACATAGAGGGCGTTCTTCGCCGGAGACATTCCTGCCAGGACATTGAAGTTATCGTTTTCCCGCACGGAGGAGGAGACGATAACGGGGTGCCGGACAAATCGGGAGAGTCCCTGCATTGCATGGAAGGACGGCTTTTTGCCGTAGTTGCGGTGCACCAGGAGGAAATCGGCATCCCTGCTGCCGTTCGGGGAGGTGACGTTGACCGCGGCTCCGCCGAAACGGACGCACAGGTATGCATTTTCCCTGATCATTCCGATGAGCGCGGCGACGTTGTGGGCCCCCGCCCAGGCGGTGTCGAAAACCGGATCGTACGCCGATGGATAGGGCGTGATGAGGTTCCATTCGTTGTTCGCGAGTCTTGCAACCCCGGTGACTCCGCTGATAGCCGGATATCCGTTCAGGAGTTCCCGCATGACCTCGAATTGCCGGCCGTAGCGCATACTCGGCTCCACGCCATACCCGTGGAAAGCGAGGATGTCCAGCGACAGGCCTCGATTCGCGCAGTATTGGACGAAGCTTTCCGTGTACGCAGCCGGCGAACCTGTATCGTCCACCGGATTTGCAAAGCCCGCGGCGACGATTACGGCATTGGGCGCAGCCGCCTTCACGGCCCTGTACCATAGTTCGAAAGTGCGGAAATAATCGTCCATGGTCCCCTGCTAGAAATCATGGATCTCGGGTTCGTTGCCGAAGCGGAAGAACTGGA
>CAYOVG010000646.1:0-2061 GCA_964407285.1 uncultured Syntrophobacteraceae bacterium
CAGGCGTGCCAACGCGGGCGTGTAGGTTCCCTCCAGCCCCAACAACAGGTCTACCCCTGACCCATCTTCTACAGTTCTCCGAGCTGGACCGTTGGCAGGCAACGGGTTACGTGCGTGAAAATTTTCTTGGCACCACATTTGGCAAGGTTATGGAGGCTGGTTTCATGAGATTTCCCGGATAGATTTGGGCGGGGCAATGCCAAGTGCAGCAAGCACCTGATGGGCACACCCCTTGAGAGCGGATCGCAACAAAAATGTTTTCCCGCTGAAAACCGTTTTGATTTCCAGGATTTCATTGAGGTCGCGGATGATATCGCTCCACTCCAAGGGGCCCTTTTTGGAAGCCACCTCGTCCTGAAGGGCTTTGCGCAGGCAAAGAGCCAGGAAACTGCAGAAGACATGTCCACGAATGGTTTCGGTACACTTGTGATAAATGGGTCGGGTTTCCAGGATAGATTTCATGGTGCGGAAAATGTCCTCCACCGTCCATAACTGTTTGTAGGAGAGGGCGACATCCCGTGGCGTCAGTTCCATGTTGGTCCGTAACACCCACTTTCCATCGAAGCGCGCATCCTGTTTGATTTTCTTCTCATCCAGTTCGAACTGGGAGCCGGAGGTCTTGATGAATTTCCGATATCCCTTGTTGCCAATGAGAGATTTGTCGCCCTGCTTGAGTTGTTCGCGCAGATGCTGAACGATGGCCTCGCGATCATGAGCATCTTTCCGGCGCTGCTCCTCGTTGACACAGACCACGTAGCGACGGCCCTCCACCCAAACCTCCTTAACTTTCAAGGGAGAGTGATCCTTCTGGTTGGTGCGCTCTGGAAAAACCTCCTGATAGGCTCCGGCTCGTCGCAAGACGTCCTGGCTGACTTCTTTTTGTCGACGCATCCGGGCACCCAAGATGTAGTTCCAATGCAGAGGCTCACTTTCCAGTTGCCGTATGGTATCTTGACTGATCATGCCCCGATCGGCCACGATGCAGACTTGCTGGATACCAAATCGACTGCGCAGGCGATTGGCAACGGGAATCAGGCTTTTCACGTCGGCAGTATTGCCCGGCCACATTTCGCAACAGATCGGAGTCCCCTGCGAATCCAACACGACGCCCACCACCATCTGCTTCAGATCCGGCCTGCTGTCTTTGCTGTGCCCTCGTTCTCCTAGTGCGCCGCCTTCCCCCTCGAAATAGATGGATGTGGTGTCAAAAAACACCAACTGCAAATCGGTGAACAAATCCCGCCGGCGGGCAAACAAACCTTCTTCCAGCAAATCCTTGATGCAGCGCGGAGAAAACGGTGTTTGGCCACTCTGCTTATCCGACGGCAATTCCTCCCCCAGGAACGCCATTGCCCGATACAGATGGTGCAGATGAATATCCTCACAACCCGGCAGTCGGTAGTCCTGCTTCCACTTCTCGGCCGCTCGATCGCTACCCGACAGACAGAGGCGATGAACCACAGTCAAATAGATCGCTCGCTCTACGGCGAATCCAAAGCGCCGGGGCCGGAGAAGCCGATGGAGTTCTTCCGCTATTCCCAGATGATCCCAGAGCCGGGAAAAAACCAAATCAGGACCGATGCGTTCCGTCCCCAGCACGGATTCTTCATTTCCCCGGCTGGCCTCGATGGCGGCCAGATGCTCACAAAATCGCAACCCAGAACGCACCAGGGAATCCATCTGCCCGGAGGCTTGAAGCTGATCCAATCGCCCGATTGTCGCCATAACGCGCTGGCGGACGGATTTTCCGTCACGTTGATTCTCTACGATCTGGACGTAGGTGTGTTGACCGGACTTTTTTTGTCGAAAAAACATGGCGCCCTCACTTATGTCACTACGCATATTTCAGCATGCGACGAGTTGTCGTCAACTCTATTATGAATTAATTGCGCCATTATTTTTCAGCGTGCGCCACTTATGTGGCACCACATTATGAACCATCAATACTTCCAATTTGGCATTTTCCTAATGTTTTTACACTTTTCCAACCTCTGATTGGAGGCTAACCCGACTTTCGCAACTGGAGGCTATTCAAGATCAAAATCCCAACAAAATTGGGGC
>CAYOVG010000647.1:0-2050 GCA_964407285.1 uncultured Syntrophobacteraceae bacterium
AGCCGTTCGAAAAGAGTGAACGCGTCCGCCGTGGACCCGGCGAACCCGGCCAGTATTTGATTGTTGTAGAGTCTGCGGACCTTGCGGGCTTCATGCTTGATCACGGTGTCGCCGAGCGTCACCTGCCCGTCCCCCGCCATCACTACGTGGCCGTCCTTTCGAACTGCAATAACGGTGGTTCCGTGCATAGTCGTATCACCCATATTTATCCTGTTCCTTCCTCCCCGATGCTTTGCTCACGGGCGCTCAAGGCACAATCAGATCATTATGTCCGTGCAATATTATAGATTATATTCATTCCCCGCCCGGTCCGCCCCCCTTTCGATCGTCTTCCGCGCTTTTTCGGCTCTTCCGGCTCCGCGGATGAGCGCAGTCGTAGACGTTCATGAGGTGGTCCATATGGACATGCGTGTAGCGCTGGGTGGTTGACAGATCGGCATGCCCGAGCATTTCCTGGATGGCCCGCAAATCGGCTCCCGCATTCAGCAGGTGAGTGGCGAAGGTGTGGCGGATGCCGTGCGGGGTCACATGCCGCCACAAGCGGCAGCCGATCATTTCCGCACACAGTATCCGATGGACCGACCTGGAGGTAAGGCGCCCGCCGCGCACGTTGCGAAACACCGCGCCGCCCCGCGACCGCCCCCGGGGGAACTGCTCGTCCATGGCTTCAACGCAACCCGATATCGCCTCGAGGGCCGCCTCTCCAATAGGAACGATTCTCTCCTTCCCTCCCTTCCCCCGAATCCGGACGAAGCCTTCCTGGAATGTGATGTCGTCGAGGTTCATGCCCACCAACTCGCTGACTCGAATTCCCGTGGAGTAAAGGCATTCGAAGAGCGCCCAGTTGCGCCACCTGCGCCACGAAGCCCCTTCGCGCATCGCGTTTTTGCGCAGCGAATCCAGAAAATGGAACACCTCATCGATACCGAGAAAGGAGGGGACCCTGGACTTGATCTTGGGAAGAGAGACCAGCCGGGCCGGGTCCTCCTCGTATATCTGCTGTTCGTTCAGGAAGCGGTAGAAAGAGCGTAGCGCCGAGAGCTTTCTGCCCTGGCTCGTCTTCTCCAGGCCCTGTTTCGCCAGGGACGCAGCATAGCCGCGCACCAGAGCGGCGTCGATGCGGGTCAGCGGTACGTCGGCCTCTCGTCCGTCTTGCCGTTCATTGCCTTGTTTTTCGTTTTGTTCATCCGTATTACCCTGACCGCCATCACCATTCAGATCCAGCTTCTCTCTGAGAAACCGGTGGAACTGGTCCAGGTCGCCGGCATAGGCCCGCAAAGTCTCGCCGCTCATGCCGCGCTCGACCTTCAAATACCTGAGAAACAACCTGCCGCACCTGCCGAACGAGCGGGGTCGGTCTCGTTCGGCTTCCCGGGCGCGCTCCCGCTCCCGGTTTCCGCCGTCGTTCCCCGTCTCCCGGTTTTCCCGTGGAGTATCAGCCATATCCGCCCTGTCTCCGCCCCAGTCGCTTCCCGCGGGAATTCGCGGGACCGCTTGCGGGTTCATTCGGTGTCTCTTTCCATGCAGGCGATGTCAAAACAGATTGCCGGCGCGCATACGGATCGGGTCAAACCGTTCGCCCCGAGGTTATCGAAGCCTGTCGAGAGGTATCGAACGACCTGCCCCGGGCCTATCGAAGGGTCGAACAGCCCACCGCTCGCGCTGAGGCATGGAAGCTGGAGTAGCGAAGCACGAATGCGGTTACCGAAAACCGGAGAATAGCCCAAAGCATATACGCACTGACAAGTTATTCCCAAATCCGGCGCGCGTAGCGCGCGCAAGAGAAAATTCACTTTCTAACACGCGCATGGAATAAAGCAACAGAAATTTCAATACCGCGATGGATGGTGGGTAGACGGGCGGTTCCAAGGACCACTCGCGCACGCCTCGCTCGTGCGTTGCACCAGGGAAGACCGTTGGTGTTTATCCATCCCCAAAGGGGTTGTATTCCGGGTGGTCCTTCCAGAACGGATTTGAGGCTGTCCCAATAGAGGCGCTCGATATCGGCAAAGATCTCCGGCAGCAGGGGCTCCGGCAGCTCTTCCGCAAC
>CAYOVG010000648.1:0-2036 GCA_964407285.1 uncultured Syntrophobacteraceae bacterium
CAGAACAACGACTCTCTTTCCCTTTACTTCTACCGCGCCTCCCAATTTTGCAACAGCGGCAGCGGCGGTTGTGTTGCAGCCGTTGGAATCGAGCATAACAGAATTCCTCAGGGGTCCGAAAAACGCGCCCTTGACAGCGTCAAGGACAGCTTCTCCGGCTGCCACATCAGAGCCGCCAACGAACACGGCGCTGTTCTTCATTGCATCCCCGCCCCTGGTGAACATGACCCCGTGAACAAGGGGTACCGCTGTTTCAGGGGTTATGGAACCGTGCTGCAGAATGATATCTGCTCCGCCGTCATAGGCGGTTACGGCATCAAAAACGCTTGGCTGTGGGTCAGTATCGAGTTGAAGCAATATTTTTTTCAATCTTTTCCAACTCCCTTCAGAGAATGCCAGACTTGCTCAGATTGAAGACCTGCTCTACGGAGAAAAGATCAGGCCGCATACAGCAACCGGCTCGCCACTCATGCAAGCCAATTCAGCCGCTGCTTTCAAGCTTTTGAAGGATATAGCGTTATCAGGACTCAGCCTCTTCAGCGCGGCCTCAAGATCGTCGTATTCCGCCTTGCAGGAAACCAGATCTTCCTTCGACCCGGCAAGTGTCTTGACACGGATCTCGGCAGGTTCATGCTCCTTTCCCTCGGGGAATACCTTTACAGAGGTATGCTTCACAGGAGTGAAGGGGAAGTGCTCCGGCTCCAATACCCTCATCCCCAGGGTGTCAATTTCAAGGGCAAGGAAAGCGCCCAGATCATCCAGGCATGATCTGGGGGCGTCTATGAAAAAAACGAACTCGCTTCTTCCCTTCTTCGTGATAGCCGGAATAGCGTGAACGCTTGAGGCACCCCTCTTCATCAACCCTTCGATCAGGTATGGAAGCCCCTCTCCTGTAATGTTGTCCGCATTGACGACAAGAAGCATGACCGACACCTCCCGTTACCCGCATTTTTCAGTAAGGGGGCCCATATGGGCCCCCTTAGGTCACGGCACTGATATTAAAGTTCTGTAACGTCCTCCATGTCCTTCATGAGTCGTATCGCAAGATTCGCGACATTGCGTGCGCTTTCCTTGGCTCCCGGGATCGCGTTGGTGATGCATGCACCCTTCTCAGCGCACTTGCCGGCATCCTTGGCGCTCATCTTCCCGGACACCGCAGCTACTGCCGCAGGGATAACAATGTTAACGGTGCAGCAGCCAACGTACATCAGTTCCTGGGCTGCTACGGAAGCCACCGTCACGGGGATGGTCCATTCAGACTTCTGGTTCAGGACCACGTCGGGAGCCACCTTGTGAGAGAGCCCCTCGATCTTGAACTCCTTGCCGTCGACAGTAACAACCGCGTCTATATCGGCATCGAAGCCCCAGTAGGTCTCGGCGAAGGGATGGCTTCTGCGGGCTCCGCCCTTGAGCTTGGTGAACTCCAGGGTGATCTTCTTGCCGAACATGCCTCCCAGCATCATGCCGGTGCGCTGCTCGACCTTCTCCTTACGCTTGTTGTCTATTTCCATGCAGATGTCCTCAAGTGACTTGCCTGCCTGGAGACCGTCCCAGGTGTACTTGGCAAGGCGGAACTGCAGGTTGTTCCTGATCCCCTGGGTCCCCTTTATAACTGCGGCAGTTACAGGACCGCGCATAACCTGCTCGGCCTTGTGGGCGACCATGTTGCCGGAAGCGGCGGAAATTTCGGGATCGAGCCATTCGTTGAGTTTCATATCGTGGATCATGTCTGCGGTAGCTTCTACATCCCCTTCTGTCTCGATCAGTTTCATGGAGGCTACGACGCAGTCGCTCACGAGGTGAGCAAGGGGCGGATTGACCGGGCCGGCCCCGAATCCTGCTCCGATCATCGGACCTTCCTGGAAGCACGCCATCATTTCGTTGAAGGTCATCATGCCGACGACCGTCGGTGCGCCGACGTCCTTGAGGATCATTCCCAGGTCGCCGATAAGTGCGGCGGTGTCAAACTCCTTGCCTGTGCCGCGCATGTGCAGTTTCTCGGGAAGTCCCGCAGCCTGGACGGCTCCCTTTCCTAC
>CAYOVG010000649.1:0-2004 GCA_964407285.1 uncultured Syntrophobacteraceae bacterium
TTTGCCTTTTTTAGAGTCCGAAGGCTCAGGACTAATCTCCATAGACCTATCGTCCTCTTTTTGCCCTGGCGGCTCGATTTCGCGGGTTGCCGGTGCATCAACGAGATACTGCCCGCCGCGTCTTTCCGTGATGGTCAAGCCTGCTTCGCTCATAATTTCTCCTTCATGTCGTTTGTTGCGTTTCACTTCATTCAACGCAACCCACGGATCAAAGCACCGTGCGGATAATGATTTTGATCTCCAGGGACACGGCAGACCATTTATCACCCACGAATAACAAGGACCTCCTGACGGGGAGGCACTTCAGGATCGATGAGCCGGGCGCCCAATCCAGCAGCACGGCCCGGCATAGGTCCAGGATCTCCCACGCTCCGGTTTCTCCTTCGGCTCCGCCCCTGAGGGCGGCAGTCGGAGATCTCAGGTTGCGATGAATACAGAGCACCAGGATGGTTGCCGTTTCGTTCTGGATACTGCCGGTTCTGTAGTCGTATTCCCCGTCGGGAGAGATGACGCCTACGGCAGGGTACTGGCGCACCAGCCGCGCGAGGGTTTCCTCATCCATGGCCGGCATGGCCATCCAGGTTTTCACCATGGATGCAAGCGTCGGGTCGGCCTGCAGCGCCCCCAGTACGGCGTTTTCCGCTTCATCGATGCGCATGGTTTCAAGCCCTCCCCGTCATCAGGTATTCCTGGAGCATTTCACGGATCTCCTTCCAGTCGTCGTCGCTCACCCCGAGGTACGGGCGGGCCGGCATGGTCGCACCCCGCTTCGTCGGCCCTCCGAACTGGTGAATCGCCGCATAAACCACGTTGGTGCCCACGGTCACCTTGCTTTCCGTGGCCCTGTAGTTGATGGAGCCGAGGAGCCCGGAAGCCGTCTTGAGTCTCAGGATGTGGGCCGGGTTCTTGCCTATCTTCTCTTTCCACGCGGCGTAGGCCGGGCTGACGGGCTTCCATTTCTTGCCTTCCGGGGATTCCGTCCTTTCGAAGCGGTCGTGCGTCGCCGACACGATCGTTTCGCCGATGGCTTCCATTGCAGGACGGAGACTGCCCATGCGTTTTTGCAGCGCCTGCAGCAGCTCCTGGACCTGCCTGTCATCAACTTTTATGGTGATATAGGATCCGGCCATGTTAGAACCTATCCAGCTTGTCAGCCGTCATCACGGCGTCCGCCGCGGTATATGCAACCGCATTCTCGGCGGGTATGCCAGCCGGGTCGGATGCGCCCAGGCTGATCTTTCCTTCTGCGACTTTCGCCAGGAAACCCACTGCGTTTTTATAGCGGTCCTTCCGTATTTCCGGGGCCGTATCCTGCCGCCTGGCGTAGAGGTTGTAAATCGCGCTATCCACGGAGCATTTTCGGATGATCCCCGGCACAGGGGACAGAGGGACCTCCATGCGCGAACCCAGGTATCCGTCGATTTCCTCGTCGGCGTCGGCTATGGCCCGCGTCACCACGTCGGCGTCGATCACGCCGAGGCCTGCGTCGTCCGTGAGCTGCACGAGCTCGGTCTCACTGATCTGGTCCAGACAATCGGCTTGAGTGGAGTAAGCCATCAGGGAGTCTCCTCAACCGGGGCGGACTTGCCCTTCCTGCTTTTAGGCTCGGGTCCCACCGGGGTGAATATGTGCGACGGTTTTTTCATGAGGTCCTCCGCCCGCTCTTCGTCCACTTCGATCACCTGCCCCTTTCGCACCAATCCCACACCCGCGACGTTGACGGATGCAGTTTCCGGACTGGAGCAGGCAAACGTAAGGCCTTCGTATTTCAGCGAGATGGTTTTCATGGCCTAATCCCCTCCCAAAAGTTCCTTGGAAGCCTTGAACCGCACCACTTCCGTCTCTTTCACGAGAATAGTCTCGCCCGTTTTGGGGTTTCTGGCTTCCCGTGCCTGGCGGAGCACGGTTTTGAATGTTCCGAACCCCCTGAGTGAGATCTTGTCCCCGACTCTCAGAGCGTTTCCGATAGCCGCCAGGATCGCGTCCAGGTGTTTTTCAGCGTCC
>CAYOVG010000650.1:0-2003 GCA_964407285.1 uncultured Syntrophobacteraceae bacterium
TGCACAGTTTGGACACTCCGACGCCGGACATGCGGACCTTTGCCGTGAGTCCCATCTCGTCCAGCAGCCTCACCGCCGTGTCGAATATGGTTTGAGTGCAGTTCGTTGGTTCCGGAAGGGTGCGGCTCCTGGTAAACAACCTGAAGTCCGCCAGCTTGATCTTCAGGGTGACCGTCCTGCCGTGAACCTCTTGCTTCCGAAGGTCCCGGCCCACGGCCTCGGCTTGTACCAGCAGCCACTTCCTGATTTCTTCGACGTCGTCCGTATCCACGGGAAACGTGTCTTCCGCGCTCGACGATTTGGGTTCGGAATACGGAACGACGGGGGTGGCGTCGATCCCTTGCGCCTTCTCGTACAGGCTGATTCCGAACTTACCGAGCTTCCTGGTCCAGAAGGCCGGAGGCAGTCTCAGGATTTCAGCCGCCGCGACGATCCCCAATTCCCGCAACGTTTGCGCGGTCCGGGGGCCCACGCCGGGGATCTTCCCCACCGGCAGCGTTTCCAGGAATCGCGCCACATCAGGGTCCTCAATAATGGTGAGTCCGTCGGGTTTGTTCAGGTCGGAAGCTATTTTCGCCAAAAACTTATTGGGGGCAATGCCTATGGAGCAGGTAAGGCCCGTTCTTTCGCGGACTTTCGCCTTGATTTCCAATGCGAACTCGCGTGGTTGCGCCATTGCGTACCCCACGCCGGCGATGTCCGCGTAGGCTTCGTCTATGGAGACCTGCTCCAGGAGCGGCGAGACCTCCGCCAGGACATCCATCACCTGCCGCGACACCTCCTTGTATCGTTCCATACGGACGGGGAGCACAATCCCGTGTGGGCACAGCTTCCTCGCCTGGAACATCGGCATGGCGGAACGCACCCCGTATTTTCTCGCTTCGTACGAGGAAGCCGAAACCACTCCCCGGTGGAGACCCCCCACGATTACCGGCTTGCCCCTCAGTTCGGGCCGGTCGGCCTGTTCCACGGAAGCGTAGAACGCATCCATGTCCACGTGCATGATACGACGAGCGATACTATCCCTGCTCACAGCGGACCCGCCTCCAACGCCCTGCCGCCCCTCTGCCGCGCCCCTCCCGCCGATACGGCCCCGGCTTCCGCCGCGGATCGTACAGCTCTGCCTTACTTCACCAGCATCACAGGGCACTGAGACAGGACTCCCACCTTGTAGCTGATGGTCCCCCACCCCTCTCCCGGATTGTCCAGGTCCACCTTGTGGGAACTCAAGATAACCAGGTCGATATGGTGCTCGTCGGCAAACCTGACGATTTCCCGGATCCGCTTCCCGAATATGATCTCCGCATCTACCGCCACGTCATCGCCTTGGTAGTGGCTGATCATATCGCGCATCTTCTTGTGAGCGCGTTTCTTCAGTTTGGAATAGAATTCCCGGAACTCCTCGAACTGCGAGTCGTCGATCGTTTCCACCACATGCAGCAATGTGATCCGGCCGTTCTCATGCACGGCCATTCTCATGGCCACATCGAGCGCCTGCTTCGTTTTGTCGCTCAAATCCGTCGGAACCAGAATGTGCTGAAACATGGTCTCTCACCTCCATTTATAGCAGCTTTAGCAGTTCAGCGGGATACGCTATGAGTTCCCGTGCTCCATTGGCTTTCAGTTCGTCGGCCGTACGAAAGCCCCACAACGCCCCCACGGGATACATACCCGCGGCGACGGCCGTTTTCATATCGGTATCGGTATCCCCCAGGTAGAGGAACTCGCCGGGAGGCAATTCCATCGCAGCAGCGATTTCCAGCGCCCCGGCGGGGTCGGGCTTTTTCGGCACGGACGGCCTGGCGCCCAGCACGAACTCGAAGCGTCCGCCGGGCAGCAAACGGCCAACCACCTCTTTCGTGAAATCGTCGGGCTTATTGGACAGTATCGCCATCCCGACCCCCTTCGAGGCAAGGTCGTCCAGAAGCTCAGGCACTCCGGCGTAGGGTCTCGATTTCCGCGCCCATCGCCCGCCGTATTCCCGCCGCATCGCGGCCACACAC
>CAYOVG010000651.1:0-2002 GCA_964407285.1 uncultured Syntrophobacteraceae bacterium
CGCCGATCTCGCGTTGAATCTCGAGGCTTTGCTCGAAGAACTTCATCGCGCTATCGTAATCGCCTCGGGCCTTGTAAATCTGACCGCTGTTGTTCAGCGTTGCACCTTCGCCCGCCCGGTCACCGGTCTCGCGTTGAATCTCGAGGCTTTTCTTGAGGAACTTCATCGCGGTTTCGTACTCGCCACGGGCGTCATGGATCTGGCCGATGTTGTTGAGCGTGGCACCTTCCTCTTCTTTCGTGGACGAGAGCAGAAGGGCTTGTTCAAAAGCATTGAGCGCCTCGGTTCCGAAGCCGAGAACAAGCTGGCATTGCCCGTACAGGTTCAGCGCCCACCAAGGAGGCGGAGGCGCGGGACGTCGGACGATATCAGCCAGAAGGTTCGCGGCGTCCGCGTAATTGGCCCTTCGGTAGTAATAAAGCGATACGGCGTCGGCAAGCGAACCCGCTTCTTCATGCGCGTCGGCTCTCCTAAAATGGTGAATCGCCTCCAAAGAGTCGGTCAACATCCTTGTGACATACGCCCCCTGGAACCGGTGGTAGCCTCCCATTTCCCGGTGCAGGGCCTTCGACTCCTCTTCCCCGAGCCCCGCATCGCCCGTCAACTCCCGCACCACCGGCGGCACCAGGTAATATTCCAGTTCCACGGTCCTATCCCGGACCTCTTCCAAAAGCGAATATGCTAGGAGCCGTTCCCGGTTTTCCCCGCCGCCCGCATCGTCCTTGTCGATGATCGCAAGTCCGTCCGAATTCACCGGAACGCGGTACAGGCACGCCCCGCGAAGCAGGCGGTCCTGCTCTTCGGTCAGCCGGGCGCGCAACTCCTTGAACAGCAGGTTTTGGCGCATGGCCTCGGTCACGGCCGCGACGGCGCCTTCGGGGGTATCGACGGGGGCTTTCACCGATTCCAGGGCCGCGAGCAGTTCCCCGGCCTTTTCCTTCGCGTCGCCCAGGAGCTGCGCCGTCCATTCTATGGCCCGGTGGTTGCCGCCGAGTACCCGGTAGACCCAGCGCTTCTTTTCCGCCGCCATGTTTTTCGGCCAGTCCAGGCGGTTCATCCGCCGGAGGATGTCGCCGAAGGGGGCTTCCCCCACGGGGCACCTTGTCGCGGGCGCGTCGATTTCGCCGTCCAGGAAGTACCGGCCCGTCATCAGCACGCGCGTCGGGGAGGGAAGCGCGCAGACCGCGTTCAGCAGCCAGCGGCTTTCCCCGTGTTCCGGGGAGACGGCAAGCGTGGCCAGGTCCTGGAGGGATTCCAGGTTGTCCAGCACGACGGCGAACCCTCGCTCCCGTTTGGCAAGGGAGACCAGCATCCGCCGGAGGCGCTCCCTTCGGTCGGGCTCCTTTTGAATGAATTCGTGGAGGCCGGACTCCTCCCCGCCGTCGAAGGCGGCCTGGCGGACGGGTTCGTATATGGATTCCAGGTCGAACGGCGCCCGGAAGCCCATGACCAGCATGTCGGGATGCCGGTCCAGCAGGTGGCGGGCGAACAGGCCCGCCAGGGCCGTCTTTCCCACGCCGCCGGGACCGGTGAAAAGCAAGCGCGGGGTTTTTCCAGTCAAAAATTTTCCCAGCGATTTCCGGACCTCCATTCGCCTTCCGATGAACGCGCTTCTGGATGGCACGGGCACGGAGCCGTCGCCGGGAAGCGCCTCCGGCAGGGGCGGTCGCGGGAGGACTCGGGCCGGAGCGTCCATGTCCACGAGCGGGCCGTCGGAGGTGCGGTCCAACAGCACCGGCAGGGTCCATTGGGCGAACGGGTCCGTCTTGACGTCCCCCATGGAATCCTTCAGCCAAGCCCCGGTCCCCACCGCCTCTCGCGCGAGGGAAACCGCGCGTCCGACCGATTCGCCGGAGGCCAGGCCGGCGAACAACGCCGCGTCGAAGGCCGAAGCCGCGCCGTCCAGCACCGAAAGCCTCATGCCGAGGACCCGTTCGATCCCCGTCCGGTGCAGGCGCCTGGCGACGTCCGGGATGGACTCCGCCGTCTCGCCGGCCCGGGC
>CAYOVG010000652.1:0-1990 GCA_964407285.1 uncultured Syntrophobacteraceae bacterium
CCATGAGGCGGATTTACTGGACCTGACCGCCGGGATCGTGGCCCAGGTCTTTGGACCCGGGGTTACGCTTTCGCCCGGCACCATGACCGATAGGGAACGGGCCTACGCAGCCGAAATCCATGCACAGTGCACCTCGCCCGACTGGTTCTATGCCAACTCCGAACGAATGCGGTTCAGGGAGATTCCGGAGGGAGTCCGGAAAGCCGAAGGCCTTCACAAGGCTCCGGCCGGGCTCATCCGGTTTACCCTGCTCCTGGAGGGAAACCGGATTCGGGACCTCATCATAACGGGTGATTTTCATCCCACGCCGTATCGGGTGTTGAAAGACATGGAAGCAGCGTTGCGAGGTAAGGATATTGATATCCATAACATACAAAACGAACTGGCTAGGGTTTATTACCGACACGACGTTGAGATAGCCGGAACGGAGTTTAACGATTTTATGGCTGCTTTCAACAAAGCAATAAACAACTTGCCCTGAAGTAATATTTAAACTGATATGGATTTAGAGGTAATTATCATTCATTAAGATAACTACTTCCTGGAAGGAGGTGATGGTATAGCGGATAATGGGTAGATTTACAGCAAGCAGCAATGGCGATTGATACCAGGAGCCATACACTTCATCAGGAGGAACGACAAATGGGAACCAGGAGCGTCGTAAGGCCCATAGCCGTGAGTCTTATCACTCTACTTTTGATCTCCGCTTCATGGGGTTCGGCAAGCGCCGAGGAGGCAAAGTTACCCAAAACACTTCTCTTCAGCTGCTATGATGTCGGAGCGTCGGGCTATATGCAGGCCTCCGCAATAGCGGACGCGTTTTCCAAAAAGTGGGGCACGCGAATCCGCCTGCTTCCCTCCGGAACCTCCATCGGCAGGCTGATGCCGCTTGCCGCGAAACGGGTGGAGTACGGTTTTCTGGCCGACGAAGTTTATTTTGCGGTTGAAGGCATCTACGACTTTGCCGTGGAGGAATGGGGACCCCAGGACCTGAGGGTGGTTCTGGCGCACCCGTCAACCATTGCGATTGCCACCACCAAGGAATGCGGCGTGAAAACGCTCTACGACCTGAAAGGAAAAAGGGTCGCCTACATTCCCGGGGCTCCCACCCTCAACATCAAAGCCGAAGCGTTTCTCGCCTTTGCCGGCCTGACCTGGGATGACGTCAAGCGGGTCGAATTCCCCAGTTATGGGGCCTCGTGCAAGGCATTGATCGAGGGGAACGCCGATGCGGCCGTGGTCTCCCCCGCGGCTCCGCTTATGTATGAACTGGATAGCTCGCCCCGGGGGCTGCATTGGCTGGAATTCCCCGCCGACGATACCGAAGGGTGGAAGCGAATGCATAAGATCGCCCCTTTCCTGTCCCCCTACATGGAAACCATCGGACCCGGCATGTCCAAGGATAAGCCTGCCGCACTACCCGCCTACCGCTATCCCATGATCACCGTCTATGCGGACGCCGATCCCGAGACTATTTACCAGTTCACCAAGGCCATGGATGAATCCTATCCGCTGTACCTCCCTACCCATGCGGTGATGGAATTCTGGAAAGTCCAGGACTCGGGTATTCCTCCCGCGGCCGCGCCGTTTCATGAGGGGGCCATTCGCTATCTGAAAGATGTCGGCGTATGGAAGCCGGAACACGATGTCTGGAATAACAACCGTATCGAGCACATGAAGAAGCTGCAAAAGGCCTGGGACGAAACGATGGAGGAGAAACAGGTCAAGAAAATCGAGACCAAGAATTTTGCCGACTTCTGGATGAAAAAAAGGGCCGAGGTAATCGGCTACTAGGTGATCGCTTCGGGCATGGACGGCGATATGCCCAATCTTCGGAATAGTGTCTTCAATGATACCTGCTTCCATCGCCGGACATGCTCGAACAGTCTTTTTTAAGCCTTCGACATCATGACAAGTGAGGGGAAAAATGTCCTCCGGACGACATGAGTATTCAAAGGGCGAGGAAGACCGGAAGCCAACGCGTCTGTCG
>CAYOVG010000653.1:0-1990 GCA_964407285.1 uncultured Syntrophobacteraceae bacterium
GGCGCCGTAAATACCCATCACGGTGTAGGCCACTGTGCTCTTACCGGAACCGGACTCGCCCACCAGGCCGAGGGTCTCTCCCTCATTCAACGAGATATTGACCCCGTCCACGGCCCGGACTGTGCCCTGGGCCGTGTGGAAATGCTTCTTCAGGCTTTCGATCTTAAGTATCTCTCCCAATTTATGCACTCCTATAGCATGCTACTTTGTGTTCCGGACCCACTTCGAAGAAGGGAGGCTTTTCCTTTGCGCATATATCCATGCGGTGCTCGCAGCGGGGGTGGAAACGGCAACCCGCGGGTGGATTTGCATACTCTGGGACCCGTCCGGGTATTCCCTGCGCGATCCCCCCGCCTGTAAGTTTTGGCACCGCCTCCATCAAGCCTCGTGTATAGGGATGCCTCGGCTGCTTGAAAAGGTCGGCACAGCGCGCCACCTCCACCGTCCGGCCGGCATACATCACGTAGACACGGTCCATCCATTCCCTGATCACTCCCAGGGAATGCTCAATGTAGAGAGTGGCCGTGTTCCGCTTGATCACCGAAGACATTAAGAGCCTGAGAATCTGATCCTGAATGGTAACATCAAGCGCGGTGCCCGGTTCATCGGCAATGAGTAGCTCGGCATCCGAAACAAGGGCCAGCGAGATGCACACCCGCTGTTTCATCCCGCCGCTCAACTGCACCGGATAGTTGGAAAGCAGCCGCTCCGCATCGGGAAGGGCAGCCTCATTCAGGACTCTGATCGCTCTCTGACGGATTTCCCGGGAAGAGATGCTTTTACCGCTCTTCCGCGGCACCTGGCACCTGATCACTTCCTGCAGCTGCTGGCCGATGGTGAAAACAGGGTTCAGGGCGGCCGTGGGGTTTTGGAAGATCGCCGTAATCTCAATCCCTCTAAGGCGCTGCATCTCCCTGGCGCTCAAGTTTTTTAAGTCCCTGCCCTTGTAGATAATCTCGCCGCTGTCCACCCTGCCGGCCGGTTTGGGCAAAATTCCCATGATCGCCCGCATCGTGGTAGTCTTGCCGCATCCCGTTTCCCCGACCAGTCCAACCTTTTCCCCACGCCTCACTTCCAGGTTCAACCCGTCGACGACCTTCAGCTGCCCTTCGTATGTCATGTAGCTGACACAAAGCTCGTTGACTTCCAACAGTTTCTCGACCCCCGTTATACCTCCTCGACGGCGAGCATATCCCGGAGGCCGTCACCCAGAAGATTGAAACCAAGCACAGTAATCACAATGGCCAGCGCCGGACAAATCGTCATCCACCACTGGTCGGGCATGTATTTCGCCCCGTCGGCCACCATTGTGCCCAGGTCGGGTGTGGGCGGCTGCGCCCCCAGTCCCACGAAGCTGAGGCACGAGGCGATAATAATCACGAATCCGAGATCAAGAGTCATCTTGGTGAATATAGCCGAAATACAGTTCGGAAGGATCTCCCGGAAGAGAATATAAGCCCGTGAAGCGCCGGTGACCTGGGCGGCCTGAACGAAGAACTCGTTCTGAAGAGATGAAGCGATGCCGTAGATCAGGCGCGCGTACCAGGGCCACCACATCAGTGTCACCGCCAGCATCGCGTAAAAGACATTCGGCGGAAGCACCGCAGTAATGGCCATAGCCAATATCAGCGGGGGGACCGAGAGGAAAACGTCGGTTACCCGCATAATCAGAGTGTCTATCCAGGTATCGCGGAAGTAGCCCGCCACCAGCCCCGCCACAATTCCGGGAGGAGCTGACAGTCCGATTACCACGAATCCCATGACCAGAGAAAAGCGGAACCCGAAAATAATGCGAGTGAGAATATCCCGGCCGACGGCGTCTGTTCCCAGCCAGTGGCCGGCGCTTGGAGACTGCATGGCGTTTCCGAAATCCACGAATGCACCCCTGTGCTCGGGATAGGGTGCGATCCATGGAGCGAGAACAGCGAGAAGGATCACTATAAGCACGATCGAGAGGCCGATGATCGAGAGCCGGTTCCCGGTAAATTTG
>CAYOVG010000654.1:0-1985 GCA_964407285.1 uncultured Syntrophobacteraceae bacterium
CCTCGTCACCTCCGGCGAGGGCGCCGGCGAGCGCCTCGGCCAGGCGTTCGCCGGATCTCGCTTCGAGGCGGGTGGCAAAGATTTTTTCGTGCGTGGTCCGCAGAACATGATCGGGATCGTAGAAGAGTTCCTCGAAAAGTTTTTCCCCGGGACGGAGCCCGGTGTAGACAATGGGGATATCCCCGTCGGGCCTGTAGCCGTGAAGGCGGATGAGCATCTCCGCCAGAGCGGCGATGCGCACGGGTTCACCCATGTCGAGCACGAAGAGCTCGCCCCCCTCGCCGATGGCCGCAGCCTGGAGCACCAGGCTCACCGCCTCGGGAATGAGCATGAAGTAGCGCCGCATCTCCGGGTGGGTCACCGTCAGGGGACCGCCCTCCCTGATCTGTTTCTCGAACTTGGGAACCACGCTCCCCCGGCTGCCGAGGACGTTCCCGAAGCGCACCGCCAGATAGGCCGTTCCGGGATAGGCGCCCTGGGCCTCCTGGAGCAGCATCTCCGCCAGTCGCTTGGTAGCCCCCATGACGCTCGTGGGGTTCACCGCCTTGTCCGTGGAGATGAGCACCAGGCGCTCCGCGCCATATTCCCCGGCGAGGCGCGCCACAGTCCATGTACCGAGGGCGTTCACCCGAAGCGCCTCCCGGGAATTGAACTCCATGAGAGGAACGTGCTTGTGCGCGGCGGCATGAAACACCACCCCCGGACGGGTCTCTCGGAAAAGGCCTTCCATGGTTCGGGCATCCGCCACGTCACCGATGACCGCCCGCAACGGAGGGGCCGGACTGAGCTTTCCCAGCTCCTCCAGAAGCGTGTAGATGGAATGTTCCCCATGCCCGAGGAGCACCAGCTCCCGCGGACCGTGGGCCAGCACCTGCCGGCAGATCTCGCTGCCGATGGACCCTCCCGCTCCGGTGACGAGCACGCTTCGCCCCCGGAGAATGCCGTCGATGCCCTCCAGGTCGAGCCGGATCGCCTCCCGGCAGAGAAGATC
The DNA here is from genome assembly GCA_964407285.1 of uncultured Syntrophobacteraceae bacterium. Classification (GTDB taxonomy): domain Bacteria; phylum Desulfobacterota; class Syntrophobacteria; order Syntrophobacterales; family Syntrophobacteraceae; genus CAYOVG01. The sequence continues at coordinate 992 of CAYOVG010000654.1, forward strand.
CTCCAGGCGAACGGTGCGCAGACGACTCACGCTCACCGTTCCGCCCGCCAGCTCGCGAAGGCTGGGAAGAACGCGCACTTGCACTCCTGTCTCCGCCACGTCGTCGAGGATCTTCCGCACCACGTGTCCCGCCACGGTGGGAAGGGCGATGAGAAGCACCTCCACCCGCAACGTCTCCACCAGTTCCCGAAGCGCGGCAGTGCTCCCCAGAACCCGCACTCCGGCGATCTCCATGTTGGTCTTTGCCGGATCGTCGTCCACGAACCCGAGGGGGAGCACATCGCCGCCGCCCCGGAGCAGATCACGCACGAGAAGCGTTCCCGCCTCGCCGGCGCCCACGATGAGCCCTCGGGCCCGGCTCTTCACCGCGTCACCGCCGCCGCTCCGGCAGAGACGCCAGGAAAGGCGCACCGCCCCCAGAAAGAGAATCCCCGCCCCCGCCATGATGGCCAGGGTCGTCCGTGGAATGAGCAGTCGCGTGAAAAGTTTGTCCACAAGGACGAAAAGGAGTACTCCGAGGGCGTACCAGCGGGCGAGACGCAGGAATTCCTCCACGCTGGCCTGGGGCCAGAGCACGCGGTAGAGCCCCGCCGCGGCGAACACGCCGGTGACGCATCCCGGAAAGAGCAGGGAGGCGAGCATAAAATCTCCGAGATAGAAGCGGGGAAGAAACAGGGTGAGGCGCAGGGCGTACCCCAGATAGACCGCCAGGACGAGGACGGCGATGTCGCAAAGCAACACATACCGTCCCCGCCGGGCCATTCCGAGCCACGCTTTGCGGATTCCGGAGCGAAGGTGCGAAAAAACTGTCTTGTCCTGCGGCACGGGCGAAACGCCCCCCTTGTAGGTCGAAGATGTCCGAATCGCTCCGGCGAGGGAGCACACCTCCGGAGATGCCCCGTCAGGAAGGCGATCCCGGTGAAAACCGGGGCGTCTTCGCTAGATGATGAGCTTGCCGCCTCCGGGTTTCTTGCCGCTCAGACGGTCGAGCTGG
>CAYOVG010000655.1:0-1980 GCA_964407285.1 uncultured Syntrophobacteraceae bacterium
ACCAGACGACGATGCGGCGGTCGCCCAAGAGATCGATCAGTTTCTTGTGCAGGAATGTGCTGAATATCATCGGGCAACCTCACTCACGGGTGACGGTATACAACAGCCGGTGAACGAAATTTGAAAGCGACTCACGCAACGATATCTCCACCGCAGACTGTAAGAATCGTGTTGATAAACGCTTTTAACTCCGTGCATTGATCGATTGCGATCGACAAATCATTATCACGAAGTATTCTGGCTGCGTCGCGCGGCTTGATATAACTGTCCCGGCATGTGCCGATCTCAAAGATTTCCTTAATGCGGTGTGCTGGCGGGTTGTTGTGATTGACCGTTTCAGGGCGTCCGACAGGTGCTTTCTTTTTTTGGCCTGCCAACTTCTGGATCGTCAGCCAATACGGCAGCAACCAAGCCTCGAAATCGAACTGTGCCGCATGGGGGTGAAATCTCGGTTCATCGCCGACCCATGCCCTCATTTTAGCTTTCGCCTCGGCGGCGTCTTGAAAATCAGGGGGATTTGTTCCGGTATAAACATCAGTCAGGGCGATAACGTGATCGGCCGCATTCCCTCCCGTAAGCAGAGTCGCCACGACACGTTTCAGCTTAGCTTCTTTAGGGATGCGTCCGTCGTAGGGAAGGGAATCCAATTTCGGCATCTTCCCCGGCAGACGAACTTTCAAGTATTCCCGCAAATACGGCATGAAGGCTTTTTCGGTTTTCCCCTCTACGATAATGGAGATCTTCATGAACGTCCCCCCATTCGGCCCATCCGCCACACTTCATCCAGGCTGTATTCGGCCAGCCATTCGTCCAAATCCATTGAATCCGCCCAAGTCGCCGTTGTACAACCCGTATCGTCTATATCCATTACAACCACCTCTTCCGGCTTCAGGAATCGGATAAGCCGGTCCGAATGGGTGGCGACGATCAACTGGGTCCGCATGGATGCTTCGCGCATCAGCTCCGAGAGCATGCTAAGCAGTTCCGGATGAAGACTTACCTCCGGTTCGTCGATCATGGTCACGGTCGATAGGTTAGGGCTTTGTAATAATGATACAAGCCAGAGAAAGCGAAGAGTGCCTTCGGACAGCTTGTTCATGTATATCGGCTTATTGAACTTTCCGTCCTTCCAAGTCATCGCCAGCATACCCGCTGCCACAGGCGGGAAACTCAATTCCTCTAAATCAGGGAATGCCGCCTGCAAAGAATCAACAATCACATCAAATCGGCATCGGTCGCTCTCACGAAGATAGTACAGATACGGCACCAGGTCTTCCCCGTCGGCACCAGGCAACGTCGCAGGTTTCATCGGCTGCGGCAGTTTCACCGGTGCACGGGAACCGACATCTAGCGCGTGATATTGAGTGGCCGTCGCCAAAATACGCCTAAGCTCTTCCGGCTGGCGGAACATCTTCGGCACTTGCGCCAGCGAAGTCTCCAGGGGATTGTGCTCCCAGTCGGGGCGTACGAGACGCTCTTCGTCTATTTCATAGTAACGGATATCACCATCCGAGGAGTTGATGTGCGTAAAAGGCTGTGAAAAACCGCCACGTTGTTGCGATAGAATTTCCTTGGAAATGGAGTAACCCGTACCTTTCGCCGCAAGATGGAGATCATATTCGAGTGGTTGATGCCCGGGAACCTCCATATCCACCAAGAAAGAGAGGTCATCACTTTTCCCGCGTGTCAGTAGATTCGAGATGCCGCCGAATTGTGACAATATGCGGTTCATATTGCCGGAGGCTGAAGCGGACAACATAGCGAAGGCATCCAAAAAGGAGGTTTTACCAACGCCGTTGGCGCCGATCAGCACCATAAAAGGTCTTACGGGCAGATCCACCGCCAGCAGTCTGCGGAACCCGCTTATTTTTATCCGATTGATTTTATACATGCGTATTCTCCTCTATCAGGAAGTTTTCTTCTTGCGACGGCCGCGGCCGCCTTTCTTCTTGGATTCCGGGGCTTCAACCTCGCAGAGGT
>CAYOVG010000656.1:0-1979 GCA_964407285.1 uncultured Syntrophobacteraceae bacterium
AACTGCCAGGCGTCCAGGCGGGTCCCGTTTTGGGCGAGTTTGGCCTGGATGGCGTAGGCCAGGGTGAGGTCCATGTTGTCGCCGCCGAGGAGAATGTGGTCGCCGACGGCAACGCGCCGAAGCGCGAGTTCTCCACCGTCCTCGCTCACCTGGATGAGGCTGAGGTCGGTCGTGCCGCCGCCTATGTCGCAGATGAGGATGGATTCCCCGACCCGCACTTCCTTGCGCCAGAGTTCGCCATGGTGTTCGATCCAGGCGTAGAATGCCGCCTGCGGCTCCTCGAGGAGCGTGATGTTCTCCAAGCCCGCCGCCTCGGCCGCCTTGACCGTAAGCTCCCTTGCGACTGCGTCGAAGGACGCCGGCACCGTCAGGTAGACGTCCTGGTATTCGAGGCGCGCGTCCGGGTTGTCCGACGCCATCTCGTAGTTCCAGGCATCACGGAGGTGCTCAAGGAAAAGTGTCGCCGCCTCGACCGGAGACACCTTGCGGATTTCCGGAGGGCTGTCCCAGGGCAAAATGGGCCGCATGCGGTCCACTCCACCGTAGCTCAGCCAGGACTTGGCCGAAGACACCAGCTTGTTGGGCAATTCCGCGCCGCGACGCCTCGCGAATTCGCCGATGGCGAGCGTCTCGTCGTTTTTCCACGGCAGGGCAAGGCTGTCCGGGGGCACGTCGTGAGACTGAGGCAGGAGGAGAAAGGACGGCAGCAGCGGCAACGCCTTCACCTCACCCGGGCTCACGACCTGCGGGACGCCGAAAAGCTCTATCTCGGGCGTCTCATCGTCGTCCGCTACCGCCCTGGTATATGCAAGAACGCAGTGTGTCGTTCCCAAGTCGATTCCGATGATATATTCAGGATTACTCAACGTAATTCTCCTTCCTCAGTGGGCGCTCTTCTCTCTCATTTCGCTCATCCGGCCACCTCCACTTCCGCCGGCGCCACTATCCATTCGTCCTTCGGTTCACTGGAAGGCTGCGGAAGTTGAATGCGCACGATCCGCCATCCACGGTGCTGCAAAATGCCCTTGAAAGGCGGGTTCCCCACCACATTTCCGGTCAGGCGGACGGCCCTGGCGTCAAAGCCCGAGGGCACGGTGATTTCCGCCCCCTCGTTCTCCTCGAAAACGGGTTTGAGTTCCAGGTGCTGCGACAGCGCTCCCTTGCAGCCTTCATGGATGCTGCGGACCGCCGCTCCGATCTGCGCGTCCTCGTACAGCCCTAAATCCTCCTGGAGAAAATCGATGAACCTGCCTTCTCTCTGCAGAATGGACAGAATCTGGACGGCCGCCCCGGGAGACTGCTGCGTGAACCTGGCTTCGGGGGGGATGATCTCCTCCTTCGCGGGGGCCTTTTTCGCTTTCGGCGACTCCTTTCCCGGAGGCTGAAGGGCCAATGCTTCACGAATGCCCCTGTTGATCGAACTGCGGCCCGTACCCAGTATGAAGAGCCAGAGCAGGAAAGTCCCCGCCGCGCCGACACCCAGCACGATCGGGGCCAGGTAGCGTTCCACCTCGACCAGCATATTGCTCAAGCCGGAGAACGCCTGCCGTACATCCTCCCCGAGGTCGGCGGTATCCTTGCCCACGAAGGGGTCCACCCATTGGTTGATTCCGTACAGGACCTCTCTTGCCATGTAATAGAACAAACCGATCAGAACTCCATTGAAAAGGAGACACAACAAAAAGGTCAGGACGGTGAAACCGCGCTTGGCTCGCATGATCTTCTCTCCTCTGGTGGGGCATTTGCGAATAATCGAACCTTGTTCTCTTCAGGATACCAGTTAATAATCAAATATAAAACATGAATATATAACTTATCAGGATCGGAGTTCAAAGCCCGGATTGGGCATGGGAGCAAAACAGACCACGAAAAGCACGAAAAAACACGAAAAAGGAAGAGGGCATCTTTCGTGTTTTTTCGTGCTTTTCGTGGTCGATGCTTTTCACGTCCGCCATGGTGAACATTGAAACTTGAATTAT
>CAYOVG010000657.1:0-1967 GCA_964407285.1 uncultured Syntrophobacteraceae bacterium
ACCCTGATGCCGGCGCCCTCGAAGCGCGTACTGAAGGAATTGAGCGTCTCCTCCATGACTTTAACGGGACTTACGGCCGTTCGCCCGGAATCGGAGGTCCTGGATTCGATCAACGAGAGGTCGTGGAGGTCGTGGACGATCCGGATCACGTGCTCTACTTCGAAATGGAGCGAGTCCAGGGCTTCGCGCGAGATCTCCCTCACGCCGTCCTGCATCGCTTCTATCTCGCCGCGGAGGATGGCCAGGGGGGTCCTCAACTCGTGAGCGATATCGGCTATCCACTGCCGGCGCATCTGTTCGTATCGCTCCAGGGCTCCGGCCATTACGTTGAAGTCCCTGGCCAGTTGCCCGAATTCGTCGTGCGACCTCACTTTGATCCGCGTCTCGAACCGGCGATCCGCCAGCGCGCGGGTTCCTCCCGCAAGTTCCTTCAACGGGGCCAGGAGGTGCCGCGACAGGACCAGGGTCACGAGCACCGCCAACACCAGGGCGACTCCGCCCACGGAATAGAGCGCCTGGAACTGCTGCCTGATGAATTCCACATCCAGGGGATTGTCGGGGCGTTCGAACGGCCTGCCCCCGATCCACCCGGCCGTTCGTCCCTCCACCACAACGGGCTTCATCCGGTAGTCGTCCGCTACGAATGTCGCGGATGCCGATGATTTGATGAGGGGCGTCATGTCCGAATCGAAAAGAACGAGACGTGAGAAGAAACCACCGGGGTCCGGGGGGCCCGGAGAGGGTCCCGGGGAATTGGGCCGGGGGTCGGGGAGCGATTCTCCGGGAGGAGGCGAAAGGCCGTCCGGTTCGCCGGTTTTTCCCGTTTTTCCCTCTTTCGGAGGCTTCTTCATCATGAGGAAAGGCCGGGGAGGCGGCGAAGAAGAAGCATGCAACGGTCCTTTGAAGGGCCCCGGCGGTTTCCTCATACCCAACGCCGTCATCTTCAACCACTGGTCCCAGTTATCGACGACCGCGGTCCAGTCGCCGCTCCCGGCGTATTCCCGGCTCAAGGCGGCCGCCAGTTCGTCGAGCCGCTCCATTTCCATCTTGCCCACGTATTCCTCGAAATTGCGCGCGGCGTAATGCCTTCCGATCACAATCACGCAGATCACGACGACAAGACTGTTCAGAAGGAAAGCCAGGAATACCTTGTGTTTGAATTTGAGTTTCATCGGCATTGTCGGTTTTCGATTCCCGCCTTGTTCTTGGTTCCCGCCATGCTCCTGGACCCGGAGCCTTCGCCGGCGCGCATGCGCTCCCGCTTGGGAACCGGTCGCAACCCTCCCTCGCCCCTCGTGCTCGCCGACAGGCTCTTCTCTTCGCCGCGCGTCCGGTGAATTCTCTCTTTTTTGCCCATTACGGATCGCATGTCAATTGCCTGCATCCGTCATCAGCCGTCCTCCACACTTATTCCATACCGTCTCCACATTTTCTCCTCATTTGCGCCGGGAGGAGTCCGATCCATCCCCTCTTTCCCGCCGGAGACGTTCTCCACAATCATTCCACTTCGCATCCATACTTTCTCCAGAGTCGGTAAGTAGAGTTCGCCTCGAGCGGATGTCGGGGAAGTTGAGGTCGGGGACCTCGAGACTGGAATCCGCAGCTGGAGGGAATCGTTGTCGAAGCGCATTACCATGGCCCGGCAGGGAACTTCCCCTCCGGAGAGAAAGAAAAACAACACGATGTCCGAGCCTCGAACGGCTCGCAACCACGAAAGGAGTGTGGACGAGAAATGCTCAAACTTGAACGTATTACGCGATTTCTGCTCTCGAGTTTACTGGCCGTGGCGATGATTGTCGTTGCCGGGCCGGCCGTGCGGACGGCTTTCGCCCAGCAGCAACAGCAGAGCAAAGAGGTCCAGGGGTCGCCGGACATGCCTCCCATGCGCGGGCCGCGCGGCCCGTCCGGTATCTGTGCCGACCAGCAGCACCTTTTCGTCATGTCCGGCGGCAAGATAATGCAATACG
>CAYOVG010000658.1:0-1953 GCA_964407285.1 uncultured Syntrophobacteraceae bacterium
TGTTCAGTTAATCGAAATGGATTGCGTTACCATTTGTGTCGGTTAAAACCTCCGCAAAAATCGGTGTTTAAGTAACAGATATAAATATGGTATAAATGAACTTAAATCTAAAATATTTATTTCATAGTTAAAGAAAATCGCCAGGTATCTTTTGCCTACGCGGGAAACGCTTTACCGCTGGGCGGCGGGTTGGAAGATACCAACCCACAAAGTTGGGTGAGGGCGGTAATTCAAGAAAGATGAGATAGGTAAATTGGTCTTTTAAAGCCGCCGAGCTGGGTTAGGAGCCAAAATGAGCAGGAAGATGTATGCTGTGCATTCAGGCTGGGTGGACCTCTTGAAGGTTTACATGTCTCAGAACATGCCCGACGAACGCCTCAAAGCCCGGTTGCAGGGCGAAGGTGAAGCAAAGCGTCTGATGGACGAGAAGCTCGGGCAGTTCTCAGAAGAAGACATTCGGGCGTTTCTAACTGCCCTGAACACTGACACGTGGAACGGCAAGGAGCGCCATGACCGCTTCATGCCTGCCTTCTATGGAGCTCTCGCAAATCAGATTGCGGATTCCAAAAATGGCTTCAACAAGTGGGCTGAGAAACTCTGGAACGCCAACGACAAACAAATCGACGAAGTTCTGGACGGCTTCTGGCAAGAGAACGAAGTTGCCGGGGGCGGCACTTCGTTGCCAACAGCCATCCTCTATCTCCGAAACCCGGATACCTACATTATATGGATACCTGCGATGGAACACGGCATGAAGGCCGTCTTCCCCAGCCTGAAACTGAAGAAACGCCGCACAGCCGAAGGCTATTGTATCTACAACGAAGCTGCCCAAGCCGTCCGTGAGCAACTCGGACTCACGCCGCAGGCGATGGACCTAATCCTGACCCTCGCTTCGAAAGAGGCAGATACCACAGCCAGCAGCGATTTCGAGGCCCTCTTCAAGGAGTTCGTCGGCAGCTTCGTGGACTCACAGGAAGGTCAAGAGCATATCAAGCGCTATGACTCCCAACGCATAGAGGCGCAGGAGAGCTACAAGCAGATATGTCAGGCAGAGGCTCGCGGAGAGGACATTACTGATGCCGTCCTCCTCAAGATGCTCCCTCACTTGGACACGGAACACAATCGCTCCAAGGGCAGCTGGATACACGTCGCGCCTTCCGTCAGCAAGGACATCCAGCAATGGTTCGAGGGGGCTAACTGGACGAAACCGGAGGACTGGCCTGCCGTCGCCAAAGCCATTTTCGTTTTCGTCAAACGGTGTTTGGACGACCCAGATGGATTGCAAGACCACTGCAAGTGGTTTGCCGATACAGTTCCCTCAAAGGGCTTTCAGATGGGAATGCTCTCGCCAATCCTGAATGCTCTTAAGCCAGATTCATTCAACATCATCAACAATAAGCCTCGCCATACACTAAACCACCTCTGCGGCACTGACTATCCCAACAGTCTTCAGGGATACCCACAGTTAAACAAGCTGGACTTCGACCTTCAGGAGAAGCACCGCGAGCTATTTAATGAGGTTGGCCAAGGGGCTGCTTTGCCGGGCGATGTCTTCGATATGTTCTCACACTGGCTGGTATCTGTACGCAAATTCAGCTTCAAGCAATCCAAAGCCTACAAGATTGCTCCCGGAGAACAGGCTTGGAACTGGGAAGCATGCCGTGATGAGGGTTACATTGCGATTGGTTGGGATGAACTCGGTGACCTCTCCGTTCTCTCTAAAGAAGAATTTTTTGAGCGCATAGATGCCGTCTTGGAGAAACACCTAGATTGGACGAAGTCCGGCTTGGGGCAAGTCTGGAGTTTCTCTCGAATTCAGGAAGGCGACCGCGTCATTGCCAATAAGGGCAAGTCCGAAATCCTCGGCTTCGGCACCGTGATCGGTCCCTACTACTTCCTCCCCAATACAAAATATGGGCATCGCTTACCTGTCATGTGGGATGACCTGACGCC
>CAYOVG010000659.1:0-1940 GCA_964407285.1 uncultured Syntrophobacteraceae bacterium
GAGGGAGACGGCTTCGGGTCCCAGAACGTGCTCCACCCCTTCCTTGGTCCTGGTGGGGAAGATGGGGCCGATGTTTATGTAGTCCGCGCCGTCCGCCTGCGCCTGAAGCGCCTGCTCGAGGGAATGCGTGGACGCCCCTATGATCAGCTCCGGCGCCAGTTCCCTGGCCACGGGCAGCGGCAGATCGTCCTGGCCCAGGTGGACCCCGTCGGCTCCGACCGCCATGGCGATATCCAGGTGGTCGTTGATTATGAGCAGCATGCCGGCCTTGGTCGTCAGTTCCCGGAATTTGACCGCAAGGCGGTACAACTCCTTTTTCGAGCAATCCTTCTCCCGAAGCTGCACGATCGAGGCGCCTCCCCGTATGACGGCTTCCAGTACTTCCAGGTTCGTCCTCCCGGCCGACAGCCGCTCGCACGTCACGGGATAGACGTCTATCTGCTCGAATATCGTCTTTCTGATTTCTCTGTTCATCTGTCACCCGCCTATCGATTCCATCGGTTCTATCGGATTACCGGCCTATCCGCCACCCACCAGCCGAATGATCTCGATCACATCCCCGTCGCGCACGGCCGCATTCCTCAGAGCGTCGCGCTGTACGATCTGAAGGTTTTGCTCCACCACCACGGCCGCGGGATTGATTCCAAGCACATCCAGCAGGCCCGCAAGATCGAGAGGGCCTGCCAGTACCTTCTTTTCACCATTGACGGTCACTTCCACGGCGCCATCCATCATCCATTCTCCTCCCGCAGGAAAGCGCCGTCCCAGTCCTTCCAGACCGGTTCATAGCCTTTCCTTGCGATCACTTCGGCCACCGCCATGGGCGAGCGCGAATCGGCCACCTGGAACTGCGCCTCGCCCGGGCTCTCCGCGGCATAGCCTCCCGGTTCGGTGTGCGACCCCGCGCTCATGGAGGTGACTCCAAGGGGAATCAGGTGGTCCCGAAGCCGGGCGGATTCCCGCGTGGAGAGCACGAGGCCCGCGTCGGGCAGGAAGAGCCGCAGGGCCACCATCAGTTGCACCATGTGGGCGTCGGAAACGGGGTGCGGGGGCTGAAAGCCGCCCGCCGCCGGCTGGAGCCTCGGGAAGGAGATGGTCAGAAACGACTTCCAGTAGTTGCGAAGCAGGCTCCGGGCGTGAAGCCCCATGAAAAAGCCTTCCACTCGCCAGTCCCCCAGCCCCAGCAGCGCCCCTATCCCCAGGCGGCGAAAACCGGCCTCCCCTCCCCTCTCGGGGGTCTCCAGCCTCCAGCGGAAGTCCCTCTTCCTGCCCGCCGGGTGGAATCCCTTGTACGTGGCTTCATTGTAGGTTTCCTGGTAGACGACCAGCCCCTCCACGCCTCCCGCGACCAGTTCCGCATAGGACTCCACGGACATGGGATAGATCTCCACGGCAAGGGAAGGAAAGATGGGCCGGACCTTCTCCAGCACGCGCGCGAGATAGTCCATGGTGACGATTTGCGGGGCCTCCCCCGACACCAGGAGCAGATGGCGGAACCCCATCCCGCGGATGCACCGCGCTTCCGCTTCGGCCTGATCCACCGTGAGAGTCAGCCGCTCCACGGGATTCAGGACGTTGAACCCGCAGTAGACGCAGCTATTGGCGCACTCGTTGGACAGGTAGAGAGGCGCGAAGAGGGTGATCACCTTTCCGAACCGCTGTTCGGTCAGGCGATGCGCCATCAGGGCCATCTCCTCCAGGTAGGGTTCGGCGGCGGGCGAGAGAAGGCACAACAGATCTTCCACACCGATCGGATGCCTGCTCCGAAGCGCGGCCTCCACATCGGCCGCGGAGCGGTCTTCCACCCGGCGTCCCACTTCCGCCCAATCGTACGACTTCAGTTCATCGTAAAAACTCATGACTGCCCCTGCCTCAGAAAACCCGTGAGGGGACTCGACGCTTCCGCCATCCTCCGCTGCCGGCCGAGACCCGCCACGAAG
>CAYOVG010000660.1:0-1934 GCA_964407285.1 uncultured Syntrophobacteraceae bacterium
AAGGACATGCCGATTCCCGGTATCTGTTTGTCCCACGCGGTTGTGTTCATCATTGATCCGCTTGACCTCCCTCGTGAAAAAGCATGTTGATCTCGTCTGCCCGGTTCGGTATGGCGGTGCCTCCGCACAAGCAAAGAATCGTGTTGATCAAGGCTTTCAGTTCCGAGCATTGATGGATCGAGATGGACAGGTCATTGTCCCGGAGGATTCGCCCGGCGTCTCGAGTCTTCACATAGCTGTCCCGGCAGCGGCCCACTTCGAATATCTCTTTGAGGCGGTAAGCCGGTGGACTGTTGTGATTGACCGTTTCAGGGTTTCCGGCAGGGGATGTTTTGTTATGCCCTGCGAGTTTTTGTATTGTGGGCCAATAGGGCAACAACCAGGCTTCAAAATCGTGTTGCGCCGCATGGGGGTGAAACCGTGGCTCATTGCCGACCCAGGCCCGCATTTTAGCTTTGGCATCTGCTGCATCCCGGAAATCCGGTGGGTTTGTTCCCGTGTACACGTCGGTCAGGGCAATGACGTGGTCCGCCGCACTTCTGCCCCGCATGAGGCCTTCCACCGTACGTTTCAGTTTATCGCCTTTGGGGATTCGTCCGTCATAGGGGAGTGGATCGAGTTTGGGCATGGCGCCGGGCAAATGTTTTTTCAGGTATTCCCGCAAATAGGGCAGGAAGGCCTTCTCCGTCTTTCCTTCAACGATGATGGCGATCTTCATGATCTCCCCCCCATCCGGCCCATGCGCCACACTTCATCCAGGCTGTATTCCGCCAGCCACTCTTCCAAATCCATGGAATCCGCCCATGTCGCAGTGGTGCAGCCCTCATCGTCCATATCCATCACCACCACTTCTTCCGGTTTCAAAAAGCGGACGAACCTGTCCGAGTGGGTTGCGACCACCAGTTGTGTCCGCCCGGCGGCCTCACGCATCAAATCGGCCGACAGGCTCAACAATTCCGGATGCAGGCTGACTTCGGGCTCGTCGATCATGGTAATGGTGGGAAGGTGTGTGCTTTGAAGCAACGCCGTTAGCCAGATGAATCGTAGTGTTCCCTCCGAAAGTTCGTTCATGTAGATCGGCCTGTCGAACTTCTTGTCTTTCCAGGTCATGGCAAGCATACCGGCCGCGACCGGAGGGAAATTCAACTCCTCGAAATCGGGAAACGCCGCCCGCAGAGAATCCACAACGGCATCAAAGCGTTCCCGCTCGCCTTCTCTCAGAGAATACAGGTATGGAACCAGGTCCGCACCATCGTGTCCCGGCAATGTCGCCGGTTTCATGGGTTGGGGCATTTTCACCGGCGCACGGGGGCCGACGTCCAAAACATGGTATTGGACGGCTGTCGAGAGTACGCGGCGGAACTCCTCCGGTTGGCGAAACATCTTGGGAACTTGAGACAGCGAGGTTTCCAGAGGGTTGTGTTCCCAATCGGGCCTCACCAGGCGCCGCCCCTCGATCTCGTAATAGCGGATGTCGCTTCCCCACGAGTCGATGTGCAGGAACGGGTCTCCCCCCGGCCCTTGCCGTGAAAGCGACTCCCGTGTGATGGCATGACCGGTTCCCCCGGGTGCGATTCGCAATTCATATTCAAACAGATTGTGACCGGGAGCCGTCATGTTCACTAAAAAAGAAAGCTCTTCGCTTTTGCTGCGGGTCAGCAAATTGGCAACGCCCCCCAACCGCGAAAGCGCACTGTTCAGATTGCTCGAAGCCGAAGCGGACAGGAGGGACAATGCATCCAGAAAAGAGGTCTTGCCCACACCGTTGGCGCCGATGAGCACCATGAACGGCCGGATTGGAAGGTCCACATTCCGAAGCCGCCTGAACCCGGTTATCTTGATTCGGTCGATTTTATACATTGGCCCAATACCTTACCCATGCCGTATGTTTGAGAAATTGTCCGGAACTCGTCTGCTCCGACCAGCGCTTTTCC
>CAYOVG010000661.1:0-1931 GCA_964407285.1 uncultured Syntrophobacteraceae bacterium
AACTCTAGCAGCCTGTCGGACTTGCCGCCCCATTCACCATGAAGCGGGATTGTCCGAGTTATAGTTCAACGGCCAAAAAAGCACCCTTAGAAAAATGATTCCGGTGGTGATTTATTTGTTGGTTTCTTATTCAGAATACCATATTATATCTAAAAGAATCAATCAGTTATATATTTTGCCACCAAAAATCATAAGGGGTTGAAAATACAATGGAGCCACGATTCAAAGATACTGACCGCCACAGCTTGTTCCTCATGCCTCCGTCTGTGGATGACTGGGTGCCTGAAAATCACTTGGCCAGATTTGTGGTTGATATCGTATCACGTCTCGATCTTTCTCCTATCCGAAACTTTTATGCAGGCAGGGGGTCGGATGCCTATGCGCCGAGTATGATGACAGCGTTGCTTTTCTATGCTTATGCAACCGGAGTATTCTCCAGCCGCAAGATTGAACAGGCGACTTACGATTCGGTGGCATTCCGTTACGTTGCCGTCAACATGCACCCTGATCATGACACCATCGCCACCTTCCGCAGGAGATTCCTTGAAGAGCTTAAGGTCTTGTTCACGCAGATCCTGCTGGTTGCCCATGAGATGGGGATCTTGAAACTGGGCTCCGTCAGTCTGGATGGGACCAAGATCAAAGCCAATGCCTCGAAACATCATGCCTTGAGTTGGGAGCATGCCTGCAAGCTGGAAAAGCAACTCAAGGGTGAAATTGAAGAACTCCTTCGCAAAGCGCAAAGAGCCGACAAGGAGGATCTGCCTGAAGGCATGAACATCCCCGAGGAACTCTCGCGCCGGGAATCACGATTAGAGGCGATTGCTGCGGCCAAGGCCGAAATCGAGCGACGCGCAGCAGAGCGCTTTGCCAAAGAGCAACAAGAGCATCAAGCGAAATTGGCTGCTCGTCAAGCCAAGGAGAACTCCACGGGGAAGAAGCCTCGGGGACGCACTCCCAACCCTCCTGAGCCTGGAGCCAAGAGCAAGGACCAAGTCAACCTCACGGACAGCGAGTCTCGGATCATGCCCTCGTCTTCAGGGGGCTTCGATCAGTCTTACAATGCGCAGGCCGCAGTCGATGTGGACTCCATGCTCGTTGTTGAGAACCACATTACCCAGCAAAGCAATGACAAACGGGAACTCAGCCCTGCATTGGCAAATCTTTGCAACCTTCCGAAGAGCCTTGGTGCTGTTGACACTCTGTTGGCGGATGCTGGCTACTTCAGTCAAACCAATGTTGAGCAATGCAAGGGCAAAAATATTGTCCCCTACATTGCATCCGAGCGGGAAGAGCACAACGCAAACCCTGAAGACAGGTTTACCGAGCCGGAGCCTTTGCTTGGCCCTGTGGATTCTGTCACAGAGATGAAGCACCGGTTGAAGACGATAGGGGGCAGAGCGATCTATGGCAAAAGGAAAAGCACGGTCGAACCGGTTTTCGGGATCATCAAGGCTGTCATTGGATTCCGCCAGTTCCTGCTCCGGGGGCTAAACAAGGTTGCCGGGGAGTGGGATTTGGTCTGTATTGCGTACAACCTTAAGAGGATGTACGCCCTGAGTTGAGGGTAATGTCAAAGAACAAGGGATGCTACGCACCCATAGAGGGCAACATCAACGGTCCAACGCAACAAAGGAAACCTAAAATCGAAACTATGACCTCTACGGACTCACAGTGAGCCCGGCAGAGCGCGCCAGCGAGAGAATCTCTGCTGGCGGAAAGATCGGTTAAGAACTACTAGACCGACAGGCTGCTAGAGTTCCTGCGCGCTTTCTTAATGTCCCGGACGATTTTCTCTGCACTCCTGTCATCCTCCCATGTCCCGGACAGTTCCAGAAGTACCTGAGCCGTGCTCTTCAGCTTCGAAACCTGATTTCTCTTTGCCAAGTAATCCCGGATGAGGGTCAAGACCTGTTGACTCACGGAGCGAT
>CAYOVG010000662.1:0-1922 GCA_964407285.1 uncultured Syntrophobacteraceae bacterium
GCCCCAGCCCCACGAGATCCATAACCTGCAACACGCAACTCGCAACGCGAAGCCCGCAACGCGAAGCCGAAGCCCCTACCGTGATACGGGCTCCTCGCGCGGCTTCCGGTCCACATGCATCACGTCCGGGGCCATCTCCCGCCACTCCTCGTCCTCCGGGGGCCGGGCCTCGCGCATGCCGCCGCGGATGCTCGCATCGGACTTCGTAACGCCTCCGGTCTCCAGGATCTGCTTCATCAGGCGAAGGCCTCGCGCTGCCTGCTGTCCGGGCTCCTGCCCCAAGAGTTTTGCGATGTACGATCCGATGGCTCCGCCCGGGGAGAGGTATTCGAGCTCCAGGCGCACGACCGTCCCTCGCCCGCCCGTCGCGGGTTCGAACCGCACGGACCCGGAGTTCTCTATGTCGCCGCCCACCGAGCGCCACGCGATGAAGGAGTTGGGCTCGTCGGCGACGATTTCGGAATCCCATTCGACAGTCATCCCCGCGGGGGCCTTCACCTTCCAGTGGGTCAGCCTGTTGTCGGCCGTTGCCCGGATGTATTCGATATGGTCCATGAATGTCGGGTAGTTCTCGAAATCATTCCAGAAAGCGTAGACGTCCCCGATCGGCCGGTTGACGGTGATCGTCTTCCTCACGCGTATGCGGCCGTCCGATGAGAGAAGCGGAAGGGCGTCCCCTCCGGCCATCTTCTGGCTGCAGTAGATATCGAGCGCGGTTACGCCCATGACAGCGGCCGCGGCCGCGGTCGCCCTGGTCCGGTTTACGTCGTGCGAACCCATCGTGGAGCCGAGTGAAACCAGGTCCACCAGGTCGCCCATGACCCGCCCCCACAGCCAGCCGACCGGCCGTCTGCGGGAGAGTATCCCGAACCCGGCCGCCATCTCACGAAGGCCGTAGAAGCGCAGCACGTTGCGCCTTTCGTCCCGGGGCCGGAGCCCGATCATCCGTGATACGGCATCGGGGGCCACGATTTCGGCGAGGCCCAGGCCTATGCTGAACCACCCGAGGGCGTTCGCCAGTCGCTCGACTTTGCCGTCCTGCTGTTTCGGCTGAAGTCCCGTGTAGTGGTATCCTGTTTCCGCAGCCATACTATTGCCTCCTCTATTCCGGCGGGGCTTCCCCGGCCCGGCGCGATTGCGCGTCCGCGCGCCGACGCGCGGGAGGCGTTGGGGTGAACCCTCCGGAGCGAAAGTGGAAGTGGGTTTCTTCACTCCCGGTGACTGTCGTTTCTCATGCCGGTCAAAAATCACGCATGGGGGTCATCATCCTTACAGTCATCTTATAATTTATATATTCCAATAGCTTAAAGCATATCTTCGCGGCGGCGGATCGGGTTTTCTCTCTATTTTTGCGATGTTGGAGCAGTATTGGCATTCTAATGTCCGGGGGCGCCGATGCCGTCTCGGGCGTCTTCGTCGCCGTTCCGGGAGCCGTCGCCCCCGGCGCCTTCGGCATGGCGGTTGCGGGTCTCGTCGCGCTCGGCGTGGCGAGCCACGGGGTCGGAGGGTTCCTCAACCGGCTCACGTGGCGCGTCCGCATCGGCGCGTGGGCCGCAAACGAGCAGACCGGGCGGGAACGCCCGCTCCTCGGGTGCCGGACCCGCATCTTCGGGCGGCTGCACGAAGTCCTGGCGGGGATGGCGACGATGGTCCGGAGCTTCGCACGGGAAGGGGCCGAGCGCCGGGAGTTCCCGGGGAGCGTGGCGGAAGCGAACGGAGTCGCGCTTCGGGGCGTCAAGCGCGACGGCAAGAAGGTGGAAGCGCTCGTCGCCCTGGTCGTCACGTCCGGGCGCATAGCCGTCGCGACCCATGGCGGCCGGCCGGTGATGAGGGGTGATGAGGGGTGATGAGGGGTGATGAGGGGTGATGAGGGGTGATGAGGGGGGGAGGCACCGTCGGGAAGGTGGTCGCTGTCCCGGGCT
>CAYOVG010000663.1:0-1917 GCA_964407285.1 uncultured Syntrophobacteraceae bacterium
ATCCCCGGATAGCGGAAACCGTCGACGCCGCAACCCGGGTAAAGGACGGTTTTTACACGCTCAAATTGAAAGGCGGCTCCACGGCCCGCGACGTGGAGCAGTTGATCGGCAGTCTGCGCTCCGATGCTTCGGTCGGCATGGCGGCCCCGATGTTCAAGGCGCAAGGCGCTCACGTGATGGTGACGGATGAGTTCATCGCGCAGTTCGCCCAGTCCTTTCCGGAAAGCGACATCCTTGCGCTCAACGCCCGCAACGGAGTCGAAATCGTGGAGAAGGTCGGATGGGCGGTGAACACGTACATCCTTCGCGCCACTTCGGGCGATGCGCTCTCCATGGCCAACGCCTACCACGAGATCGAAGGCGTCGTTTACTCCCATCCAAACTTCGTACAGATCAGGCAAAAACCGCTGATGAAGTCGGATTCCTCCTTGGTGAAAACGATGTCGAAGGCTACGACGGGTTCCGGCGGGCCGGAACTGCAGCCCGGATATCTCTCGGCGACCAGTAATCTCGTCACGATCCGCTCGGACGGGTTCGAAGGCGGCTTTCCCGCCGAATGGACCGCTACCGGGGACCCGACCTGGGCGGCCACGACCCACAGGGCATTTTCGGGATCATGGAGCGCCTACTGCGCCGGAAGCGGGGTGAACCCGCCCGGCCCTTATCCCGATGATACCGAAGCGGAAATGACATACGGTCCTTTCAACCTTTCGGACGCCGGGAATGCGAGGTTGAACCTTCGCGCATGGATCGATACCGAGGATCGCAATTATGAGTTCTTCTTACTGGCGTCGACGGATGGAACGAACTTCTACGGCAAGGAAGCGGTATCGGACGAGTGGCGCGAGAGCGAGGAGTCGGAGGGGTGGTTCGACGTAGCCCTGGACCTTACGAATGTCCCGACGCTTGGAAACCTTACGGGAAAGAGCAGCGTGTGGGTCAGGCTCGCTTTCGCCAATGAAAGCGCCGCCGATGGAGAAGGCGTGTACGTGGATGATATCGAGATCCAGAAGATCACCGGGTACACGGACCTTACCTCGGATACCTATTCGCACCTCCAGTGGAGCCTGTCCAACAACGGCCAGCTTTGGGGAACTCCCGGAATGGACATCGACGTCGCCAACGCCTGGAATGTCGGTACCGGGAGTAATATAACCATAGCCATCCTCGACGAGGGGGTGGACCTCACCCACCCGGACCTCAAGGACAAAATGGTCCCCGGATACGACGCCACCGGGCAGGGCAGCGCAGGGGCTCCCAGCGGCAACGACGCTCACGGCACGGCCTGCGCGGGCATTGCCGCGGCTACGACGGCCAACGGGATCGGAGTGGCGGGCGTCGCCAGGGATGCGAAGATAATGCCCGTGCGGATCGCCTATAGCGATGCTTCCGACCGCTGGGTCACCACCCCCGCCCAGGTAGCCGACGCCGTCACCTGGGCCGTCAACAACGGAGCGGATGTCCTCAGCAATAGCTGGGGAGGCGGTCTTTCCACCGATACCGAAGTCAATGCATTCAACTACGCCCTGTCGAGCGGCAGGTCTGGAAAGGGATGCGTGGTGCTTGCCGCCGCCGGCAACAGCAATGTATCCCCTATTGAATACCCTTCCAATATCGAGGGGGTTATAGCCGTAGGCGCCATGAGTCCGTGCGGGGAGCGCAAGTCGCGCGGCAGTTGCGCCGGCGAATATACATGGGGGAGCAATTACGGGCAGGGACTTGCCGTAACGGCTCCCGGCGTGAAGATGGCCGCCACGGACATCCAGGGGAGCGCGGGTTATGATCCGGGGGATTATACCGCGACCTTCAACGGAACTTCTTCGGCGACACCCGTCGTGGCGGGGGTCGCGGCGCTGGTCCTGGGCGCGCGTTCGGACCTCACGCCGTCCCAGGTGGCCACGATCATCAAGAACACCG
>CAYOVG010000664.1:0-1905 GCA_964407285.1 uncultured Syntrophobacteraceae bacterium
CCGGCGCCCCGCGAGCCTCCCCGGCCTTCCAACGCGCTGTTTTCCCACTCATTCCTTCACTCGGTGCTTATCTTTTCCCTCTAACCCTGCTTATATAGCAAATCGGTTCAATATGCAAAATCTTATCAACATCACACACACGCTCCAATCAATTGGCGTGTTTTTCCTCGGAGGGCATAAGAGTCCGGAGCACGTCCTCCTTTCCCACTATGCCGACAAGCCTGCCCCCTTCGACCACCGGGATAGTGTGGAAGTTCTTCTTCACCATGAGAGTAGCCACCTGCTCTATGCCGGCATCCGTGTTCACGGTCACGGGGTTACGAGTCATGGCCTGGTCCACGGTCACTGCCGAGATCTTCTGCACTTCTCTATCGACTTCTTCCATGGACCTTATCGGGATAAGGCTGTCGAGCAACGTAAAGATGGAGGGCAGAGGAATCCTTTCCTGTTGGATAATGAGGTCGCTCTGGCAGATTATTCCCACCAGGCGGCCGTCGTGGTCCACTACCGGAAGGCCGTTGATATGCCTGTCCAGCATTATCCTGGCAGCTTGAGTGACTTCGGTTTTCGGGGTTACCGTTACGACTTCGGTGGTCATGATATCTTTGACTTTAAGCATTTCCGTGCTCCTGTATGAATGCATTTGCACCGCCACGGCAGGAGCGCGGCGGCAAACGCCGATATGAATAGATCACGGGCGGGAGGGCGCAATCGCCGGTGTCACGGCGTTTTGCCCGCTCCATTTAAGACATGATATCACGGCGGAAAGTCTTAATCTATTCTTTTATTGTGCGAGTCGCCGGTAATGATATTCGTCTGCGACATGAGCCCGATGCTTGCGACATCGGCGAGAAGGGAGCCTATGGTTTCGATGGTCTTCCGGAAGGGAGTGTTTCTCACGTACTGCCATCTTGCATCTTCCGCGTACTGCTCCGGCATTTTCAGGTTGTAGAGTATGGGGGCTTTTCCTTTGAACAGATCCATGGCATGGACCCTCATCCAGGCGTCGCCGGAGGGAATGACGTCGGTGAGGTATTCCACCACTACCTGTCCGTTATCGAAAATGTTGGTGGAGAGCTTCCTGCCCATATCGAAATTACCGATAGTGGCGTCAGGCACGACCTCCACCAGGTTCAATCCGGCCAGGACGGCGTTCCGGCCGATATGATTGATGCTGTTGGCGATACCTCCAATGAGGTCCCCCATGATCGCGCGCTTCATCTTCGAGAGGAAGAACTTGCCTCTCTCGACGAAACCCTGAGGCGCTTCCGGGGTGTCGGGATGCCAGAGACCGAATGTGAGCGCACTGCCGAAGTTCTTGAAAAAGTCGCATACCGCGCCCACCATTCCCCTCTGGGTCGCTTCCCGGATATTGTCGTCTTTATCCCTGTAACAGATCCTGGACCCGAACAACAGGTTGCTGAACATGTTTTTCAGGTTTCCGAAGGCGTCGGACAGGTCTTTCCGAATACGCCCCATGAACGACTTCTGGTACTCGGGGTCGGCAATGAATTCTTTCTTCTCGAGGTCGTAGTGCTTGCCGCCGGGATTGCGCAGGAGCTGATCCTCCTTGTACTTTTCGAGTCCACTCATCTGATCGGGCGACCTGGCGGGAGAGTTTCCGGGAGACTTGACCATCTCCGCCTGCTGCTTGTAGGCTGCCGCCGCATTTTTGACGGAACCGGGGGAGACGGCTTTCGGCTGCATGAGCGGGGTAGAGGACAGTGCGGCGGGCACGCCGGCCGTAGCGGACGGGGGGTTCCCGGAAGTTGGGGCGGATGTGGAGGAAGAGCCGGTTTTACCCATCATGGCGGACTCGAAGGCCGACTTGAAGTCCGAGGAATTCCCGCGGACCTCGCCGGATGAAGGTCCGTCGGACAGAGGGGGCAGGGAATTCAGCAGGGA
>CAYOVG010000665.1:0-1896 GCA_964407285.1 uncultured Syntrophobacteraceae bacterium
GTTGTCCGTTTCAGTGCGTGTACTGTAATCAGCAGGCGGTGGCATCCGCGCCTCCGGTGTCGGGCGCCGGCGCTTCGGGCCGGCGCGGGGACGAACGGCAGGACGATGGGGCAGGGGGGGAGCGCGCTGTCTTGTCGAGCTTCGAGGAGCAACTGGCGGGGCTACTGAAGCATTGTACTCACCCCGGCGAGATCGCCTTCTACGGGGGGACCTTCACCGCCATTGCGTCCCCTGTGCTTCGTCGAATTCTCGATACCGTGACGCCATGGGTGGAACGAGGCGTTTTCGACGGCATCCGGTTTTCCACTCGGCCCGACCGCATCACGCCGCGGGTGCGCGCCCTGCTGGCGGGTTACCCGGTAAGAACGGTGGAACTGGGCGTGCAGAGCCTCTCCGACGCCGTGCTGGCCGCAAGCCGCAGGGGATACTCGCCGGAAGCGGTCTTCAATGCCGCCTCGCTGGTGCGGAAGAACGGATGGCGGTTGGGGATTCAGCTCATGGCGGGGCTTCCGGGAGATACCCGCGAACGGTTCCTGGAATCCGTTTCCCGCACGGCAGCCATGAAACCGGACCTGGTTCGAATATATCCCACGCTGGTGTTGAGGGACACGCCCCTTGCAGGCCTGTTCCTCGCCGGCGGCTACCGTCCCCTGGGGCTCGATGAAGCCCTCGACTGGTGCGCATCCGCCTATGATGCTTTCCTGCGGGCCGATATCCCCATCGCCCGCATGGGGCTCCACGCGGACCGCGGACTCGAGAAACCCGGCGCCGTCCTGGCCGGTCCTCGCCATCCCGCTTTCGGGTACCTGGCGCGGGTGCGCTGGTGGAGAAACCGCGTGGATGAATGTCTGCGGGATTCGGGAAGGAGAGATGCCGCCGGAGAACGTTTGACGCTTCGCGTACCGGCCTGCTCCATCAGCGAGGTTGTCGGTCCGGGCCGGTGCAATGTTTCCTACTGGCGGGATAAGTGGAAAATGACAGGCGTCGAGGTGGTCGCCGACCGTGAGATGGCTCCGCATCGGTTCGATTGTGGAGTTTCCGCCCGGGAGCGCATGGGCGGAATGTAAATGTTGACAAGGGGTAACGGTGGAGTGGGGGGCGTCCTCTCCATGAGGGCCGGGGCGGGGACAACGCCCCGCTCCACCGTTATGTGCCGGAAAGCAGCGAACTGCTACGCTTCGACGCCCCGGTCGCTATTTCGTCGCCCTGTTCCAACCGTAGCGCACGGCATCCTTGAACTTGCTCCAGGAGCCTTTGTGTTCGGACTCCCAGCGGTTCCTGGCTTCCGGTTCGACCTCTTCCCATCTGCGTCCGTGATGCCGCCTGTCCAATGCAAGGTTGTACCCGTAACGGTAGGCGGGCTCGAATTCCCTGAAGCTAGCCCCCGAACGGGAAAACTGGGAATTGTAGTGCTTTTCGTAGTAATCCCGGTCTGCGTCGAAGTCTCTTATCGCCCCTGTCTCCTCCACATCCACCCTGGTGTGGCGCAGGGTATCGCGGACCGTTTCCTTATGCTCCTCGACGTCCTTCGAAATCGTGACTTCCTCCACAACCCGGGCCTTCTTCGAAACCACGGCTTCTTCCTCGGTCTCCCGGAGTTCGAAACTCTCCTCCCTGAAGGCCTTCTCCAGGTCGGCCTCGCTGATGGGGCGATCCACCGGATGTCGTTCGACATGAACCTCTTCCCTGCGCAGCCTTATGTCGTGCTCAACCGGTTGCTGCTCCACGTAAGTGTGAACGCGCACGCCTCCTCGTTCGATTTCGCGCTTCCCGATCGCCAGTTCCTCTTCCACCACGGGAATCGTGGCTTCGCCTTCCCTGATCCCGGCCCTGTGGGTCTCCCTGCCGGTGCGCGTTGCGCCGGACTTGACCGTCTCGGTCCTCGCCGTGGACCCG
>CAYOVG010000666.1:0-1894 GCA_964407285.1 uncultured Syntrophobacteraceae bacterium
GTGTCCACCCTGGTGCCGGGCACCCGGACCTGCCCGGACGACGGCTTGTCCATGCAGCCGATGATGTTCAGCAGAGGGGTCTTGCCGCTGCCCGAAGGCCCGACGAACGTGACGAGTTTTCCTTTTTCTATAGAGACGGTGACCTGTTTCAGGGCTTCGGTTTCGACCTCCCCCGTCAGGTATTTTTTCGAAATGCTGTTCAGTTCGATCAGCGACATGGTTTTCTCCTGTATGCATGGCCCAAGGGCATTCCCCGGCCATGCCGTTAATCCCGTTCCGGTTTTCCTCCGGTCATTATCCCAAATCCGGGCCTGCGGCCTCCGTAATCCCGAATCGCCTGGATCAACCCGGAAAACTGATCCGGCCGCAACACGCTTTTCTCATGGAGCAGGAGACGAAGGACCTCGTCTTTCATGCCACCCTGGTTCGCAAGAATCTTTTGCTGAATGACTCGGATCGCCTCTTCATCGGCAACGGGTTTGGCCAGCAACTCAAGCAACTGCTTTCGCAACTGCATCGTTTCCCGGCGGATGCGGTCGGTGTTGGTCTTGAAGGCCAAGGCATAGGGCTCCAGTACCTTCCATTGTTCGGGAGTCACCTGGACGCCCTCATACCGTCCCGCAAGGAGTTGGTCTCCCGAGCTGCGGAAAGATCCTGGCGACGCCGGATCTTGTCCTTGAAAATATTGCATGCCCCAGAACAAAACGAAGGCGATGTTCAATCCCACTGACAGGGCCAGTAATGATCGCTTCAGATAATGCATGTTTTACAACTTCCCCCCGTCGCTGAATCCGGCCAGCACTGCGGCTTCGATCGACCCGCCTGGAGCGGCGCTCAGGGACGCGAAGACCGCATTCTCCGTCTGCACTATTGTCCGTTCCGAAACCGGCTCGCCGTGGCTGTTCCACCCGAGCAACCCTCCCAGAAGCAGGCCGATAGCCAAGGCGGATGCCGTGACGGTCATCCCCAGCCACCTGCGTGCAATATCCCGGAAACGGCTCTTGTCCCGGGTATCGAAATACTCTCGTGAGGCCCTGGCCATGATCCGAAATTCCAGATCGCCCGGCATCTCCGGAGTGTCCAGAGAGGCTAGAGGTGCTTCCAAAGCCTCCAACTCAGCAAGGTGTGCGCGGCAGGATGCGCAACCGTCGAGATGGCGTTTCATGTCCCACAGCTCCCGCCCGGACAATTCACCGTCCAGGTAAGCGAAAAGACGTGTATGGCAATTTCGGCAATGCATGTGCGTGGACCTCATTTTCATTAAACGACCCAAGTCCGGAAAACCCCCGCCTTCGATCGAAAAAAGTTCAGCGTGATACGAGTTTCTCCCGTAGCGCCTCGCGTCCCCTGGACAACAACCGCTCGACTCCCTTGCGCGACGTCTCAAGAATCGCTGCCATTTCATCATAACCGAGTCCTTCGTAGTATCGAAGTACGACGGCCATGCGAGACCTGGGGGGGAGGGAATCCAATGCCCGGCGCACGCGGGCCGCGTTCTGGCTCGTTATCAACGCCTCCTCCTGTCCGGGGGCCGGGTCGGCCATTTCCGGGTAATCGTCGGCCTGTGCGGGCTTCTTCCTTTTGGCGTGATCCAGGCAGAGACGGGATATGATGACGTGGAAAAATGTCTTGAAACGCGCGGTGCGGCGGTATCGACCCGATGCGGCAAGCAGCTTGATGAAAGCGGCCTGGACGATGTCTTCGGCATCGTTCCCGGAGCCGAGAAAACGGCAGGCCACACCCCAGGCCCAGGACTGGTGCCGCCGGACGAGTTCGCCGAAGGCCTGCCGGTCCCCGTTGCCTGAGGCTTCCAGCAGGGCTTCGTCCGGGAGTTGCGATCGGGACCGATCAGGCAATCCACCGTCTCCTGATGTTTCGAAGGCTCGCCCAGAAC
>CAYOVG010000667.1:0-1889 GCA_964407285.1 uncultured Syntrophobacteraceae bacterium
AAGGCCTAGCCCTTATGCGGCGAACTCAATCGGCAACCGTAGATCCATATCCAGTTCAAAGATGCCGTAAGGATTGATGTGATTGTAGATCAGCGGCGACAAGGCCCGGTAGTCCTCCTGCTTCATCCGTGAGTGCCAAGCTGGTCCCGTCAAAACCTGCTGGATCATCAGCGTGTTGACATAGACCAGGCAGATTTGCAGCAAGTGCAGCGCCAGAACAGACAACTCCTGATCCTCCAGGCGATTGGTAGCGACTTCGCCGCCTTTGCCATAAAAGATAAAGGAATTGGCACTGTTCCAATTCTCAACCACGTTCAAACCTTCGTGAATCTCCTGCCTCAAGACTTCTGAGCCGAGATACCGACACAAGAAAATCGTCTTGACCGCTTTGCCAAGCTCGGATAGCGCCCGGTAAGTCGGATGCTGAATGTTGTTGCGAGTGAAGCGTCGTAGTATGGCTTCCGGGTTGGCGGTCCCTTGTTTCAGTGCCGTGGCGTATTTGATCATCTCATCATACTGCTGGCTGATTAGGTCCCAATTGATGGGGCGGGTCATGATCGAGTCCAGGTGCGGATAACCCCCCGCATTCTCGCTGTCTGGACGATAGAGTTTCTGTGTGCCAATAGCCTTGAGCCTCGGCAGCAGATCAAAGCCGAGCAGGTGGCAGAAAGCGAAGGCCACTTCGCTTTGACCGTGGCTATCGACATACTGCCGGTCGACGGTCATCTCGGTGCAGTGCCGCAGTACCCCTTCGATCATGGCGGCGACTTCCGAGGAAGAGCAACGCTTCAGTTGGGAATAGATGCAGGTCGATTTCTTCTCCACATGCCAGTAGATCATCACCCCGCGACCACCGTAGCGGATATGCCATTCCGTCATCAGGTTCTGATCCCAGGAACCGAACTTTTTGGAGTCGGAGGCGCAGGAGGTGGAGCCTTCACCCCAGACTTCGGGGTTACGAATACCAAAGATGGCATTGGCGACCTGGCCGATGGCATTACGTAGTGCCGCCTTGTGGATATAGCGCCGCCGAACCTGCAGGAGCTCTTTGTAGCTGATGCCGTGACGGTTGCCGCTGACTCGTTTTAAGCCGGTGTTGGTTCCCATGCCGTAAAGACAGAGCAGCAAGCGGCGTTGCAGGCTTTGCCGATCCAGAATCTCCCGATCAGCAACAGTCTTGAAATGATCGGTAAAGCCAACTCGCAAATCCGCTTCTTTGAGCACATCGAGCAAACTGGTCATTGGCCACCGTCCAGCGATTTCCCGTTTCAACGCGGTAAGGCTTGGCGGTTCTTCTTGGGCTTCGAAAGGTGTGATGGATATGTTCTTCTTACCTCTATTGAGAAGCCGAACCTTCTGATTTCTCGGAATGCCCTCGTCAAG
The DNA here is from genome assembly GCA_964407285.1 of uncultured Syntrophobacteraceae bacterium. Classification (GTDB taxonomy): domain Bacteria; phylum Desulfobacterota; class Syntrophobacteria; order Syntrophobacterales; family Syntrophobacteraceae; genus CAYOVG01. Next base: position 1,384 of record CAYOVG010000667.1, read on the forward strand.
CTCGGTAAGAGCCGAGCGCATCTGCTCCTGAATGTTCTCGATGAACTCTGAGCTGTCTGTCGAATGTCCAAGATCGAGGTAGTAGTCCTCGCGCTTGTCCTCAAAGTCTGCTGGTAGATCCTCATCCGGATTGCGGAACTTGTCAGCGCCTACCACCCAGATCTCTTTGCAGCGAAGTTTGTCACGCAAAGCCTGAAGGACGCAGATTTCATAGTTTATCCGGTTGATTCGCTCCCTGCCTTGACCGTCCTCTTCTATGACCACTTCTAGCAGTTGTTTGCGAATGACACCGTTTATCGGAATCCCTTCGTCCAGCGAGATGAAGCGATTAGATTGGTCCCGATTCTTTTGAATCCATTCTAAGGCCTCCAGCACGGGCCGATGCTGTGTGTTGCCAGAGCAGAAAGTGAGCGCATCAAGGATTTTCGGAACCATACGCCGATAATGGTTGCCATAAGAGGAACGAATGATTTTATGAACCTGCTGTTTATAACCAGTACCGGAAG
>CAYOVG010000668.1:0-1876 GCA_964407285.1 uncultured Syntrophobacteraceae bacterium
GACCGATACCTCGCCAGGGTCTTGTTCAGCACCTAGAAATCATGCGATTGCCCTGGATTACAGGCAGAGTGAGATTCTTATAGACACGAAACAGAACCCATTCCTCTAATACCTGCCTCAATTCTTCGCGACAATCCTCAAGCGTTTCAGCATTTGCGTAAACGCCGTTGCATTCCGGAATCTCACCGTAGTAGCTGCCATCGTCGGGAAGTATCTCGTACTTTGCATGGCGCAATGCGATTTGAATGTATTCCAACAGCATTGTTGAATCTCCTTTGAGATTGTGAACATTACAGGAGCACGCCAATATGGTCTTTCCTCGTTATAGTGGAGAGTCGGTTGAGCGACAAGTAGAAAATCTTTGTTCTCGATCATCCTCAGAGTAGCTCACAATTCGACGAACCCAAGCTTACGCGGTCTTTGGAAGCTGTCTGAAAATTCGTATGAGGAGCCGACCCCTCTGTGGGAGCGCTTTGCAGCCGCGACTGTTTCGAATTTCCGGTACCGCCGTCGCACCTAAAAGCCGTTTCCACGGGGTGAATCCAGCGTTCAATTGCATCCCTCACGAATTTTCGGTGGTGTCTGGGATTAGCATAAAGGAAGGCGCAACGCATTGACATGTAGGGACAGAGGTCGAAGGTTGAAGGGAGACCGCTAGTGAGAGGTGAACCATGCAGCCGATTGACCAATTCTGTTGCCGGAACAAAGAATGTGCGGATCATGGGGTTCGAGCCAAGGCTGACTTATCTTTCCGGGGTTGGAGTGGACGAGGCAAGCGGATTCGGATGATCTTTTGCCGCACCTGCAAAGCCCGCTTCTCCGAACGAAAGGGAACAGTATTGGAGCAAAGCAGGCTCGGTAAGGAGAAGGTCCTCTCGGTGCCCGGTCACATCCGGGAAGGCTGTGGGACCAGACCGACGGGCCGCCTGATCGGGGTGGATAAAAATACCGTCACTCGCTATGTGCGTGTGGCCGGAGCCCATGCGGTGGCGATGCACGATGAACTGGTCGGCGAGTCCCCACGGACCAAGGAAGTCCAACTCGATGAGAAGTGGGGTTTTGTGGGCAATAAAGAGGAAAACGAGGAGGACGACTCGAAAGAGCCCTGCTGCGGTCCGAACTGGGACCACACGGCTGTCGATGCCGAGAGTAGACTCTTGCTCGGTCTTGCGCCCGGGAAGAGAACGGCGGACAATTGCCTCAAGCTCATTGAGGATGTCAAGAAACGCACCGGTGGGCGTACGGACATCTTCCATGCCAGTGATGAGCATGCTCCTTATACCTCCGCCATTGAACAGGTCTATGCACGGGAGCTCCCCCAACCCAAGCGTACGGGGCCGGACAGAAAGCCCAAACCCAAGAAGGCTATGCCGCGGGACCTATGCTATGCCGCGGTGCGTAAAACGAGGAAGAAAAACCGGGTGGTCCAGGTGGAGCGCACCGTCGTGTTCGGAACGGCGATGGCGCTACTGACCCTGCTTGGCGGTTCCACGGCCGGCAAGACGATCAATACGTCCTTTGTGGAACGGAACAATGGCGCCGATCGCCATCAGAATGCACGCAAGGTGCGCAAGACCTGTTGCTTCTCAAAGGACTGGGACACGCACAATGCCGCATCGTTGGCGCGCGGGGAAGTCCCCGGCCCAGAAGTACGCCCACGACAACCGGCTGAACCACAGGACCAGGTCCTGCGAGCGCTCCAGGAACCAGTTGCCGAGGAGCAGGACGGGAACGGCCGCCCGTTCGTGCACGGCGAATACCGCGAGGCTCAGCAGCCCCAGCGGGAGCACGGCGAAACCCACCAGCGGCACCAGTACGATGTTTGCGACGAACCCGGCCGCCGAAATACCGTGGAAGTAGTACAGGCAAAGGGGCA
>CAYOVG010000669.1:0-1876 GCA_964407285.1 uncultured Syntrophobacteraceae bacterium
GTCGAAGCCGGACCGCAACCGCGCAAGGAGCACGGTTTTGAAGGGCGTTACGGGCGCGCCGCCGTGGTGGCCGGAGGACTCTTTACGGAGGATGTGGTCGACGCCCTCAGACAGATGGGGTTGGAAACCCTTCACTGGGGCCTGTCGGTATCCGACAGCGAGGCCGACATCCGCAAGCTCTTCGAATTCGCCCCTCGAGTGGTCGTGTCCATCAATTACCGCCACGGCCTCTCCTCCCTTTGCCGAAGCATGGGAATTCCGTGCGTCGTCTGGGAGATCGATCCGACCATAGAGCGGCTGGCGACCGGCGGGAAGCGCTATCCCCATACCTATATCTACACGTACCGCAAGGCTCACGTCGCAAGGTTTCGCGAAGCGGGATTTCACCGCGTGGAGTACCTGCCGCTTGCGGCCAACCCGGAGCGGAGGCGCCCCCTGGCCCTCGGGCCCGGCGAACTGAACGCGTATGGGGCGGATGTGTCCTTTGTCGGTACTTCCATGGCGGAGCAGGCGGAAGACCTGGCGCGGCTCTACGGCGTGCTGACCCGGAACTTGGCGCATCCGGCGGGACGGGATGAGGGTGAGCACGGCGGGCGAGGTGTGGACGGCGCCGGAATCGATTACGCCGCCGTTTTGCGGGAGGCTGTCGAGCGCCAGGCGCAGAATCCCGATTCCTACATCATGGAGGACTTTTTCAGGGGCCGCATGGCGGGACGGTCCCCGGTGGTTCGCGACGGCGAGGGCCGGCTGGTGGATCTTACCGTTTGCGCCGCCGAGCGGGCGGCGAGCCTGAGGCGTATACTGGTCCTGTCCACCCTTGCGGGCCTAGCCGGCGCGGGGAGGACCGTCAGGGTATGGGGCGACGAGGGGTGGCGTTGCGTTCTGCCCGCGGGGATCGAATACTGCCGCAACGCGGGCCATTTTACCGAACTCACGTACATATACAACGCTTCGCGCGTCAACCTGGACATCGGCCGCATCTACCAGCGGGATATCGTCACCATGAGGGTCTTCGACATCCTGGCGTGCGGGGGATTCGCGCTGGTGGAGCATTCCGGCGACCTGGAAGATCTGTTCGCGCCGGGAGATGACCTGGCTTGCTACCGCCGCGTGGAGGAAGTCCCGTCGCTCGTGGAATACTACCTGTCGAACGAGGCCGAGCGCAGACGAATGGCGGAAAACGGGCGGTGCAAGGTCATCGAGCGGCACACCATCAGGAGACGGATGGAACAGGTGATCGCGAACCTCCCGTGAGAAGAAGAACGATATGCCGACCGACGAAAAGATACTGATCATCCAGATGTGCCGGATGGGGGACTGGGTCCAGACCTTGCCTCTCCTGAAACGGCTCAAGGAGGAAGACCCCGGTTGCGAGATCACCGTGCTCGCCGTGGCCGAGGCGGTTGAACTCATCAAGGGGACTCCGTTCATCGACCGCATCCTCTCCCTCGCGGACCGGGACTACTCGAGCATGCTCCACGAGGCCGCAAACGGGTCCACGGCGGCGGTCCGGGACCTCCTGGCCGCGCCTCAACTGCGCGAACCCTACGGGCGCATCGTCAATCTTACCCATGACGTCGCTTCCGGCGTCATTTGCAGCGAAGTCCCCTCCTCCGTGAAATCCGGGCGCGTCTCGACCGTTCCAGGCGAAATCCGCACCCTCGGCAACTGGTCGAAGTATCTTTTCTCCATCGCGGAAAGCAGGACCGAGAACCTCTTCAACCTGGTGGATATCCAGGTCGCCATGGGAGGCGCGCCGCATCGTCCCGTGGACGGCTACCTGCGCCCCGGCCCGCGGGAACGCGATACTGCCCGCGCGCTCTTGCGGGCGGGCGGATGGAACGGCGAGGGACGGCTGGTGGGCATCCAGATGGGG
>CAYOVG010000670.1:0-1851 GCA_964407285.1 uncultured Syntrophobacteraceae bacterium
CCCGTTTTTCGGTTGTGTCTGCCGCTTTCCTGTGTTGAGCGCGGTTCGGCCGGGCCGAAGCTTCCCAAATTGCCTGCTCAGAGAATGCAGGAAGCCGGCGGCTCCTTGCCGGCGCACTCTTTCAAACACTCTGCCGGCACGTTCCGGGCGGTCAGAATCTCCCTTGCCTTTTCGACATCCCTTTGGATCTGGGCGGACAGCTCGGCGAGGCTGGAGAAGCGCTTCTCATCGCGTAGCCGGTCTATGAAGCGCACTGTGATCTGTTTTCCATAGATATCGGCATCGAAGTCCAGGATATGGACTTCAAGAGAGAGGTCCGTGTCGCCGAAGGTGGGATTGTACCCGAGGTTGGCGGCCCCGAAGTACGTTTTCCCGTCCAGTTCGACCTCCATGGCGTAGACGCCGGGTTTGGGCGATGCCTGTGAGGCCATGACAACGTTTGCGGTGGGAAAGCCAAGCATGCGTCCGCCGCGTTCACGGCCTCGAACCACGGCGCCCGAAACCTCATAGGGGCGGCCCAGGAGCCGGCAGGCCTCCTTGAGTTGCCCATCGCAGATGAACCTGCGGATTACGGTGCTGCTCACAACCGTGCCTTCCATCTCGATTCCCGAGACGACTTCCAGTTGAAAGCCGTTGCTGTCGCCCATCTTCTTGAGGAAATCGATATTGCCCTCCCGGTCGCGGCCGAAGCGGTAGTCGTAGCCGACGACTATGGCTTTGACCCCGATCCTGTCCACGAGAATGTCCTTGACGAAGTCCGTCGCCGAGATCTGGGCGAATTCCCTGGAGAACGGCACAACGATCGTGGTGTCGATGCCGCAGGATGCGATGAGGTCGAGCTTCTGCTGGTGCAAAGTAATGAAAGCCGGTCCGTTGCGAGGCGACAGCACCTGGAGGGGGTGGGGGTCGAAAGTCATAACGACGGATTCCCCGTCGAGGACTTTTGCCCATTCCTTGACCCTGTTGAAAAGGGCCTTGTGCCCCAGGTGGACGCCGTCGAAGTTGCCTATGGTGAGGGCCGGCCTCTTGATTTGCTTGTGTATGTTTTCCAGACCTGAAATAATTTTCATAAAGAGCAACTCATCCCTTCGATTTAGGAAAAATAGCGCTTGACGAAAGCAACACTTTAGTATAGGTTATTATCACTTTGATTGCAATTGGTTTGTTCGCCTGCCGAAGTGGCGGAACTGGTAGACGCGCTAGGTTCAGGGTCTAGTGGCCGTACGGCTGTCGGGGTTCGAGTCCCCGCTTCGGCACCACCTGATTGTAGCATGGCATAACCGTTAAGGTTATGCCTTTTTCATTTGTGCTGGTTGCGTATCAAGCCCGTTGATGGCCTTGCGGTTGCTGTTCGGAATCAATTGCCCGTAGATGTCAACGGTCATCTGGATGCTGGTGTGCCCAAGCTGCTCTTTAACGTACACAGGACTAACCCCATCGCTCAGGAGGAGACTTGCGGTAGTGTGCCTAATGTCATGAACACGGATCTCCCTGAGTCCCGCTTTCGAGAGGAGCCGCTTAAATACCCACCTGATGTAGTTTTGTTCCATGTACTGCCCGTTTCTGTGGAAGATTGTCTCGATCATTTCACCGCCATTCCGTAATGCATCTTCTTTCCGTTGGACGTGTAGCCTCCTCATAACCTCCACTAACTGATCGGACATATCCACATTCCTGGCCTTCCCAGTCTTGGTGATTCACTCGCCCATTCTTGTATGATCGGCACACTCGGATGAATTTGCCATGCCAGTCAATGTCTCCCCATTGAACTGCAAGGAGTTCACCCAAGCGCATACCAATGGCGTTGACTTAAGGTAAAGGTCATTTTCGGCCCCACTTGCCGTAGCTGCT
>CAYOVG010000671.1:0-1841 GCA_964407285.1 uncultured Syntrophobacteraceae bacterium
GATAACGTCCGTGTCGAACAGGACCCGTTTTTTCATTTGTATTTTTCTTCAAGATAGTCGATGTGGGATTCCTTAATTTCCTTGTCAGTGGGCGGGTTCCGGCCCTTTTCTTTGGCGATGCCCATGAGTTTCCTGGTCCACGGGGTGAGTTCAGAGACCTGGGTTCTTTTCCTGCCAAGGCTCTTGAAAACCATTGAAACCACCTTGGACAGGGAAATCTGGTTTTCGTCCGCCCAGTCCTTGGCATCTTCAATCACATTTTTCTCGAGACGCAGGGTAAGTTTGGCAAACATCGGCAGTCTCCTTTGCACGTATCGTTTGATTAAAAAATACACGGATTAGTATGGAAAGTCAAATCCTCGTAAACCTGGGCGCCCCCGCGCCGCGCGCGGGGGCCGGTGCGCCGGGATAAACCGGCGGAGTGTTTTGGTGAAAGTCCAGACGATGGAAGGAGTAGCGAACCACATCGGCCCCGAGTCATGCATCGTTGCCGGTAACGGCAGGGGTGAAGCGTTGACAGGGGGGTGTGCAGGCCGGGCTATGGAGCCGCGAAATCTGGGCAGTTTGGGGTGCCGACGTGCTCTGCCCCAGCGGAAGGCAACATCGTCACCGCCGAAATATCCACGCGAGGCGGTGATGGACCCCACGCGGTCTGAGAGAACCTGAGCATGCACAAACACACTCCGCGCGAGAACCGGGAGATCCCAGGGCCGTCCGTGAAGCATGGCGTCACGGAACGCGCCGGGAAGTCACTAGGAACGAAGCCGGTGATGAACGACCCTGGGAAGTCGGACCGACCCGTAGTACCAACGAAGCCGCCGAACAACGCGGGGCGACCCGCTGCGGAGGCGGTGGAGGGAAGGGGACGGCCCAAGGGGAACCTGAATCCACAAACCATGCTCCGGACACAGAGCCGGGAGTGCATGCAACAAGCGTGGAAACGGGTGCGTGAAGCTGCAAGGAGGGATAAGGAGACACGATTTACCGCTCTGTTTCACCATATCGCCAATGTCCATGCCCTGAGAGACGCCTACTTCCGCCTGAAGCGGCAGGCGGCCCCGGGGGTGGACGAGGTGACGTGGACTCAGTATGGGTCGGACCTGGCGCATAATCTCCAGGATCTTTCCGACCGGCTGAGGCGTGGGGGATATCGGGCCAAGCCGGTTCGGCGGACCTACATCCCGAAGGCTGACGGGAAGCAACGGCCCCTCGGCGTGCCAACGCTGGAGGATAAGCTGGTGCAGCTTTCAGCCGTCGAGGTGATGAACGGGATCTACGAGACGGATTTCCTCGGTTTCTCCTACGGGTTCCGGCCCGGGCGCGGTCAGCATGACGCCTTGGATGCGCTCGCCGTCGGGATCGAAAAGAAGAGGGTGAACTGGGTGCTCGATGCCGACATTCGTGGGTTCTTCGATGCCATCAACCACGAATGGATGGTGAAGTTCATCGAGCATCGGATCGCGGACCAGCGCGTGGTGCGGCTCATCCGGAAGTGGCTGACCGCTGGCGTGCTGGAGGATGGGAAGATCCACCAGGTGGAGGAAGGGACACCCCAGGGCGGCAGCGTCTCGCCGCTTCTGGCCAACATCTACCTTCACTATGCGTTCGATCTGTGGGCGCATTGGTGGCGCCGGAAGCAGGCCCGAGGCGAGATCATGATCGTCCGGTATGCGGATGACTTCATCGTGGGCTTCGAGAGCAAGGCCGACGCCGAGAGATTCCTGGCCGAGCTGCGCGAGCGGCTGGCCAAGTTCTCTCTGGAACTGCACCCGGAGAAGACCCGGCTCATCGAGTTCGGGCGGTCCGCCGCGAAGCGGCGGGCGGCCCGAGGCATCGGGAAA
>CAYOVG010000672.1:0-1837 GCA_964407285.1 uncultured Syntrophobacteraceae bacterium
GTTGATCGCGTCTCTGGGAAGTGAACCGGACCGGGATGTCGTCGAGCATATAGCCGTGTCCCTGGGGAAACTGGGAGACCCTCGATCGGTCCCGGCGCTTGCCGGACTGATCCGGAGCAGGGATGAATTCTTGCGTAAGGCGGCGGCGGACGCCCTGGGCAGAATCGGGAGTCCATCCGTCGAACCGCTCACCGCCCTGCTGAGTGACGACGAGGCGACCGTGCGGGCCGCGGCAGCCGCGGCCCTGGATGCCATCGACCGGCAGCCCGCCGGTCCCGATCTCGAAGCGCTCTACCGCATCGCCAGGGGCGAATGGAAGAAGTGCGCGGCGCTCGGTCCGGCCGCCCTGCCGCATCTGGCAGCCGTTCTCCGGGACCGGGACTGGCGGATTCGCATGCATGCCGCCGAGGCGCTGGGCGAAGCCGGAAATGCCGGAGCCGGAGCCGCTACGGCCGGCGCGGTAGCGGCGCTCGTCGATGCGCTCGGGGACGACTACCCGCGGGTGCGCGCCGGCGCGGCGGAGGCGCTGGGGAAAATCGGAAGCCGCGAGGCGCTTGAACCACTTCGGGCATGCATGGCGGACAGGCGGGAGGAGGTCCGAAAGGCTGCCGCCGCCGCCGTCAAAAGGATCGAGGCTTCCGCCTGAGCACCACCCGTTCCGTTGAATGGGTAAGATGTTTATCAGGGAAGGAAAGCACCCTTACGGAGAATCGCGCAAACGGCTTCGTAATCGTGAAGCTCCGTACTTAGATTGCATATGAGGAGGAATACCCATATGAAACAAGTGATCTCTACGAAAAGGGCTCCCGAAGCCATCGGACCGTACTCGCAGGCCATCCGTTGCGGAAATCTCCTCTTCGTCTCCGGGCAGATCCCCCTGGACCCCGAAACGGGCAAGATTGTGGACGGCGCAATAGAGGCGCAGACGGAAATGGTGATGAAGAACCTGAAAGCGGTCATCGAAGCAGCAGGCATGACCATGAAAGACGTGCTCAAGTGCGCCTGCTTTCTCAGGAACATGGAGGACTTCCCGAAGTTCAACGCGGTCTACGGGAAGTTTTTCGAGGAGGCCCCGCCCGCGCGCGAGACCGTGGAGGTATCGAGGCTCCCGAGAGACGTGATGGTGGAAGTGTCGGCCATTTGCGGGACCTGAGCGGACCGACGGTAATGGAAGCGGAATCGAAGACAACGGAACCGGAGTTCCACATCCCATGAAAAGACTGCTGATCACGGGCGCGGGCGGCTTCCTCGGCTGGAACCTCTGCCGCGCCGCGGCGAATGCGGGCGCCTGGAGCGTGTACGGCATCTTCCGCTCCCGTAAAGCGGACGTACCCGGCGTGACGATGCTGCGCGCGGACCTGACCCGTTTCGACGACCTCAAGGGAATATTCGGCGAGGTCCGCCCCGACGCCGTCATTCACGCGGCGGCTACGCCGAACCCGAATTTTTGCCAGGTGAATCCGTCCGAATCCCGGCGCATAAACGTGGACGCGTCCGTCAACATCGCCGGTTTGTGCGCCGACGATGGAATCCCGTGCGTGTTCACATCGACGGACCTGGTCTTCGACGGCCTTCGCGCCCCTTACGCCGAAGAGGACCCGGTATCCCCCATCAGCGTCTACGGTGAGCAGAAAGCAGAAGCCGAGGAGCGGATGATGAAACGCCATCCCGGTGCGGCCGTCTGCCGCATGCCGCTCCTGTTCGGCGATGGGGGCCCGGTGGCGTCGAGCTTCATCCAGCCGTTCATCCGGGCTATGCGGGAAGATCGCGAACTCGTGTTGTTCGCCGATGAATTCAGGACCCCAACAAGCGGGGCGAGCGCTTCGCGAGGGCTTCT
>CAYOVG010000673.1:0-1837 GCA_964407285.1 uncultured Syntrophobacteraceae bacterium
GGGGTTGTTCTTCGTAAGGGTTGTCTTGTACAGGACTTCGCCGTCCCCAACGCTGAAGACCGGTTGTCCCGCGGCTTGTGCGCTGAATGTCCCAAAGGGGTGCCAGTCCTCGCCAGGATGGAACCCATTGCGAGTCTTGTTGCCGTTGTAAAAGCCGAAGACGCTTTGTGGAACTGCCCATTTCAAGCCATTCGTATTCCGGCCAGGGAACCTGAATGAAGTACCGGTGGCGCATCGGAAGGGCGGGAGTGGTTGCGCGGCAACGACAACAGCCTCGCTGGGACCGAGCGCGATGGATGCTTCGGACTCCAATGCGAAGGAGTAGGATCCAGACGCGCCAATGCTGTAAAGGGAGGTTGGGTCAATAGGTGTGTAAACGTCTCAAGCGGCGGCCTTCCGCTGCTGGGCGAGGATAGGCTTTCCGTCCTCGAATCTTCTGCCATCGAACACGTCCCTGAGCAGGTGGGGAGCATCGAGCTTTCGAAACCGCCTCTCCGCCACCATCAGGAGCTTCCAGATCAGGGCCGTGGCACGCTCGACCCTCTTGAACCGCTTCGCCGCCGTCGTGCGTAGCCGTACGGAGGCGAACGGGCTCTCGACCACGTTGGTCGTCCTCAGATGCTTCCAATGCTCCTCAGGGAAGTCATAGAACGTCACCAGCCGGTCCCAGTCCTCCTCGAGGGTCGCCACGCCCTTCGGGTACCACGGGCCGTAGCGTTTCCTGAACGCCTCCCGGGCTTTCATCGCTGCCGCCTGGGTCGGAGCGTAGACCACGGCCCGGAGCAGATCCCGGGCTTCTGCCTGTTCCCGCTTCGGAAGCCGGTCCAGCACGTTCCTCGTCTTGTGATTCCAGCACCGCTGCTCCCCCGCCTTCGACCACACTTGCCGGGCCGCAGCCCAGATCGCCGCGTTGCCGTCGGCTATCAGGAGCCGGGGATCACCGAGGCCCCGAGCCTTCAACTCCCGGAACACCGTCGTCCACGACTCCATCGACTCCCGGAAGCCTGGCAGGATGGCCAGGACCTCCTTCGTGCCATCCCGCATGGCTCCGATCACCACCAGCAGTGCGGCCTTGTCCCGCTCCAGCCCCGCTTTCACGTAGATCCCGTCTGCCCAGACGTAGACCACCTCACGGTCCTTCAGCGAGCGCCGGCCCCACGCCTCGAAGTCCTGGGTCCAGCCTTCCCGGAGCCGGCGCATCGAAGGCTTCGACAGCGGTGCTGCCTCGCCCAGCAACCCACGCATGGCCAACTCGAAGTCGCCCTCCGCAAGCCCGTGCAGGTAGAGCTCGGGCAACAGGGCACCTACCTCCTTCGTCCGTCGTGCAAACAGCGGCAGTACTCGACTCTCGAACCGCTCTTCCAGGCCTCGGACCCGCGGCCGCCGCACCGTGATCGTCCCGATGCTCGTGACCAGGTGCCTCGGCTTGCCGTGTCCGTTCCGATACCCCTCCGGGCTGTCCACGACCGTCTTCCGTTCCGACTTGGCTCGGCCCAGGAGCTCGGTGACCTCCTGCTCCAGGATCTGTTGAATGAGCTCCTGGGCCTTCCCTCGCACGAAGTCCTCCAGCGCCTCCCACGTCGGCGTGGTGGACCTACTCCCTTGTCTCGCGGTATCCTTTCTCATGAGGCGACGTTCCTTTCCCCCGGGTGGCAACCCGGGACTCGCTGGTTAATCCTCAGCGGAAAGGTACGTCGCCTCTCTATTTACACACCCTTTGATCCTACCTCTCTCCACTCCCACCCCTCGGCTGACAGGCTGTCGCATTCCTTGACGAATGGTCGCTGGGTCGACGGACGCTGTCCTACCTATCGCGGTGGGAGCGGGCGATGGCCCG
>CAYOVG010000674.1:0-1831 GCA_964407285.1 uncultured Syntrophobacteraceae bacterium
TGCGGGAATCACCCGGCGAGGCGTTGCGATCCGTGGTCTGAACTGAGAGGAAATCGTCCAGCCCCGAAACCCGCTGTAACCGTGTGTGGCGACGAAGGCTCCGCAGCGGTCCGTTGGAGTTTGAACGGGAGGAATTCCCATGGGGTACAGCGAAGCTTTGGATTCCCGGGTCGGGGAAGTGGTTTCCCTTTGGGGCGCTGCGCGGCGGAAGATGTTCGGTGGAACTTGTTATCTGATCCATGGCCACATGATGTGCGGCGTGATCGAGAACCGCCTGATCCTTCGTCTGGGGAAAGACCAGGCCTCCGAAGCGCTGAACCGACCTCACATACAACCGTTCGATCTGACCGGGCGCCCCATGAAAGGCTGGGTGATGGTGGAAGCGCCTGGATTGAAAGGGACCGCATTGAAGCGATGGCTCGACTTGGCACTGCGGTTTGTGGAAACTCTTCCACCCAAATAATCCCCGGTACGCGCTTCCTCCGGCGTCGTCCGGGAACCGCTTCATGACGAGTATGAAGGAACGGATGGAAATCAGAGGAGTCCTGACCCATGGCTATACCGGATTATCAGAAGATCATGCTGCCTCTGCTTCGATTCGCGGGGGACGGTAGGGAGCATTCGTCGCAGGATGCCGTTGAGTTCCTGGCGGATCAGTTCAAGCTTACCGAGGAAGACCGCCGTGACTTCTTTTCGGAGCGCCGGATACCCAGATTCGCCGCCCGCGTGGGTTGGGCTCGATCGTATTTGAAGAAGGCCGGTCTCCTGGAGGTGTCTCGACGCGGAGACCTTCGTATTACTCCCCGAGGTCTCGATGTTCTCAAGAACAGCCCCCCGGAGATCAATTTATCTTTCGTCAAACAGCTTGTGAAATCCGGCGAACCACCTCCCGAGAGCGAAGAATCCCCTGAGGAACAGTTGGAAAGAGCCTACCAGAAACTCCGAGAGAATTTGGCCGGCGAAATACTCCAAGCCGTTAAGGGTTGTTCACCGGTGTTCTTTGAGCGTCTTGTGGTCGATGTGCTCGTCGGCATGGGATATGGAGGCACACAACAGGATGCCGGCAAAGCCGTTGGAAGAAGTGGCGACAACGGCGTTGACGGCATTATAAAAGAAGACCGACTGGGTTTGGATAGGATATATATACAAGCCAAACGCTGGGACGGAGTGGTCGGTCGGCCGGAAATACAGAAATTTGCCGGTGCGTTGGCAGGCCATAAGGCGAGGAAAGGGGTATTCATAACGACCTCCAACTTTTCCAAAGAGGCCGTGGATTATGCGGCGAACATAGAGACCAGAATCGTCCTGATAGATGGAGAGACCTTTGCACAACTCATGATCGACCACAATGTAGGGGTTTCACTGGTAGCATATTATGATATCAAGAAGATTGACTTAGACTACTTCAGTGAACCATAGTCCTCCATGGGCTGCCTTTAGGGTGGCATGTCATGCATAGTTATATGGATGTATCCGTAAGTCAGCTTCAGCTAAGGTATAGTATATGTTAGGCTATCAGATTCCGATGATTAATCTATCAGGTGTTTATACTCGCTATGTCGAAATGATCCCGCGAAACTGCATGGGATCGCTTTTTTGGCCGGCGGCGCCGCCATTTGGGGATATCGGAGAAGCGCCTTCACCGACGCACAAATTCGAGAGTCTTGCGGGGTAGGATGCGAAGAGGGTCCGGGGACGGATAGGACATGCGCGGAATTTAGCCTATACGCGGGCGATACCCAAAGCAGCGGGTGGAAATCTCGTAGGAAACCGGAGCAAAGACAATCATCTGGACAATTTCAAGAAGGCTACAGTAACATAGCGGGTAGAA
>CAYOVG010000675.1:0-1831 GCA_964407285.1 uncultured Syntrophobacteraceae bacterium
AGAATTGCCGGTCCGAACGGAGAGCCGGAAAGAATAATGGGCGTTTCGCTCGACATCACCGAGCGCAAGCGAATGGAGGAGCGGCTTCGCGAAAGGCTATCCGAAATCGAAAGCCTCAGGGAGCAGCTGGAGATGGAGAACGTCTATCTCCGGGAGGAGGTCGAACTCCGGGACCTGCACGAGGAGATCGTGGGGCGAAGCTGCGCCATGAAGCACGTCCTGACCCAGGTCGAGCAGGTCGCCCGGACGGATTCCACCGTCCTGGTCGCGGGGGAGACCGGCACCGGAAAGGAGCTTGTGGCCAAAGCGGTGCATCGGCTGAGCGCCCGCAGGGACCGTCCCCTGGTTATCGTCAACTGCGGCGCGCTTCCGCCCGCCCTGGTCGAAAGCGAGCTTTTCGGCCGCGAGAAGGGCGCATACACCGGCGCCCTGACCCGGATGGCGGGACGCTTCGAGACGGCCGACGGGGGGACCTTGTTCCTGGACGAGGTCGGCGAGCTTCCGCCGGACGCCCAGGTGAAGCTGCTGCGGTTTCTCGAGGAGGGAACCTTCGAGCGGCTGGGCTCCTCCAGGCCCCTGCGCGCGGACGTGCGAATCGTAGCCGCAACCAACCGGGACCTCGGAAGCGAAGTGGCCGAGGGAAGGTTCCGAATGGACTTGTACTACCGGCTGAACGTCTTCCCCATCTCCGTCCCGCCCCTGCGGGAGCGCCCGGAGGACATTCCCCCGCTCGCCTGGAATTTCGTTAGGCAGTACGAAAGAAAGATGGGAAAGCGGATCGAGCACATCCCCCGCAAAGGCATGGAGGCCCTGCAGCGCTATCCCTGGCCCGGCAACGCCCGGGAGCTGAGAAACGTGATCGAACGCGCGATGATCGCAAGCTCCGGCAGAAACCTCGAAGTGCAGGCCCCCCTGGCTTCGGCGCCGGAAGCCTCGCGTGATCTCACCCTCGAGGATGCGGAACGCGGCCACATAACGGGAGTCTTGAAGAAAACCGGCTGGCGCGTCACGGGCAAGGGCGGGGCAGCCGAAATCCTGGGACTGAAGCGAACCACTTTGCAGGCCAAGATGAAGAAGCTGGGAATCAGGCGGCCTTCCGCTTGACGTCGAACTCAGCGCGGGAGATCTTTTTTTATAGGTCAGGTGACACTGATTTTATAGAAACTCAAGGCGGTTTTTCATTTCCGTGCATTTGAGCCTGGAAACGGTATTCAAAATCAATCGCAGAGTTTCTCCTATAGGACGTTGCTTCGAAACAATAATACCCCAGTGTTCCCGACCATCCTCTACGTATTGATTGTGCAACAAAATGAAATCTTTCATGTTGAAACTCACAAGGCATCTTTCTTGCCGGATGGCCTCATTGAGCTGATCTTCGTCGGATAGCCCCTTGTTTTCCATGTCCTGAACGTGCAAAGCATCGTATCCTCTTTTCCGGAGGGAGTCCGCCAGTGCAAAATGAACATCCTCGTCGAGCAACAATTTGATTTTCAATTCGGATTATCCTTTTTTTACTCGCTGCTTCCAGTAGTCCTCGTCGGATGCCGACGAGATATCCTCGTCGATCTCCTTTTGATGATCGAAATAGTAAGTAAGAGCCGCATGGACTTGGGCCTGGCTCAGATGTGTCAAACTATTCAGGATTTCATCCACGCTCATGCCCATCTGGTAGTACCCCGCGATACAGCGAACGGTAATTCGCGTACCTTCGATCAGGGGCTCTCCGTTCGCTATATCGGGTGTACTTCCGATATAGGGGTAGCATTCTGTTGCCAAGGCGATTTTCACAAAACCTCCTTTATTGTTATCTGCCATGTATGGGGCCGTTGTA
>CAYOVG010000676.1:0-1829 GCA_964407285.1 uncultured Syntrophobacteraceae bacterium
TGGAGAGCCCGACGGAGAAGGCCACGGACAGGCGCAGCCCGAGCGCGTACTGGTCGAGGGAGGAGCGGCTCGAATCGATCAGCCCCCCCTGTCCCGCTATTTCAGCGGCTTCAGCAGCAACGGCGATGAGCGCCGGCTCCGCCACGGTGGTCGAGAAACCCAGGGCAAAGGCGAAGCAGAGGAGCCAGAACAGGCTGCCCTTCCTGGCCAGGGCCTGCGCCATCGCCTCGCCGATGGGGAAAAGGCCCATTTCCAGTCCCTGGACAAACAGGGTGAGACCTGCCACCACGAGCAGAGCGCCGGCAAGGACATCCCCGAACTCCGGCAGGGGCTGATGGAGAACGACGAGCTGAAAGAATCCGATGACCACGATGATGGGCAGCAGGTCGGTTGCCGCGTCTCTGAACTTTTTCAGAATAAAGGCGATAATCATCACTGTCCCTCGGCATCGGACCGCCGGTTGAACGGATGCAGCGCGCCGCGGCGATGCCGCCCCTGCGGTGGGCTGCCTGTCCGGAAGCATATCGTCCCCCGCAGATTACCACCTTTTTCTCCGGCTCACACGCAAAAATCCTGCACGGCGACCGTCCCGCCCCGTTCCTTCCGTGTCCGAAACGGCGGATGCCCCTTCCGGGGAACACCGTTCATGCATATAATGGATACACACGGTCCGCAAGAACGGATTGCAGACATTCCGGGAGCCGTACGGGGTCATCATTTCCACTCCCCCATGGCGACATGCCCCTCCCGCGATGAAGAAACATGGAGCTCAGGTATCCGAATGGGACAACATATCCACCGCCGCCTTACCCTGGTCCTGCAGCTCATCCTGCTTGCCGGTGCCGTGGCCGCCCTCTGGGAGCAGCAATGGCTGAACGCGCTGATCACCATCGGCATCATCGCCATAACCCTGGTCCCCCGGTTTCTCAAAAGGGGCCTCGACGTATTCATCCCGCCCGAATTCGAGCTGCTGGCCATAGCCTTTGTCTTCGCCTCACTGTTTCTCGGCGAGGTCCGCGGCTACTACATCCGGTTCTGGTGGTGGGACATTGCGCTTCACGCCGCCTCCGGATTCCTGCTCGGCATTATCGGCTTCCTGCTGGTCCACGTCCTCAACGAAATGAAAGAAATCGACATGTCGATGAAGCCCGGCTTCGTGGCGTTCTTCGCCTTCCTCTTCGCCCTGGGCATGGGCGCGCTCTGGGAGATATTCGAGTTCGCTGCGGATTACTTCCTCGGCACGAACATGCAGAAGGAGATGCTGGGGGACCCGTCCGGCCTGACGGACACCATGTGGGACCTGATCGTCGACGCACTGGGCGCCTTGATTATATCCGTGCTGGGATACGGCTATCTCAAAACCAGCGGCAACACGTCGTTTCTGGAACGATGGATCCGGGCGTTCATCGACAGCAATCCCCGCCTGTTCGCCCGGCGGCGATAAGACCGGCCCCCTCGGTGACAGACCGCTTCCGCCCCGCCCGCTCAGTTTTCCATGATTGCCTCGAACCCGGAAACGGTGTCCAGCAGCTCGGACGTGATCAGGTTCTGCCGGGCGTCCCGATACGACGCCTCCAGGCGCTCCCGCAGCTTCATGATATTTTTTTTCGGCCGACTGCCGACTGCCACGGCGAAGCCGTGAACCGGCGGCCGCCCCTTAGAAGCAAAGGCCACCACAAAAACATACAAAGCACCTGTAAAGAAACCTAAAACCATCATTGCGACAACCCAAACAAGAGATACCAATGGGTTCTTTTCTCTAAACACAATCCAAGCAGAAAAAAGAATAAAGCCTGTATACAAGTCTACAAGTGAAACAATTCCCCAAG
>CAYOVG010000677.1:0-1818 GCA_964407285.1 uncultured Syntrophobacteraceae bacterium
GAAGAGCAGATACACGTAAGTGCCGATTCCAGCCGCCTTCAAGGCTTTGAGAGCCATGGACGCAACTCCGAGGTCCGCGCCCTTGCGCATCCGGTCGAGCACATCCTGGTCTCCGGATTCGAGGCCGAGCTTGAGCATCACGCAACCCGACCGCCTGAGCGCAACACAAAAATCCGGGTCTGCAAGACGGCGGGTAATTCTCGCGAAGCCGTACCAGGGAGCTCCGGGAGGAATGTCGATGAGCGCATTCATGAGCGCGGGGCTCACGGCGTTGTCCAGGATGTGCACGAGGGAGGGCCGCATCCCCTCGACCAGCCCGCCCAGGACGGAAACCGCCTTCCGCGGAGCCACGGGAATATAGGGGTTTCCCTCTGCTTTCTCCGGACAGAACGAGCACCTGTTCCAGTAGCATCCGCTCGATGCGCTGAATGGAAGCACACGGCCGGGGGAGAGGTAATCATCGATCGGCAGAGGGCCGTAGTCCGGAGCGCAGAGCCGTTCGTCGCGGGCGACGGCGGGATCGATTCCCGCCATGGCGAGCAGGGGGGCCTCCCCGGGTCCGGCGATCATCTCGTCCACGAGGCCCGCAAACGGATTCCTCCAACCGGGGCGCCGCATCCAGGACGTCACGAGCCCTCCGCCCAGGACCAGCTTCACACGAGGAAATCTTCGCCTCAGGAAACCGAGCATGGCGAAGGTGCAAAGCGCCTGGTTCAGGAAGTTCAGGGAAAAGCCCACGACCGAAGGCCGCAGGCGCTCGACGGCTTCCGTCAGGCGAAGCTCGAAGTAGTCGTGGAAGGGATCTTCTTCCGGATGCCGGGATGCATGGAGGAGATCTTCACTCCTCACGGGGGAGAGTGACCGGCTCCGATAATTCGCCAGGCTGACGCGAGCCGCGTCCGACGCGCCCGCCATCTCCGCAAGCCTGTTGATATCCATGACGGCGCGCCGGTACCGGTCGATGTTGCAGAAGGTGCGCGGGTCCCTAAGAGCGGCCAGATTGCGCGGCAGATTCCGGACGGCGCGGCGGGTCCACGTATCGGATGCACGGCAGGTTCCCGCCCCTCGCAGGCGAGCCAGCAGGCCCTCGATATTTGCATCCAGCAGGGCGCACCGCACTCCGCGGCGCGACAGCACTCCGAGGAGCCGCGCTATTCCGGCGGGCGGCTCACAGGGTTTCGCCACCGGAGGATGGACCAGGATCATATTCATCGTTTACCGCACCAAAGTTACTGCCATTTCGCGAGTGACGGCGCGTTTACCCCGGAACGGAGATTAGACCGTTTGGGGGGGTGGTCGTGGGTCCGTCGCAAACAGAGATCAGACCTCGATCAAACCGTTTCGCGGGCGGCGGCGTGGGAACCACGGAGAACACAGAGGCGACAGATGCCGGTGGTCGGAGACCGGAATGGATTCATCCGACTTCCGACTCCGACTACGGGCTTTCGATTTCCGACTACCGGCTTCCGATTTCCGTCATTCACATCGCGGCGTCCACGGCGTCGGGAGCAACGCCGCGCCACCTGGCGACCTGCTCGATTATCATGCCCCGCACCCTGTCCCGCAACGCAGTGACGTCTCCAGCGCCCAAGCCGGTGGTCTCTATCGGGGGAAAGACCTTCAAACGCACGTCCTGCGGCCTGCCGAATTTCCAACTGCCCTTGGGAAGACACGTCTGCGAACCGTCCACGGCCATCGGCAGGATGGGGATGCCGGCCTTCACAGCCAGCCGGAAAGCCCCGTCGGTGAACGGATGAACGCGCCCGTCGAGAGAGCGGGTGCCTTCCGGAAACACCATCACGGAGCATTTCTGCCGCA
>CAYOVG010000678.1:0-1818 GCA_964407285.1 uncultured Syntrophobacteraceae bacterium
CCTGTATCCCCATTTCCCGTATACGTGAAACGTTCTCCCGGTCCCGCGCCGCGGGATGCTTCGGGTCCAGCAGCAGGGTATTGAGCAATTCGTCAACCGGCGCGGGAGAACTGCAACTCTGCTGAAGATAGTGCAGCAGGACCCGCACGGCGTCGAGCAGCCCGAGCCCCAACGCCTCCGGGTCGACGCCGGCGTTCGGAACGTACGCCTTCGGGCGGGCGCGGGAGCGAATGGCGTCTCCGACCCCGCGGGGGAGCAGATTGGCGACGACGCTCGAATAAAAACTGCCGATAGGATAGCAGATCAGGTCCGCTTGCAGGATACGGCTCTTCACCTTATCCCGAAGCTTCACCTCAACCGGTTTCGGGTTCGTCTTGTCCTTCGTCGCATAGATTTTCTTTATGGGAGAAGCGATGGGCGCGCACCCTTTTCCGGTGATGCGATGCTGGCCCACCAGCAGGCTGCCGTCTTCCAGTTCGCTCACCAGGTGCAGGTCCTCGTTGCAGACCGCGGCCACGTCCCCGCGGGCCTCCACCAGCTTGGAGAAAGTATATACGACCGGATCGATGTGCCGGTTGAAAGCAAGGAACCCGCCCGTCAGGATCAGGTTTCCGATGCATGCGCCGCGCAGGTCGAAATCGTCCGGCATGCGATCCACGAAAATGGACAGGTGGGCCTTGATGATTTGACGCAAGGGGTTGGCTACCCTGCGCACCAGGGATGCCTTGCCGTCCACGATTTGCCGGAGTTCGTGCCGAAGCTCCTGCTGCGACGCGTCCTTGGGAAGCCGGTAAGCGAAGAGCTCGAAGACCATGGGGTTTCCGAGCACGCTCCGGTCGGCAAGGGCCATGATGCGGTTTCGCAGGTCACCGACAGCCAACATCTGGAACGCCCTGCGGATTTCGGCGGAACTGCCCCCGGAGTCGAACGGCGTCACGATGTGGATGGAATTGTGCGTGTACTCGACAATTCGTCGGCTGAGAGCGCGCAGGGCCGTGCCTCCAGTGAAAAATAGAACGCGCGGCCCCAGTTCCGGCACCCGCTGGTAAAGTTCGAGCCGCTCCCGGTTGGGCAGTTCGACATCGCGACTGATTCTTGCTCTGGAAGGTGGCATCGGTTCGATCTTCCCGCCGCCGGATCAGGGGAGGCGGCCCTCCTCTTCGATCATGGAGAGGAGTTCCCGCGCCGCCTTTTCGAAATCGACGCCTCCGGTCAGTTCCACCACCCTGCAATGGTCCAGGAGATCGAGGTAGGCGGATGCGGAAAAGTCGAGTTCGTGGGCGGGATCATCGGCTTCGAAGAACAACCCCACATCTTTCATGAATGCCGGCAGAAGGTCCGTGCGCTCCCGCGGGCGGACGGTACGGATGCCGAGAGGTTCCGAATTTCTGCGCCAGTTGAGGACGGCGAGCAGCGAGAGCCGGCCCTTGAGTTTGAACCGGTCCGGACCGAAGCATTCGTCGATGAACGCATCGTATTTGTGCTCCAGGTTCCACAGTTCCTCGGGCGGCATGGCCTCGAAGACGGCTCGTTCCGACTCCGCGATGACGGGCCGGAGGCTCTCGTTGTGAAGCACCGTGCCGGGATTGACGCGAGGCATCTTGGGAACCCCCCGGATTTCGAGATGGTCTCCGACACGTCGCGCCATCGCCCGGTCGTTGCTGATGAAATCCGTGCCGAGCCTCATGATGTGCAGAGCCAGCGTGGATTTGCCCGCCCCTGCAAAACCCGCCAGCGCGAGGCTGCGTTCGTTCACGGCCACCGCGGCGGTGTGGAAGAGCAGGGCGCCCTGGTGCAGGACCAGTTGGATGTAGCGGT
>CAYOVG010000679.1:0-1817 GCA_964407285.1 uncultured Syntrophobacteraceae bacterium
GGACGTACTGGTGC
Source organism: uncultured Syntrophobacteraceae bacterium (assembly GCA_964407285.1). Taxonomy (GTDB): domain Bacteria; phylum Desulfobacterota; class Syntrophobacteria; order Syntrophobacterales; family Syntrophobacteraceae; genus CAYOVG01. The sequence continues at coordinate 15 of CAYOVG010000679.1, forward strand.
TCGGTACCGGCGTCGTTCCGAACGATACCGCGTCGATTGCGCGGATCTTCGGCGTAAAGGCCGACGGGAACGGCTTTTTGAGAGAAGCGGACCGCAAGTGGCGGCCGGTCGATTCCATGAAAGAGGGGGTCTTCCTGTGCGGCGTCGCTCACTCCCCGAGGTTCATCGACGAGTCCATCGCCATGGCGGAAGCCGCCGCGCAGCGTGCGTTGCGTATCCTTTCGCACAGGAGGCTCCAGGGCGGGAGCGTCGTTGCGCAGGTGCGTCACAGCCTGTGCTCGCTTTGCGAGATGTGCCTCTCCGCGTGCCCCTATGGAGCGAGGTGGAAGGACGCCGTGGAAGAGGCAATCATGGTTGACGATGCGGCCTGCCAGGGCTGTGGGGCGTGCGCGGCGACCTGCCCCAGCGGTGCTTCCGTCTTGCGGGGATATGAGGACGGGCAGATGCTCGCCGTCATCGATGCAGCCATCCACGGCGCGGACTGGTGACCGGCATTGGACCAAACCGTTTCGCGGGTGTGGCGTGAAGACCACGGAGACGGAGGTCGGTGGTCGGAGATCAGAGATCGGAATGGGTCTATCCGACATCCGATTACCGACTTCCGTCAAGCGTTGCCCACCGAAGCAGAGACCGGATGTCGGAGATCGGAATGGATCTGCATTCTTCCGACCTCCGATTACCGACTTCTGTACACAAAGAGATCACGGAGACGGGGTTTCGTCTCCGCCGCCCATCTGCAAGGGAGAGCAGGTCATGGCTGGTGATACGACCACTACAATTGCGAACACGGGGCACGGGGCCGATATCCTTTCCGATCTCGGGAAAAAGCTCGGCGCATGCATGCAATGCGGGACCTGTTCGGGCTCCTGCGGCAGCTCTCATGCCATGGATCTCCAGCCGCGGGAGTTGTGGCGCCTGGTGCAACTCGGAATGGCCGAAGACGTTTTTGAGAGCAAGACGTTCTGGCTCTGCTCGAGTTGCTACTACTGCACGCTCAGGTGCCCGAGGGGCCTTCCATTGACGGATGCCATGGCGGCCCTGAAATACCTGGCCATGACGCGCAGGGCCGCAAAGGAGAGGATGAGTCCGCTGTTCTACGGATCGTTCGCCAGGAGCATACGGTTATACGGGCGGGTGCGTGAGTTCGAGATGATGGCGGAGTATCTTCTGCGCCTCGGGAACCCCGTTACCGCGATGGCTTTCGCGCCCATGGGGCTGAAACTGCTCGTGAAGGGCAAGGTCTCCGTCCACGTTCCCAATTTATCGGGAAAAGGAAAGCTGGACGCGATCTTTCGGAAAGCGCGGGAAATCGAAGCCGCGGCGTCCGCGCCTTGAACGCTGCCGATGCGCTCGTAGGGTTCCCATGCGGGAGCGTGGGAACCGGGAATCATACCTCGTTGCGGCCCGGTCGGGAGACCGAGTCGCGGCCACGACCCGAAGGTCTCGAAAAATGTTTTTCACGACCGGGGAGGACGTCATGAGATATTTCTACTATCCCGGATGCTCGCTCGAGGGCGCCGCGAACGAATACGACATCTCGACCCGGAGCCTGATGCGGGCGTTGGGTATCGAACTCATGGAAATCGAGGACTGGACCTGCTGCGGAGCGAGCGTCGGAAGCTCGATGGGGCCTGTTCTATCGACGGCTCTTCCCGCAAGGAACCTCGCCCTCGCCGAGCGGGCGGCGGGAGAATCCGGGGCCGATATCCTCGCGCCCTGCAGCGCATGCTACTTGAACCTCAGGAAGGCCAACGAACGGATGAGGCAGGACGGGCGGACGCATGCGGACGTAAATACGGTGCT
>CAYOVG010000680.1:0-1808 GCA_964407285.1 uncultured Syntrophobacteraceae bacterium
GAAACCCGTCCCCCTGCTCCAGTGGTCAAACTCCTTAAATTGCTGGAGCGTCATCCAGATTTGCTGAAAGAAATGAACAGCATGTAGTCTCTCTGCATTACCAGGCCCAACAAGGTCATGCACGCGGACACGCAACCACGCCGGGATTATTTTTCGGCATTCTCTGAAGTTCCTTGGCGGCGTGGTTCCGTGTCGGTGATGACCGGCGTTAGCGCCCAGGTCCAGCAGGCGAATAAGATAGGAAAAGAAGCATGATCAAGACAAAACAGGACATCCTGAAGGTACTCAATCAGAACCGATCACACCTGAGAGCACTGGGAGTAAGAAGAATCGGGCTATTTGGTTCCTTCGTTCGGGGAGAACAACGCCCTGGCAGTGACATAGATCTGCTGGTCGAGTTCGAGACAGGATGAAAGACATTCGATAGCTTTATGGAACTCTCCCTCTTTCTTGAGGAGGTTCTAGAGCATAGAATCGAGCTTGTGACAGTGGAATCCCTCAGTCCCTATATTGGTCCTCACATCCTCAAGGAGGTTGAGTATGTCCTTGGGAATATCTTTCTTACGCATTTCTTCGGCTATCTGCCACGAAATCACGCGCGTAACGGCTTCTGCCTTAACAGATTCGTATTTTGTGCTGTTAATACTGCAACCGCCATTTCAGAAGGGGGTGATTAAGACCGGGCTGTACGCCGTAGTCCGTATTTTCATCTGCCGAGGCTCCACTTGAGGCAGAAAGCGGATCTTCCGACAAATGGCGGTTGCAGTATCAGAATCGAAAAGTCAGTCTGGAGAGAAGACGGGTTTCTTCCCGGTCGGAGTCGAAGTCTCTGATGTGGCTGTTTCGAAAAAGTTTTTCAGAGACAAATTCGATTTTCAAAAGATCGGACGGCAGAGTATATCCAAGGCTTCCGTTGATGCTGAGGCGCTGGTCCGTCAGATTGAAATCATCCGTTACGTTCTCCGGATGACGGTCACGTCCCTCGATAGAGTTGAAGTAGTGATACCTGAGTCCGGTTTCGAACTTGTAGCTGCCGTACTCAATTCCCAACTCAGCTCCCGTCGTCACTCCGAGAGCATAATAATACTCTTCATCCTTGAGAACGGTTTTTGCTCCCTCCAATCCGAATTGTTCTTTAAACTCATCGATAGCAAAAGGTCGGACAGCGGCAAAGTTGGGATAAGCGTCTACTGAAGCATGGACGCGAAGTCCTTTATGAAAAATGTTCATGTCAACAAAAAACCCGAGGATGTCGAAGACAGCCAGTTTCTCTTTGTCTTCAATTCCGTAGAACCGGTGAGTCATAAATTCGAATGCGGCGGCGGCTCCGGCGAAAAAACTGTATCCTTCGAGTTCTCCGGGATGTTCTCCCGGCAGGATGTGTTGAGTGTAGTAACCTGCAAAGGCTGTTCTGGTAAAGAACAGAAAATCCAGCCACTCATCGTTGCCCCATGCGGACCGGACTGTCAGATCATTGAAAACCCCGTGTGTATACCATTTGTCGAGTTGGCCGGGCTTGGCATAAGAGTCCGAAGTGACCAATTTGAAATCGACACCCACTTCAGGCCCGCTTCTCCACTCATTTGCCTCATGGGACTTGCTTGCGCCATATCCCGCAAAAAGCTCGAACTGGTGCCACACATCCGTAGAGAATCCGAACCGGTCCGTCTTCTTGGGAGCCTTTGGCCGGGTCTTGTCCACCCAGTCGTGAAAGGTTGCCGGTGGATCGAAGATCGTTCCCAAAAGCCGGTTGCCGCCGAGTGTGTTCTTGCATTATTTTGGTAAGGTACCAGCTTGGAGATGGGTAC
>CAYOVG010000681.1:0-1800 GCA_964407285.1 uncultured Syntrophobacteraceae bacterium
TTGAGGGGGTGGTGGGGAGACCCGTGCCGGTTCGAGTCCGGCCTTCGGCACCATAGTAATAAAATCGGTCACTTAACCCAGGTAACAATACTTCGGGCCGAGCTTACGGGCCAAGGTGGTTTGGGGCGGCTTCTATAAGTCGTTGATCTTGCTACCTCGGCCCGCTGTTTTTTTAGGGCCGAGGTGCTCGCCCTTCAGCGTGCCCCCCAAATCCCGCTTTCCCTCCCCCGGTATCCAGTGGCCGTAAATATCGACCGTCATCGTGATGGAGTGATGACCGAGTTGCTTCTGAACGTAGGCGGGACTATAATGGTTCATCAAAAGAATCGAGGCGTAGGAGTGGCGAAGATCGTGAGGGCTGCGGACCCTGATTTTCGCCGCTCTACATGCCCGCTCCAGCCCGCGCTGCACCATGCGCTGCGTTATGCCGGGGAAAAGATACGAGGGCTCCGTCGCGGTTTGAAGCCCCTCTTTCCTGAGCTTGAGGATGTGAGCCTCCAGCTTTTGGACCAGCTCCGCCGGAAGATCGATCAATCTCCGCTCCCCCGATTTCGGCAGGCCGAATTTTCCATGGCGAACGGTCTGGGTGATCATGTACTGGGAGTTCAATGCGTCCAGGTTGTCCCGGTGCATCGCCAGGCACTCCCCGAGACGCATCCCCGAGCAGGCCAGCACCTCGACCACCAGCGGAAGCGGGTCGGCCAGGAGACGCCACCCGGCGTCGATCACCTTCCAAAGATCGTCCCTCGCAAACGGGTCCGGGCGGCTTTCGTTGCGCTTGCGTTTTGCCGGAAGCACTTTTCCGGCAAGACCGTGGGCGGGATTTTCCCTGGCGAAGCCCCTGTCGATAGCCTCCCCGAAGATCCCGCTGATCACCGCATGGATCAGCTCGACGGTCTTGGCCGACCGGACGGCGAGGGCATCGACGAGAAGATCCTTGATGTGCTGCCGCCCCACCTTCTCGAGGGGCATCTCGCCGATGACGGGCGCGATGAAATCCCGGACGATCCCGCTGTAGCGCTCCAGCGTATTGGCGGACCATCTCCCCTTGTTGACGCTCATCCAGTCCTGGGCGGCCGTCGCCATGGTATAGAGCTTTTCCGTTTTTGCGTCCCTCGGGGAAAGGCCGATCTTGGCGGCGAGAAGCTCCGCCGCCTGTACGGCCTTTTCCAGGTCGCGCCCGAACCGCTTCCGGAGCCTTTCGCCCTGGTGCTTGACGGACACCTCCCAGGTGCCGTCCTTCGTGCTGTTCACGTTGACGCCTTCCGCTATCTGGTAGATGACGCCGTATTTCCCTTCGGTCTTGGGGTATTCCCTCATTTTTGCACCTCATCGAGGACTTCGAGCCACGCGGACTCGAGCGTCCCTTCCTTGGTGCTTTCGACCTGGAACCTCTTCATCCATGAGTCGAATTCGCTCTGGCGCACTCGAACACTCTTGCCAATCCGGTAAAAAGGCATACCCAGTTTCATCAATTTACGCAAGGTGTTTTCGCAAAGACTAGAATATTCGGCCAATTGCTTCAGCGAAAGATACATACCCCACCCTCCATCCGCCTTGCTCTGTCTCGGGATTGTAGACGAGACGGAGCGAGGCGAGTTATTGCAAATATCCGCAATCCCGTTCGGCCTTGGACGACCCGTGCGGGCCTGAAGAACGTCCGCATGGGTCGCATGTAATAAGTCATTAATCACTTATCTATTCATCCATGTAGAAGCTCAATCGCCGATCAACCCTCCGGCGGACAAATCGGGACAGGAGAGGGAGACCGAGAGGCTTACGGCCTCCTTGTATCAGAAG
>CAYOVG010000682.1:0-1798 GCA_964407285.1 uncultured Syntrophobacteraceae bacterium
CGGGCTTGTTGCAAATGCAAGAAAAAAGCGTAATGCCTATGGCCGGGAGCTTACGAACACTGGCACTGGACCGACGCCCTGGGCCCGCCTTTTTTCCTCTATTTCTCGATTTTTCTGGAATCTATCACGATGGGGGGCCAATATACCAGGATCGCCTGGTTCTGGAATGCGCCAATGTGAGCTCTTTCAATGAGAGGATGTCTGCGAACGATGGAGACGTTCCGCGCAGCCACAGCGAGTTCCGGTTCACGACGATAGAGCATACGCACCCTGAGCGTATCGCTCGAGGAATCGTTTACATCCCACATCCGGACCGACAGCAGGTCGGCCTCGATTTCATGCGCCAGTTTCGTCAACGCCGGCAGCACGTCGGCAAATTTCCGGGGGCGCTTGATTTCGATCACGAGGATGGCCGGAACGAGATAGAACCACTGACTCCATCCTTTACCGACTTGTGGGCCAGGTGGTTTCCCGCCAATCGATTCCGCGATCCGGCCCTTCTGCCATTCCACGAGACTGGGCTCGGCCCCCTCGGGCCAGTACAGCAGCGAAAGAAACAGGGGCGAATTTTCCGGCACGACGGCCTCGTAGAATGTCGCGGACACGAGCCGCGCTGCCTGTTCCATTTCGGGTTTGAAGTAATAGGGAGACATATGAAATCCATCGCCGAGGGCCCCCCTTCGTTTCATCAGGCTTGCTATATGCTCTTTACCCTCGCGAATATACAATCGGAAACGGGGCAATTCCCCCACTGGGTCGTGTTTCTCCAGTTCCCTGACCCGTTCGATGGAACGGTGCAAAGACGCATACAAATACATGATATCCGAGAGACCATCCGGCGTGAGACAATTCGTGACCCGCTTGAATATCTCCGCTTCCCAGTCATCCAGCCGACGGTAGAAGGCCCACGGATTTTGAATGTCCACCTCGGGCGCACGAACTGGAGTAATAGGCGGCGGCCCCGCCGGATCCTGCCGGTCGGGGGCGGCCATGGCTTGTGGAGAAGCAGGCGGCGGCCCCGCCGGATCCTGCCGGTCGGGGGCGGCCATGGCTTGTACGGACAACTGCGCTCGACTCGAAACCGGGTCTTTTTCCGAACAACCGAAAAGGAAAACGAGCATCATGCAACTGAATTTTATCGGCATAGCTCCCTCACCCGACTGACCGCAACTGGGTCATTGAAAATCTGGATGTACAAGGGCAGGCTGCCACCGCCGGTGAAGTCCGTGGTGCTCCTTTGGCAATTGGGCGTCGGACCGCCCCAGCATTCGTCTTGTTCCATGGTGCCATCAAATGACAGTTGGAGTTGAGCCGTTCCCATCAGGGTGCCGGGCGTCTCGGACATCACGTCCGTCATGGAGCATTTCTCCACCCGCAAGTTGCCGCCGATGGCCATGCCGCTGTATCGGGTCCCGGATGGCGAGACCGTCATGAACATCAACATGCATCCGGGGCCAGCATCCAGGTTTTCGACGAAGGCGGCAGTTTCCAAGGAATCATCGTCGAATTCACATCCGATCTGAAGGGCCTGCGCATCGTCGATGGCCGCGGCATGGCGAAGGCTGAGCCGTCCCGACATCATGTTGGGTCCCAGCACTCCCATCTCATTGGTGGATGGAAAGAAATGCACGGTCCTCCCCCGGGGAGCAACGTACATTCCGACTTCCCCGCAGGTCCGGGCTACCACGATGCCCGCCCCAATAGGACCATCGAAAGGGGGCTGCGGGGTGGAACTCAGGTTTGCGCAGGCTTCGGACCAGACGCCCCGGGCGCAATACGTATCCCAGACGAGGTGTAG
>CAYOVG010000683.1:0-1787 GCA_964407285.1 uncultured Syntrophobacteraceae bacterium
CGTACGCTTCAATGGCTTTCGTGGGCAACATCAACCAGAGTGTGGACGTACTGCTAAAAACATCACATCTTTTTGATCCATTCCCGGAAGCGATGGCTTATGATACGGCATTTCTCGACCGTATGCACTGCTATGTGCCGGGTTGGGAGATTCCGAAATACCGCCCTGAGTCGTTTACCAACGACTATGGTTTCATTACCGATTACCTTGCCGAGTTTATGCGACAAATGAGAAAGGAAACATTTGGCGACGTGTGCGACAAGTACTTCCGTTTTGGAAACAACCTGAATCAACGCGATGTTATTGCCGTCCGCAAGATGGTGTCTGGCTTTTCTAAACTGCTTTATCCCAACGGCGAGTTTACCAAGGATGAGATTAAGGAAATATTGATCTTTGCCCTCGAAATGCGACGTCGTGTTAAGGAACAGCTAAAGAAAATCGGCGGGATGGAGTTTTACGATGTGAACTTTTCCTTCATCGACAATGAAACCTTTGAGGAACATTATGTCTCTGTGCCGGAGCAAGGCGGCGGCAAGATAATCCCCGAAGGGTTAACGAACCCTGGCAATGTCTATACCGTCTCGCAAGGCAAGACCGGAATGATAGGCGTGTATCGCCTCGAAACACAGATGCTCCCCGGCAACGGCAAATTCGAGCGCACGGGGCTTGGCTCCGATCGTGATGCAAAAGAAGCCACAAACACCGCGTTCAACTATCTGAAGGCGAGTGGCAATCAGATTAGTGGGCAACTCAGCACGACCACGAAGGATTACATCATCAACTACCAAGACCTGAACGGCATTGGAATGACAAAACACCTGACATTGCCGTCTATTATCGCGCTTGCTTCTTGCGCCTTAAGCAAACCGACGCTATCAAGCCTTGCTGTTCTGGGCGAAACCAGTATCAGCGGCACAATCCTCAAAGTCGAGGAGCTGGCGAGCGTTCTGCAAGTCTGCCTTGATGCCGGAGCGAAGAAGGTGCTGATACCTATAACATCGGCCGCGGAACTCGGAACAGTTCCCGCGGACCTCATAGGCGCGTTCAGCTTGATATTTTACAGCACCCCGCAGGAAGCAGTGTTCAAGGCTTTGGGCGTGGAATAAGGAGGAAATAAAATAGATAATCTCCAGCCTATGGCGGGGGACCCTGCCGTAGGCTGGCAATTCCGGGAATATGAGCGACTCTCCCTCTGTGAACCGCTCAAAGTTCTCGGAGGAGGAGACGGTCAATGGATGACATAGCCAGTCTATGTCACAGCCTATGGGATTGCAAGTACCATTTGGTGGATGGCTCTGCTGACGCTTCGAAAAAAAGCGCAGGCGATCTGGGGGGACAACGGGGACGACTGATGGTGCGGCCTCTCCTCGCCTTAGAGCAGTGGAGCTGATAGACGAAGCGCATCGAAACAGAGCGAGGCTGTTCATGGCCTGCCGAGAGCTTGAAATCACCATCCGCACCCGTCAGAGATGGCTCGGACTGTACTGGGAGTCTCTCTTCCTGACGCTCAAGTTCCGGCCGGAATATCCAACTTACGGCTTTGGGAGCCTTGAAGCGTCGAGAGAGTGGACGTACCGCTTCGTCCACTGGTACAACGAGATTCACCGACACAGCGCCTTGAAATACGCGACACCCCGGCCGGCATCACCGTGGAGAATCGGCGGCGATCCTGGAGGCGAGGAATGAAGTTTTAGAGGAAGCGAAACGAAAACACCCGGATCTGGAAGGGGCGCGCGGTGAGGAATCTGGAAAAGGAGAATGTGGTATGGCTCAATCCGGAGAAGGAT
>CAYOVG010000684.1:0-1786 GCA_964407285.1 uncultured Syntrophobacteraceae bacterium
GCGATGCCGAGCTTCAAGCGGGTTGCGCCCGCGTCCTTGAGGTGACGATACGTAACCGTTCACTCCCCCTCACTCTTTTCAGGCAGTAGCAGGGTAAGAAATCGGGAGAGGGGGGCTGCCCTTGCGGGCAAGGGCGATGGTCTGCGCAATGTAGGACCAGGGATCCTGATTGCGCAGCCGGCAGGTTTCGATGACGCTGAGCAAGGCGGCATAGGCACGGCTACCCTCTGGCGTGCGGGTGCCAAAACTGATCCGGCGTGCGATCACGGCATGCCTTAGCGCTCGTTCCGCGTCATTGTTGGTCGGAGGAAGGTTTGGGTTTTTGACAAACGCCACCACTGCATCCCAGTCATTGAGGATTTCCCTTGCCAGGGCTCTCAACTTGGAGTGTTCTTCTTTCGCTCCCAGGATGCATGCCCTCTTGAGTCGGGCGAGAACTGGGCAGCATTTTGTCTTAGCGTCCTCGCCCCCTTCAGCCATGGTCTTTATGAGCCCCCTTAGCTCCCGGAGGAGCCAATCCCCCATCTTTGCAGCCGCCTTGTCGGTGGCTCCCGCAAGAGCAATGGCTTTGCGGATAAGATGGGCCAGGCATCGCTGTCGCCTCTCGCGATCACGATAGCCCATGTACCCGTCTGTCACTAGCCATCCGGTAAAGCCCAGCAGGATGAGGTTCAAGAGCTCTTCCTTCTTCCGGGTACCCACGTGAAAGACGGCGGTGAACTTCGAAATGGCCACCCACAACCACTTCAGGCGACCATTCTCGTACCACGGGGTCTCATCGAGACCCACGATTTCTGCCTGTTGAAGCTCTTTGACAAGTTCGTCCACAACGGGAAAGCAGGCAATCCCCGCTTCCCGAATACACCGGTCAATCGTTCCGACTCCCAACTCCGTGCCCATCCAATAGGCCAGGAGCTCCCTGATCTTGACTCGTGACATTCTGTAGCGATTGGACAGGGCGGCGAGAAATGTCGCCAACATGGGACCGACAAGAACGTATTCGGTGAGCTTCAAATCCTTCTTGCGGCCTTCAACCGAGGAGACATATCCCTCTCCAGGACGTGCCTTTGTCTCATGACCGCATTCGCACTCCGCGGCGTAGTAATGGTGAAGGCTACAGGCGATGCGAATACCCGACTCGGTTCGCGTCAACTCCAACACGTGGTATCCCATATATGGAGGGCGATCCGGTGGAACTTCGAGTTGAGCACCGCAGGCTGCGCACTGACACGGATAGTGCGGAACCGTGGCTTCCGGCGTAAGAGGCTGCGAACGCCAAAACCCCTCAGCGCCAATTTGCTTTCCAGCGGAGCCTTTTGCCGGCTTCGGCTGGGATGACTCAGGCGGAGTATCTTCCTCCGCAGCTCGTTCTTCCTCACTGCCTTCGGTTGGAGACTTCTCCTGCTCCGTTTCCTGTACTGACGAGCTTCCCTTGTTCTTTTCTTTCTGGTACGGGTTGTCTGATGAGGGAGGTCTTGAACTGTTGCTGGAATTCTCCTCAAGGCGCTCCAGTTGTAACACGGCAAGGTTGCGCAGCTTCCACGCCACGTCCACCAGACGCGGGTGATCGAGATTCTGGAAATACTCCAGCTCCATTTGGGCAAGATCGTCTTTGGTCAGTTGAGTCATGGTGCATGTAGTATGACCGATTACAACGATCTTGTCCCGTACTTTTTCGGATCTCGCAGAGAAAAATTGGCGTGGGGGGGGAGTGAACGGTTACCCTCGAATAATAGCAGAGGCACAGGCTGTTATTGAGGAGCAGACCGGAATCAAGCGCTCTCCC
>CAYOVG010000685.1:0-1780 GCA_964407285.1 uncultured Syntrophobacteraceae bacterium
TTTGCGACGAACCCGGCCGCCGAAATACCGTGGAAGTAGTACAGGCAAAGGGGCAAGACCGTCGCGTTGGCGGCTATGGAAGTCCAGAAGCCGTATTCGAAGGGCCTCAGGACCTGCATGATGCGAGTAATCGTTGTGGCGGCATAGGAGCGATCGGAAATGATGAAGCGGCTGAGCCTCGGGAGGACCACGAACATGCCCGCCATCGCCGCAAAGGTGAGTTGAAATGAAATATTCCGCAGGCTGTAAGGACTGATGACGAGAATGATCATGGCGGCCGCGGCGAGCGCCGAGAGCGGGTCGGGAAAGCGGTACCAGTAAAACGCGCCGAAGGCGAAGGCGAGCATGAAAACCGAGCGCCAGGTCGGAAGCGAAAGGCCGCTGATCAGCGCATAGATGGATGCCGCGGCGAGGGCGGCCCAGATGGCGATGTGCTGATCGCTCGTTCTTTGCAGCAGCCGGGGCGCCGGGATGCGCACGAGCCGGCGAGCCGTCCAGAACGCGGTCATGCTGATGAGCCCCAGGTGCACGCCGGAAATGGAGAGCAGGTGCATGGCCCCGGTCCGGTTCAGGTGGTCCTGCCACTCCTTTGTGAGAAGATGCTGGTAGCCGATGAGAAGACTGGCGAAAAATGCCGCCTGGTCGGGTTGCAGATTCGCTCTCAACCAGGATAGGGCATTTTGCCGGAACCGCTCCGCCGCATCCGCGATCGATGAGAAGACTCGAACCGAGAGCGCGCTCTTTTCCGAAATGTCCGGGGCGAGTTTTACCAGGAACCGGTCGTCGGGAATGTAAGCACGGGCGTAGAGCCCTCTTTCGGCCTGGGCTATCTCGTAGTCGTAGCCTCCGGGATTGCTGAAGCTGTGGAAGCGGTCCAGCGAAAGGCGCGCCAGCAGCCTGTCCCCCTGAATCCATGTCTTGTGCATCGAGCGCATGGTGAGCAGCACTCCACCCTCCACGGACCGTGCGCCTTCCTTCGTGAATGCCTCGCGAAGGCCGAGCTGGAGCCGCGCCTTATCCGGATAGTAATCGGGCGGGGCTATCACCTCGGCAAGGAACAGGGTTTCGTTCCGGTTGAGAAACGGGCCGAGGCAAGGAGGGTAGGGGCGTATGGGCGCCGAAAGACGGCACGCGACGACGCCAAGGCCCAGGAAAACGACATGAGCCATGATGGAGAGCCGAATTGAAGACCGGCCCGGGGTTTTATCAAAGAATACCGTGGCGGCAAGAAAGAAGGCGATAAGGATGAAACCGGCCCGGAGGACCCAGACTTCCGGAACGAGCGAAACAGGGCAGGGGCAGCATCGCCCGATTCCTATCCCGCACGCGAACGCCACGGTCAGGCTGCAAAGAAGTGAGATCCGCAATGGCGGGATTTCGTCTTCATTCACTCTTTCACTCGTTCGATCCTGATCCTCTCAGTAATATGCGAACACCGCATCGGCAGAATGCACCTACAATCTCTCCCAATCATTCTTGCTGATACCAGCCTAATGAAGGATACGTCCCAATAGCTCTTTTCCGATGTCGGCACGATGAGGATTTGGAACTCGTATAGTGATATCATCCTTGACCATGAACTGGTGCCTGCCTCCAGAATAAGGACCACGAAATCCGATCTGTCTGAGATACCCGATTAGCTCTCTTCTACTGATTGGGCCAAATGGCGGCATCAGGCAACTTCCTTGACGACCAACTCAACTCCCTCGATTACAGGCCAGGGCCATCGCATGATTTTTGGCGCAAGACCAAGAAATTACGGGCAAGTCCCTGATTTTGC
>CAYOVG010000686.1:0-1770 GCA_964407285.1 uncultured Syntrophobacteraceae bacterium
ATAGAGGGGCTGTAAACCGCTCCGCCGGCGCACGGTCCCATGATGCAGGAAATCTGCGGCACGACCCCGCTGGCCCTGACGTTGCGATGGAAAATCTCCCCGTAGGCGGCCAGGGCGTCCACGCCCTCCTGAATGCGAGCGCCGCCCGAATCGTTCAGCCCGATGATCGGCGCGCCCACCCTTACCGCCAAGTCCATGGCCTTGCAGATTTTCTGCGAGTGGGCCTCTCCCAGGGAGCCGCCCACCACCGTGAAATCCTGGCTGAACACGAACACCTCGCGGCCGTCGATGCTTCCATGGCCGGTGATCACGCCGTCGCCGGGATAGGTGCTCTCGTCCCCCAAGGCGCCCCCCCGGCCGGTCTTCAGCATATCGAACTCCTCGAAGGTGCCGTCGTCCAGCAGAAGACCGATCCGCTCCCTCGCGGAGAGCTTTCCCTTTTGGTGCTGGGCGTCGATTTTTTTACTGCCCCCGGCGGCTATGGACTCGGCGCGCAACCGTTCCAAAGCCTCAAGTGTCGAATTGTATTGAACATCCATCCTGTTCACCTTTGCTCAAGTCGTTTCCTTGTTTTTCATCCAGACATAGCGACGGCTCGTGTTTTCAAATATTCTTCCCGCAACCGGTTGGTCGCCTCGAGAACTTCCTTCATGTACTGCCTCTCCTTGCCGGATACGAACCGCATTCCCCCTCATGCATCCGGCCGGGAGCGAATCGCGCTTCCGGCCGGCACATAGGTATGAGGAACCAAAGTGGCGCGCATGACCAGGGCGCCCATGCCCACCCATACGCCGTCAGCCAAGGTCGCACTGTATATGGTACTTCGCATGGTCAGAAAACAATCTTCCCCGATCTCGCACGGACCGTGAATGACCACGCCGTGAGCCACCGAGGTTCTGGCCCCGATGGATACCTTGGAGCCGCCATGGCTGTAAATGATCACCCCCGTCTTGTATGTTGGCTTCTTCGCCGATTACGATGGGCGCCACTGCGCCTTCAGGACCGCGCTCGTCGGCCCGGATCACGGCCAGGAAAGCGACGAACACGTTTTTTTCGATGATAACGTTACCGATAATCTGGGCCGACGGATCGATAAGCGCGGCAGGATGGATCCGGGGATAATCGCCTGCCGGATTGGGTCGAATATCCCTAAACTTATTCATCGTTTAACTCCTTGACACTCGTTTGTTCGCCTTGCAGACCTGCCGAATGCAAAGAGAGCCGAATTCGTCCGCAAACGACTCAGGCGGACGCGGCCTGGCGCACTTCGGCATCGTCGGCTTCCACCTCGTCGCGCATACGTTTGCGGTATGCCTTGAGCTTGTCTTTCAGACCACTGTCGGACAACGCCAATACGGCCACCGCCAGAAGGGCGGCGTTTTTGGCTCCGGCCTTGCCGATGGCCGTGGTCCCCACCGGGATTCCCGCCGGCATCTGTACCATGGATAGCAAGGAGTCCAGACCGCCCAGATCGGAGGTCGCCATGGGAACGCCGAGAACCGGAAGCGTGGTCAGCGCCGCCAGGACGCCGGCCAAATGGGCAGCCTTGCCCGCCGCCGCGATGATCACCCGGACACCTCGCGCTTCGGCCCCGGTTGCGAATTCGTGGGCGCGGTCCGGAGTCCGGTGCGCGGAAATCACACGCACTTCGTGGGGCACATTGAACTCTGCAAAAACCTTGACGCTTTCTTTCATCGTTTCGTAATCGGACTTGCTTCCCATGACAACGGCCACCACGGGAAAAGTCTCCGCTGCTGACGCATTCATATC
>CAYOVG010000687.1:0-1757 GCA_964407285.1 uncultured Syntrophobacteraceae bacterium
TATTTGGGAACCCTTGCGCAAAAGAGCCGCTTGGTATATAAAGTGCACTGGGTGGTCCAATCGAAGGAGGCGCCGGCAGACATGGATAAACGCGTCAAACAGACCCGAATCTACGAAAAGGTCGTGGACGAACTCAAGGAGCTCATCGCCAACGGTGAACTCCGTCTGGGAGATCCGCTGCCTCCGGAACGACAACTCATGGAGGAACTCGGCGTCAGCAGGAGTTCTCTGCGCGAGGCTTTTCGTGTCTTGGAACTCATGGGGCTCATCGAGAGCATTCCCGGCAAGGGGCGTTTCGTCCGCAAGCCCCGAAGCGAAGCCAGTGCTTCCTCCACCACGTCCCAACTCGAGGATGCGGCAATTCTGGAACTCATGGAAGCCCGACGCGTTCTCGATCCCGCCATTGCCGCCGAAGCCGCGAGACGGGCACTTCCCTCGGACCACACAAAACTCCGCCGGGTTCTCTCCGTCACCGGCGAAGACATGGATACCATCGCACACCGCGCGCAGTCGGATTTCGACTTCCACCTCGTCATGGCCGAAGCAACTCAGAATTTCGTTTTCACGAACATCGTCAAAATGGAATTCAATCTCATCATGGCCACCCATGAGCGAATCTATTCGCTGCTTGCCGACAAAGAAGCGTTTCTCTGCGAACACCAAAGCATTTACGAGGCCATCCTCGATCACGACATCGATAAGGCTTCCCGGGAGGCTCGGGGCCATATCGAGCGCATCTACCGGACCCTGCAGGAAGCCATGGCCCTCGAAACGAGGCGCCATTCCGCATCGTGACGGCAAAAAGAGTGGGGACGGAACGCAGGCGCTCGCGCAACCGACGTTGTGCGACGCTCTCCCCGTCTCACCGAGGCAGGAAATTCGAGAGGACGAAGAGTCTGTAGGTCACCGCACGGGACAAGCCGTGCATGGAGAGGTGGAGAATGGTCTCCGCCCAGAGCACAACAGGAGGGATGTTCATGCGAGAGAAACTGGTTGCCCTGATGCCCGAAATCGAGTGGATCCAGGACCCGAAGATCAAGGAAGGCGTCTTCGCCACCTATGAGGACGCGCTGAAGACCGGAGGCTGGCAGCCCGAGGACATGGAGTGGATCCCCTTTACGCTTCTCATCCCCGATTGCCCCGCGTCGCTCCTCGTGCACACCCGGGGCGTCACCCGCATGGCCAAGGTCATCTACGACGAGTTCAACGCTCTGTACAAGGACAACGGTGGTTTCCAGCTCGACCACGACACGCTCATCGCCGGCGCCCTTCTCCACGACGTGGGGAAGCTCGTCGAATACGAGAAGAACGCGGAAGGCAAGATGGTCAAATCCCGTCTCGGCAAAGACCTCCGGCATCCCTTCTCCGGAACCGGTCTTGCCATGCGGAACGGCGTCAATTCCCGCATCGCCCACACCATCGCCGTTCACGCCCATGAAGGCGACGGCGGCTATCGAAGCCCCGAGGCAGTGGTCATCAACAAGTGTGACTTCATCAACTTCGAGAGCATCAAGTCCTTTCTCGGACTGCTGAAGTAAGTCACTTCCAATGACCTCTTGAGGGCACCGCGTCGTTCTCGTCCGGAGGAGATGCGGCGCCCTCTTCGGAATGCTGTTACGGAAAGCACGAAATTCTAAGAGGAGGTGTGGTGCAACAATGGGCAAGACCATGATCGAAAAGATCATCGAGCGAGCCTCGGGCAAAAAAGTGAAGGTCGGTGACCGCGTCTGGTGCAACATCGACTGGTCCACCGCCCG
>CAYOVG010000688.1:0-1756 GCA_964407285.1 uncultured Syntrophobacteraceae bacterium
GGATCGAACGGTTCGAATCCCGGAGCGGCGATGACCGCGCCCACCCGCACCTCGCGCTCCACGGGCGCGTCCTCGTGCATCACGGCTTTGGCCAGGCAGGCTTCCACGCACTGGTAGCACTCCGAACAGACGCCGCAGCTCAGGCACTTCCGGGCCTCGTTCAACACCTGCTCCTCCGAGAACCCGCGCTGCACCTCCTCGAAGCTGTCCACCCGCTCCTCGGGGGCGAGCCGGGGCATCCGCTCCCTGGGAATGCGGTCGTACCCTTCCGTGCGCACATCCTCCACCGCCTTCCACTCCCTCTCGCGCCCTTCCTTCAGATCGGAGCCGTTAACGAAGCGGTCGATGGAGATTGCCGCCCGCTTTCCGGCGGCGATGGCTTCGATCACCGTCTTGGGGCCGGTTACCGCGTCGCCGCCCGCGAAAATATCGGGGTCTTCGCTTTGCAGAGTGAGCGGATCGACATGCATGGTCCCCCAGTCACTGAGAGTGCAGGCGCACTCGGACGTAAGACACGCCCAGTCCGATTCCTGTCCGATGGCCGGGACGACGGCATCGACCTCGATGGAAAACCCGGAGCCGGGAACGGGCTCGGGGCGGCGCCTGCCGCTCGCATCCGGGGAGCCCAGGCGCATCCTCACGCACTCGATCGCCTTGACCCTGCCGCCATCCGACAGGATGCGCACGGGGTTGACGAGCGTCATGATCTCGATGCCCTCTTCGGCGCACTCGTGGATTTCCTCCTCGTTGGCAGGCATCTCCTCCAGGCTCCTGCGGTAGATGACGAACGCCTTCCTCGACCCCATCCGCCGCGCGGTGCGCACCGCATCCATGGCGACGTTTCCGCCGCCCACCACGGCTACCCGGTCTCCCAGCGCAACCTGCCTCCCGAGGTTCACCTCCCTCAGGTAATCGACTCCGGGGTACACCCCTTCGGTGTTCTCGCCCTCGATCCCCAGCACCTTGCAGTCGTGAGCGCCCACGGCGATGAAAAACGCCCTGTAACCCTGCCCGCGCAAATCGCCGATGGTGAAGTCCTTGCCGATTTCGACTCCGGTGCGGAACTCGACTCCCATGTCCCGGATCACGTCGATTTCCGCCTGGATGATGTCCCTGGGGAGCCGATAGGCGGGGATGCCGACCGTGAGCATTCCGCCGAGGACCGGGAGCTTTTCGAAGACGGTCACCCGGTACCCTTCGAGGGCGAGGTAGTAGGCGCAACTGAGCCCCGCGGGGCCGGAGCCGACGACGGCGACCTTTTCGTCTCTTTTGGGTTTGACTTCAGGGACAAAACGGGTCTCGGAGCGAAGGTCGAGGTCCGCCACGTAGCGCTTGATGAAGTCGATGGCGACCGGCGCATCCACTTCGGCGCGCTTGCAGGCGGATTCACAGGGGTGGTGGCACACACGGCCGCAGACGGCGGGCAGCGGGTTTTCCTCCTTGATGAGCTTGAGGGCTTCCCCGTACTTCCCCTCCGCCGCCAGGGCCACGTAGCCTTGCACGGATATGTGGGCGGGGCATGCGACCTTGCAGGGCGAGGAGCCCCGCTTCTCGATGGCGAACGAACCCGGCACCGCCTGGGGATACCTGCGGTAAGCGGCCCGCCGCTCGCTCATCCCCATATCGAACTCGTTTTTGCGGACCACCGGACACACGCGGGCGCATTCCCCGCAACCCGTACACTTGCCGGCATCGACATAGCGGGGCTTCTGGAGCACCTTCACCCGAAAATCGCCCGGACCTCCGGAAATCCCCT
>CAYOVG010000689.1:0-1753 GCA_964407285.1 uncultured Syntrophobacteraceae bacterium
CAACCCGCAACCCGCAACCCGCAACCCGCAACCCGCAACCCGCAACCCGCAACCTCCGAATGCCGGTTCCCCGCCTTGCCCGGCTTTGCCCTGCAAAATACGACGATCTTTCCATGCAAATCGTTCCATGGTCCCCTTGTCAATGCGATGAGCCGGAGTTAAAAGTCATAGGCTGTCGAAAGCAGTCGATTATAAAGCTCCTAATTGAAAGGTTGACACACCATATGGAAGATCGAGAGGGGTTGTGGCCTGTCCTGTACAGGCAGTTGGCTTCGCTGAAGCTTACCGTTTTCATTCTGTTCGCCCTCGCCGCCAGTTCGCTCATAGGTACGTTACTCCCCCAGGGACTCACCGATCATGAAATGATGACGCGCTACAGCCCGAGCTTTGTGCGCATGATCGATTTCTTCGGTTTGAACGACCTCTACCACGCGGGTTGGTTTCGAATACTGATTCTTTTACTGAGTCTGAACCTCATCGTCTGCACTTTCGAGCGTCTGCCCAAGACGCTCAAAATGCTGCGGATGCGCGACGACCGCGTTGACCCGGAAAAACTGGTGAAGTTCGGACGCCATGCCCGGTTCAGGACGGCCCTGCCGTTGGAGCAGGCGCAGCCGCTGCTGGAGCGCGCCGTCGCCGATGTATTCGCCGCGCCCGTGCAACTCCGGGAGCACGCGGCGGCGGATGCGCCGGGGCCGGATGCCGCATCGGCGGATTTGCGGCCGGCGTACGCCGCGACCGCCGAAAAGGGGCGCTGGAGCCTCATCATGGTCTACGTGGTCCATCTGAGCGTTCTGATAGTACTGCTGGGGGCGCTCATCGGGTCCATCTTCGGTTTCAAAGGCTTCATGAACGTGCCGGAGGGAGAATCCCTGGACAGGGTGCACCTGCAGAGACAGGATGCAACGGTCTCACTCCCCTTCCAGGTGCGTTGCGACAAGTTCGAAGCCTCTTTCTACGATACGGGAGCGCCGAGGGAATACCGATCCGACCTCACCATCATCGAGAACGGGCAGGAGGTGGTGAAGCGGTCGATACGGGTGAACGATCCGCTCACCTACAAAGGCATAACCTTCTACCAGGCTTCCTACGGGGCGATACTGAACAAGGCCGACCTGGAACTCCAGGACGGCGCATCCGGCAACACGTACCAGGTGAGCCCGGCGATGCAGGAGCCCGTCGCCATACCGGGAACGAAGGACCAGCTCGTCGTGATGCAATACCAGGAGAACTTTTCGAATCTCGGGCCGGCCCTCGCCGTCGCCTTGCTGAGAGAGGGAGAAAACCCGAAGATGGCCCGCATCCTTTCGAAGCAGCCGGCATTTCACGGCAACAGGCTCGGGAACTATACGGTGCGCGTCCTCGACGTGGAGCATGTCAGGTACACCGGCTTGCAGGTGAAGATGGACCCCGGGGTATGGCTCGTGTGGATCGGCTTTATCACGCTGGTTGCTGGAATCGCGGCAACGTACTATACGAACCACATCAAGATCCGGATATGGGCGTCCCGTGAGGGTTCCGCGACCGATGTCGTCCTGGCCGGCAGGGCCGGAAAGAATACCGTTGCTTTCGAGAACCGGTTCGAGGAGCTGTGCGAACGGCTCCGGAGCGGGTTGCAGGCCGAAAGAAGCGAGACCGTACCGAAGAAGGCCGGCGGAGCGAGGGAAGCCGGCGGCGCAAATGCGGCCGGAAAGAAAGCAGATGGAAAAAAGGATAGCAAAATTCGATGAATAGTTCGCAGCTTTTGAGTATC
>CAYOVG010000690.1:0-1749 GCA_964407285.1 uncultured Syntrophobacteraceae bacterium
GAACAGACGCTGAAGCGCTATCAGAACCGCTCCATCGACGCGGCGCAGGTGATCGAAGAACTCATCGCCCTTGCAAAAAAGATGAAGGATGCCGACCGTCGCGGCGAGGATCTTGGTCTAAACGAGGACGAACTGGCATTTTACGATGCTTTGGAAACAAGCGACAGCGCCGTGGCGGTCCTCGGAGATAAAACTCTGCAAAAGATCGCCTGCGAACTGGTCGAGACGGTTCGCAAAAACGTCACCATCGACTGGACGCTCCGCGAAAACGTCCGTGCCCATCTCCGTGTCATCGTCAAGCGCATCCTTCGAAAATACGGCTATCCGCCCGACAAACAGGAGAAAGCCACCCTCACCGTCCTGGAGCAGGCCGAACTTCTCTCCCACGAATGGGCGGTGGCGTGAGGGGGGAAATGCAAGAAACCTTAGAGGTGTCTACCATTGAATTATTGCATTAGACGGACTCCTTGGGTTGGTTTATTATTGAGAAGACGGAGGTGTGGCTCTTGGGGTCCGTAGGCCGGTTATCCGGTCTTACTTGGGTCTGAAATGCCGCCTCCGTCATTTATTTGTCGTCCGCTGGCGCGAGCTGGAATGATGCCGGCCCGGATAGGACAGTGGCTTGAGTAGTAGACGAGACGCCGAGAACCTCAAAGGGGCCCCGGAGATGCAGCCCCGGGGCTTCGTTCAGGAGGGTTTGGGAGGTACTCGTCATGCAGATGAGAGAAGGCGGTGTTCGAGAAGTTTCCTGCTGCGTTCTGCCGGCTGCTGTGGCTTGCCTCATCTCCTGCGGCACGTTTCTTACCCTACGGCTGGACTTTCTGTGAAGCATCCGCCAAATTACCGGTAAGCACGATCGGAAAAACTGCGTGAAGAAGGGAGCGAATTTTTGTTTGTGCCGATTGAGGGGAAACCCGGAAAAACAACTTTGTTTCGCTTGTCAGGCTGGAAGCAGGCAAAGCTTACGAAGGGTATGATATAATATCATACCAGAGGTGGTGGAGATGGGAGTCGCGAAGATCGGCATTACCGTGGACAGCGAGACCCTGAAGCGGCTCGACAGGCTCGTGGAATCCAGAGTGTTTCCCAACAGGAGCCGTGCGATCCAGGAGGCTCTTTCGGAAAAGCTCATGCGCCTGGAAAAACGAAGGCTTGCGACGGAGTGCGCAAAGCTCGACCCGGCTTTCGAGCAGTCGCTGGCGGAAGAAGGATTGTCGGCGGAGCTTGACCAATGGCCGGAATACTGAGGGGCAGCGTCTATTGGGCCGACCTGAACCCTGTGACCGGAAGCGAACAGGGCGGGTTCAGGCCGGTTCTCGTTTTGAGTCATGACGTTTTTAATTCGCGCTCTGGGACGGTCATTGCCGTAGCACTGACGAGCCGGCCCCAGCGGGCGGCCTTCCCGTTGACACTGGAGCTCTCTAACGAAGAGCTTCCCAAAAAATCGTGGGTGAAGATCAGCCAGGTGCGGACTCTCTCTGTAGAGCGCATAAAGGGAAAGATTACCGGAATAACCGAAGAAGAACTTTCTCTCGTCATAGAAGGGCTGAACGAAATCATCGGCGGTTGAGAGGGTCAATCAGCCTCGGTGGAAAGATCAAGCTCCACTTCCAGGGTTCGCGCCGAAACGTGCGGGACGATTCTGCGGTGCTCCCTGGTCATTTTCACAAGGCCGTAGGAGAGCCGATATGGTGTCAGACCTACACTTTTGACAAAGACCCTTGCTTTAGATTGCTTCCTGCTCTCAAA
>CAYOVG010000691.1:0-1743 GCA_964407285.1 uncultured Syntrophobacteraceae bacterium
GATTGGAACTACACTATTAAACCCAGAGCTACGTAGGTTATTTATTTCCAATTCCCTACCCGTTCACCTTTGTCTGGGCCGACCTTGTGAGGGCTTGAAAAATTCCATATCTTCTAAACCTCTACCGGACGCGTGGGGGGCGCAGGATGTAGACCCGGTAGAATCAGCGGACAGCACCACGATGAGCGGTCGAGTCGCGACAGCGCTTCTGCCGCGGGAGCCGGGTATCTGCATGCGAGCCGGGCATTTGCGGAAGCGGCGTCCGGTTGTGAACGGCTCTTCCACTCCCTTCCTGTAAGAATATCTATTACAGCAAAATCATGCACAGCCTACAAGAAAATCAAAGTCCCTCCGATTTCCGGCATTCCCGGCAGTTCGTATACATGGTTCAGCGGACCGCTCTCTCCGGCCGATGGGGACCGGCGCTTCAAACGGCGGAGTCCGGACGTCGCATTTCCACTCACCTCCATACGGAGGCTGAAGATCGATTGCGGCCGCCGGGGCCGGTTTCACGAGGATTTGCCGCCGCGGGTGGGCGCGCCGCGGAGAAACCGGCGGATATGCGGTGTTCGTGGACAACATCAACGGAATGCCTCGAACGGGGAAGAAATCGGGAGACATCGATGGGAGCTGTATCGGACAAGATCAGGGAATTCAGAGAAAAGGAAGCCCGGCTCATGGAGATGGGCGGCCCCAAAGCCGTGGCGGCGCAACACGAACGCGGAAAGATGACCGCCCGCGAGCGCATGGAGCACTTCTTCGATCCGGGGTCATTTCGCGAACTGGACATCTTCGTGAAGCACCGGGGGACGCTCTTCGGAATCGATTGCATGGAGATCCCGGCGGACGGGGTCATCACGGGGCACGGCAAGGTAGGCGGGCGCGACGTCTTCGCCTTCTCCCAGGACTTCACGGCGCGGGCCGGGACCCTGGGGGAGATGCACGCCAGGAAGATCTGCAAGGTGATGGACCTGGCGCTCAAGACGGGGCGGCCCATCGTGGGCTTCAACGATTCGGGGGGAGCGCGCATCCAGGAGGGCGTGGACGCTCTTTCGGGATACGGGCGGATCTTCTACCGCAATGCCGTCGCATCGGGCGTGATCCCGCAGATTTCCGCCATCATGGGTCCGTGCGCCGGCGGGGCCGTGTACTCCCCCGCAATGACGGACCTCGTGTTCATGGTGAAGAACACCAGCCACATGTTCATCACGGGGCCGGAAGTGATCAAGTCCGTCCTGGGGGAGGTCGTCACGCAGGAGGAGCTGGGAGGGGCAGTGACGCACAGCACCAGGAGCGGCGTGGCGCACTTCGCATGCGAAAGCGACGCCCACTGCATCGATGAGATCAAGAGGCTCCTGAGTTTCCTCCCCGACAACAACATGCAGGACCCGCCGGTGGTCCCCACCGGCGACAGCCGTCATCGCACAGACCCCGCCCTGGATGAGATCATTCCGGACAATCCCATGGGCTCCTACGATATGAAAGACGTCATAGGCTCCATTGTGGACAACGGCGACTTCTTCGAAATCCACGAGAACTACGCTCCGAACATCATTGTGGGGTTTGCCCGCCTGGACGGCCGGACGGTCGGAATCATCGCCAACCAGCCCGGGGTGCTGGCGGGGTGCCTCGACATCGATTCCTCCGACAAGGCCACCCGGTTCATCCGTCTGTGCGATTCCTTCAACATCCCGCTCCTCACCATCCTCGATGTTCACGGCTACCTTACCGGAAGGCAGCAGG
>CAYOVG010000692.1:0-1731 GCA_964407285.1 uncultured Syntrophobacteraceae bacterium
CCGGGTATCGCTCGGGGAAATAGGCGGTAATCTTCTCTTTGCGGTTGAGTTCAACAATCTTCCGATACGGTTCTCATATTCTCCCTGGCGGCATCCAACGCGCCTCGGAAAGCCGCATGGTTCGCATTCTTAATGTCTGGGCAGGTAATGACCGAAACTAAGATTATTGAGGACTCCTTTCATGGAAGGCCAAGGGAAAAAGAACAATAGAAGATCAACACAACAAGCGGCCACAGGAATCCGAAAGGTACCGACGCAAATCCATGGACTGGATGATATCCTGTACGGCGGCTTTCCGGCGGGGAGGACCACTCTCTTAAGCGGCTCCCCCGGCACCGGAAAGACTGTCCTCGCACTGGAGTTCCTTTACCGGGGAGCGATGTCCGGAAATCCGGGCATGTTTCTCACCTTTGAAGAGACGGTGGAAACTGTACGTCAAAATGCCCATACTCTCGGTTATGATCTGGCCTATCTCGAAGAGCAAGGCGCTCTTTTCTTGCTGGAGGGACAAGTAGACCCGGATGTTTTTCTCTCCGGCGACTTCAATCTGAAGGCGCTTCTCGCCATGATCGGGGCGAAGGTCAAAACAATAGGCGCCGACAGGATCGTAATCGACGCTATCGACATTCTCATGCGCCTCTTTCATGGCAAGAAGCGACAGCAGTTGGAGATGTTGGCGATGCACAAGTGGCTTGAGAACCAGAGATTGACGACGATACTCACCTCCAAACAAATCAAGGGCCAAGACTCACCCCAGTACGACTTTCTCGACTTTATGGCCGACTGTGTCATATATCTGGACCACAGGGTCAGAGAGCAGGTTACCACAAAAAGACTTCAGGTAATTAAGTACCGAGGTTCGGGTTATGTCAGCAACGAGTGTCCTTTCATCATCGTAAGCGATGGCGTCTATTTCAATCCTATTACACAGATGACAATGCCTTATCCACTGAAGGCCCAGCGCATATCGAGCGGCAATCCGTCTTTGGATATGGTCTTAGGCGGAGGGTATCAAACCGGCACCTGCATCCTGATCTCCGGTCCAGCCGGATCGGGCAAGACATCCGTTGCCTGTACCTTTGCGTGCGCCGCTTGTAAGCAGGGACACAGAATTCTCTATGTCAACTACGAGGAGTCCGAAGAGAGTATGGTTGTTGGCATGCTCAGCATCGGAATCGACCTCCGTCCCGCAATCGAAGATTCCGTACTCCAGGTAGTCTCGATAATGCCTGAATCCATGGGAACGGAAGAGCACCTTTTCCATCTAATGACGACCATCAAGCGTTTTGAACCCGAACATCTGGTTATTGACGCCGTATCCGCCTGTAAGCGTATAGGAGGAAAGCAGGCCGCTTTCGACTTTGTTATGCGGATTATCGATGCCTGCAAGCAAAAGGGTATCACCGTACTATTACTCACCCACTTAAGGAACGCCACGCAGGAGCATGAGGTCAGCGGGATGGGAATATCATCTATCACAGATACGATCATAAGATTGGATTATAAATTCACGGACAGTGAGATGAGGCGTAATCTGCTGGTAATGAAATCGCGCGCAACGAGACACTCGAATAAGTTCCATTCATTCGTTCTGACGGACCAGGGAATACGAATTGATGCAGCTGCGATTTAGCAGTAGCGGGCCTCGGCTTTGCAAAATAGGAATA
Organism: uncultured Syntrophobacteraceae bacterium; assembly: GCA_964407285.1. Taxonomy (GTDB): domain Bacteria; phylum Desulfobacterota; class Syntrophobacteria; order Syntrophobacterales; family Syntrophobacteraceae; genus CAYOVG01. Next base: position 1,668 of record CAYOVG010000692.1, read on the forward strand.
CGGACTATGACCTGAATCCGTGACGTATTTTTCTGCGTAGTCGGTTTCACAGGTTTGGGGACAG
>CAYOVG010000693.1:0-1703 GCA_964407285.1 uncultured Syntrophobacteraceae bacterium
CCCCATCAGTAACGTGGTGGACGCCACGAACCTGGCCATGCTCTTCTGGGGGCAGCCGCTTCACGCCTTCGACCTGGACCGTCTTCCCGCCCGGCACATCGCCGTCCGTGCCGCGAGGAAGGGTGAAACGATCACCACCCTGGACGGCAAGGAACGAGTGCTCGAAGAAGAGGACCTGCTCATCACCTCCGGCGGCGTCGCCGTCGGTTTGGCGGGCGTGATGGGTGGCGCGAACTCGGAGATCTCCGACACCACCACCACGGTAGTTCTGGAGGCCGCCTCCTTCGACAGGGTCCGCATCGGTAGAACCTCGCGTCGCATGGGGCTCCATTCCGAGGCGGCGTTCCGCTACGCCCGGGGTGTGGACCGGACCAAGGCCTTGCCCGCCCTGGCTATGGCCATGGCCTACATGAGGGAGTTCGCCGGAGGCGAACTCTGCGGGGCGCCCCTTGTCGCAGGCGATCCCCGAGAGCCGCGCCGCACCGTGATTCTGCGGGAGAGCACACTCCGAACGTATCTCATGTCTGCGAACATGGACGAGGCGTCGGCCACCCTGGAGCGCTTCGGTTTTACCGAGGTCAGGGAGTTCCGGGAGGAGGCGGCGCGGACCTTCGCCGTTCCCGCTTCGCGGCTCGACGTCTCCATCGAGGAGGATCTCGTGGAGGAAGTGGCCCGGGTTGAGGGGTACGACACCGTTCCGGTGCGGATTCCGCCCCATCTGTATGCCTCGGCGTCCCTGACGACCCTCATGACGGCGTTGCGCCGCCTCCGGGAGTCCGCCATGGGGCGGGGATTCGTGGAAATGATCACCTACAGCTTCGTCGCTCCCGAGGACCTGCGGGTTCTCCGCTTTCCCGAGGGAGACCGGCGTGGAAACCCAATCGCCGTGGTGAATCCTATTGCGGCGGATCAGTCGGTGATGCGTACCTCCCTGCTGCCTGGGTTGCTCAAGGCGCTGCTGCGAAATCTCCGGGGCGGTTTCCGCGGCCCGATCCGCATGTTTGAGCAGGGCAAGGTGTTTCTCCGTACCGACGGCGCCGGTTCCTCCGGAGAGGCGCATGAGGAGCCCTTCTTCCTCGGGGGGATCGTCTTTCCCGGACGAGATCGCCGTTTTGCCGCCGACGAGGACTTCTTCTCCGTGAAGGCGGACGTGATTGCTCTGTGTGAGGCCTGTGCCGTCCGTCCGGAGTTCGTCCAGGGAGAGGAACCCTTCGGGCACAAGGGACGGACCGCATGGATCCGCATCGATGGAAAGGATGCGGGCTATCTGCTGGCGCTTAAGCCTCTCATCGGGGGGGCTCTCGACCTGGACGCGCCGCTCTACGCCTTCGAGATCAATCTGGAGAGTCTTGTGGGGCAGGTGTCCTACCAGTTCAGCGAGCCTATGCGCTATCCCGCGATCTACCGGGACGTGTCGCTTCTCGTGCCGAAAGGAACGCCCGCGGCGGCGGTGGAGGCTGAAATACGGCGCCTCGCCGGAGATTTCCTCTGGGATGTGCGCCTCTTCGACGTCTACGAGGGCGAGAGTATTCCCGAGGGACACCGGAGCCTTGCCTTCTCCGTGGCCTACCGGAGCGCGGAGCGTACTCTCAGCGACGAAGAGATCGAAGGACGCCACGGAGCGCTGCGGAGTGGTCTTGCCGCCCGTGGATACACGCTTCGATAGCATCGGATGAACCGTCGGGCGGCGTTCTTTCGTCGCC
>CAYOVG010000694.1:0-1690 GCA_964407285.1 uncultured Syntrophobacteraceae bacterium
GCCGGATGCGCCGGTGAGCACGGCCGTCGATCCGGCCGGGGATGAAACCGGTACGGCCGAGCAGTCCGTTTCCCCGGAGGTCGTCGAGGTTGCTTCGGTACAGGCCTCGGAAGCCGTTCCCGTTCCCGAAGAGGTCCCGGCGGAGGCTCCTCCTCCACCTGCCGCACCGGAAGCGGAGAGCGCACTCGACGGCGTTCCCCCGGTTTTGGGGTATCTGACCGTCAGGAAAGGGGAAACGCTGGAGCAAATCGTCTGGATGGTCTATGGAACTTCCGATCCGCGGCATCTGAAAATCGTGAGGGAGTTCAACCCGCATATTCGTGAAGGGGAGCAATTGAAATACGGGTCGATCGTCGTCTTCCCCGCCATCCCCCGGCAGTCCGAATCCGTACCGGAGGATGAGCGCTGGTGGGTGCAGGTGGCTGAAATGCAGAGCCTCGACGAGGCCTACGGGTACCTGAGGAAGCATTCCAGGAGCGAGGTCCGGATAATGCCGCAGTGGAACGTGGACCGGGGACTCCGGTTCGGGATTGTCTTGAGCGAGCCGTTTCCGGACAAGAATCTGGCCGAACAGGTCCTGAGCGGGCTGGTTCCGAAGCCCAAGGCGCATGCTGAAGTCGTGGACCGGCGGGCCGGGGGGACGGTCTATTTCGCGAGGTAGCTTATGACGTGCACAACTGAAGAACGTGAAGCGCCGGCCGGAAAGGACGCTTCGCCGGTCCCGCCTCTCCTGACCATATTTTCCGGCACGCTGGCCGCGTCCATCGGTTTGCGCATCCTGGAGAATTCGCTCGAGGGGTCCATTTCGTCCCCGGCCGCCGCGGCGATTACGGGAGGCGTGTGCGCATCCCTGGCGACGGCGGTGGCGTATTTCATCCTGAGGCGTCGTCGTTCCATGTCGGTGGCGGCTGCTGGAGACGCGGTTCCGGGCCGGGAGGCGCGGGAGCGGGCGGAAGAGGCTCACGCCGAAACGGAGAAGGCGGGACCGCACCGGCGGGGACCGGAGGACCTCACGTTCTTCCTTGAAGAGCGCATCAGGGAATGCACATTCGAACTCGGGATCTTTCACGACCTTTCCCGTGAGATCGGCAACGCATTCGACTACTCCCGGTTGTCCCGCCTGCTGCTCGATTTCCTGCATCGCGCCGTTCCCTGCGATACGGCGGCGATTCTACTGTGGACCGGCGGCGACGTCCCCGTCCTGTATGTCGATCCCCTGCCGGCGGCCGGCTCCGAAACGATGGAGTCGATCCTCGCCCATATATCGGACGGGCTTGCGCAGGCCGGGAAGAACGTGACGGACCTCGGCAAGGTGAAGGTCCAATCCGCCTGCGGGGGCGATGAAAGCGACCCGGAGACGGAGTCTGTCGTAGCCGTTACGCCTGCATCGGATGCGTCGGTCTCCTCATCGGCCGCGTCCATCCCATCCGCTCCATCCGCGATGGGCCGTCCGGCGTCGGTTCTGCAAGCCCCGGTCCTCTCTACCCGAAGCGGGGAAATCCTCGGCTGGATCTTCGCGGGGGCGGAGCGTGCGGAGGCATTCAACGAGGAGCATTCCCGCCTGTTCCAATCGATCGTGAACCACGCTTCCACATCCGTTCAGCATCTGCGGGCGATTTCGGCGGCCGAGCAGCAGTACCTCGAAACGCTGGTGAAACGGTTTCCCGAGGGCGTCATCCTGCTGGACGCC
>CAYOVG010000695.1:0-1690 GCA_964407285.1 uncultured Syntrophobacteraceae bacterium
CGATCAGCGCCTAAGGGGGAATTTCGGCCGAGGATCTCACAAGTTGCTTCAAACGGCGGCGCGCTCTGAAGATCAGGGATTCGACGCTTGCAACGGAGACGTTCAGGATCGTGCTGATTTCCAGGTAAGACAGTCCCTCGTCAACCCTAAGGAGTAAAGCGGCCCTCTGGTTTTCTGGAAGCCGGCCCATAGCGGCCATCAGGCACTCTTCCAACTCCCTGCTCCTTGCCCCCGTACGGCTTGCGGGCGGACTTCCGCGAAAATCGGGGTCTTCAGTTGATATTCGGGCATGGAAACCATCCATACGCTTGCGGTGCTTGAGCTCGTTTGCAGCGAGGTTGTAAGCGATCCTGAATACCCAGTTGGAAACCTTCGCTTTGGGCTTGAACCTCGGCGCCGCTTGGAATACCCGTAGAAATACCTCCTGGGTAAGGTCCTGAGCCGAATAGAAGTCTCCTACATACCTGTAAATGAAAGTGATAACAGGGTTCTGATAGCGCCTTACGAGTTTCTCAAAGGCTGTCTCATCTCCGTCCGCGATAGCTCTGATGAGATCGAATTCGGGGTCTTCCATAGAGCACTCAAAAGTCTCAATGCCGATAGTTGCCCAGCCCTGGCACTCTCAAGCAAACAAATCGCAAAAGAGCTGCAGGTTTCATCTTGCCGTGGCCACCAGGATCGGGATGTTTCCATGGCTTAGGACGTACTCCGTCACACTGCCCATGAAAAGATTCATGAGGCCCGTCCTTCCATGGCTTCCCATGACTATGAGACCGGCACCCTTTTGCTCTGCAGCTTCCACGATAGCTTCGCCGGCATTGCCACGCAGAACCATTCCCTCTTTCTCAACCTTTTCTTTGTCTGCAAGAACAAGGGCCTGCTTGACACTCTCTTTGGTGGCTGGCGCTTCGTCGTCGGAAGAGGCGACAGACACAACGACAAGCAGGCTACTGCAAACTTTTGCGATGGCAATAGCCTCCTTAACCGCCGCATCGCCATGCTTCGAACCATCCGTAGCTGCGAGGATGGTCCCGAAGTCAACTTTTGCGTGGGCAGGAATCACGAGGACTTGGCACGGAGCATGCCCAATGACACTTGCCGTAACGCTTCCCATCACGAACCGTTTGATCCCTCTCCTGCCATGAGTACCCATGACGATTATGTCCGCCTTATTCTTCTTCGCCTCATTGACTATTTCCCAATACGGATCGTCTCCTCTCTTTACGATGACCCCGCAGTCGATGCCCGCCTCTTCCGCCATGGCCTTGACGGCATTGACCCTTTGCTCCATATCCTTCTCTGCTTGTGCGATGACGAAGGGTACCGCGTTTTCATCTTCGGGATTGGTCAAAACCACCGCCACGGCAAGCATCTCGACCGAGCAGTTCTTTGCAAGCTCCAGGGCAGCGGCAACCGCCCCCTGGCTTGCTTCTGTCCCATCCGTTGCCACGAGCAACTTTTTCATCTTCTCAATCGGGCAGGTCCGTCCGTTCATCGATACCTCCTGTTCAGGTCACGCATGGAGACTGATATTTCCCACCTCATAAAAGTGCCTCAGTGGAAAACCGCAAGGGACACCAACGCGCCGCCAAGCACAATCCACACCGTGTCCACCTTCACGAACCGCTGCACGATGAAAGCCCCCGCAGCCATGACTATCGTGGGAATATCAACCAGCGTATCCGCTGAA
>CAYOVG010000696.1:0-1689 GCA_964407285.1 uncultured Syntrophobacteraceae bacterium
TTTTACGCCGGTGAGAGACAGGTGATGACAGAGGTACTGCTCCATTTCTTGTCTGGTAACCGTCCACCGCGATCCCCCCGGTTTGGGTTGAATCGGGAGGTTGGGGACTTTTCGAGCATTTGTAGCCGCGCGATATCGCGCACGTTTTTCATATCCTATTGACAATATCTTAGAGGTGGGTTTTGGCTCTTTCCCATGACCAGGGAAGAAGCCACCGCCATAGCTTACAGCGATCCCGAGGTAATTATCGAAGTACTCTTGCAGATGAGTGCCCGGATCGAAGAACTGGAACGCAAGGTGGCTGTGCTCACTAGGGACTCCTCCAATTCCTCGAAGCCTCCCTCATCCGATGGACCTGCAGCCAAGCCCAAAGCTCGGCGTCCGATAAAGTCTAAGAAGCGCAAACGAGGCGCCCAACCCGGCCACAAGGGAGCCAACCGAGACTTGATACCGACCGAGCAGGTCAACGAAGTGATCCCTGTCTTCCCCGAAGCTTGTGATCAGTGCGGCGCGGAGCTCACCCCGCATCCCGACGGGACGACCGGCAAATATTGGCGCCATCAGGTCATTGATATTCCCGAGCCCAAACCGGAAGTCACAGAATATCAGGTACAGTGTATCCGGTGCTCATGCGGAGCAGAAAACTGGGGCAAAATCCCGCAAACGGCTAGATCAGGTTTCGGGCCCAGGTTGACAGCATTTCTTGCTCATCTGACGGGCCTTCACCGAGTCACTCGCCGGGGCTGTCAGGAGATCGCCAAGACAATTTTCGGGATTGACATCTGTCTTGGATCTGTGTGCAAGCTTCATGACGAGGTTTCTGAATCTCTGGCATCGGCCCATGAACAGGCAAGGGAGGCCTTGCCGCAGCAGCCGGTCCTCAATATCGACGAGACCGGATGGAGAAAGCAAGGGGTGAACTGCTGGCTTTGGGTCCTCGTGACGCCCCTCATAGCCTTTTACCATATAGCCACATCTCGGGGGGCAAAGGTCCTCAAAGAGATCCTGGGCGATGAGTACCGGGGAGTTCTCTGTTCGGACATGTACTCGGCCTACAAAGCGTATCACGATGGTGTCCGACAATTCTGCTGGGCGCACGTCATCAGAGGGATCAAGGGGATCAAGCACTCCTGCAGAAGCCCGGACGCCGTGAGATTCTCCAAGTGGATGCTTTCGGAGACCGGCCGCATGTTCGCGCTCTGGCATGCGTTCAAGCGCGGCGATGTGGACAGGCAGACCCTTGTTCTGAAATCGGTTCCCGTAAGGGCTCGAATGCACAGGTGCCTCCAGCAGCATGCCCAGAGCAGGGATTACGACGTCAGCAAGGCGTGCAAGAGCTTGCTGAAGCACTGGAACGGCCTGTTCACATTTCTCGAATATGAAGGAGTCGAACCAACAAACAACTCCGCTGAACAAGGAGTACGGCCTGCAGTCCAGTGGCGAAAGATCTGTTTCGGCAATCAATCAGACGACGGAGAACTACTTACTGTGCGACTGCTCACTGCCGAGAGATCCTGCATCCTTCAAGGAAGGAACTCCTTCCAGTTTCTTCTCCAGTCCATCGTAGCACACCGCAATGGACTGCCTGCTCCCTCCTTGATCTGAGTTTCGTGGTGAACGGTTACATTAGTAGAGTGGTTCGGCACGGCACAACCACCAACCGACCCTGAAAGGGTCGACCAAGAGGAT
>CAYOVG010000697.1:0-1684 GCA_964407285.1 uncultured Syntrophobacteraceae bacterium
ACGAAGAAGCGGCTTGACCTGGCTTCCGGGGACCTTGACCTTGCCTACCGGAGGACGGAGCGGATTCAACGGAAACTGGTTTCGGTGGAGAGCGATGCTTACGCTGAAACGGAAGATACTGAGGAGTCAACTATAAAGAATGAGAAATAGAATGTTCCGGTACAATGAACATTTCCCTCTTGGTCAACAAGGCAAACAGCGTCTTGAGCAGCTTGTTCATGAGCGCCACCATCGCCTTACGATGAGCGAATCCCTCGGTTCTCTTCTTGTCGTAGTAGGCTCTGAAAAACGGATTGTGCAACAACGTTCCCTCTGCCATGAGGTAGACATACTTGCGGAGGTTGGCATTGCCATGCTTGGTGATCCTGCCCGATACCAGGGAATTGCCCGACTGGTAGATGCCCGGGTCGGTGCCGCAGAAGGCAATGAGGTTCTGGTAGCGCTCGAAACGTCCGATGGATCCGATCTCGGCAAGGAAGTGGGCCGCGGTGACCTGGCCGATGCCGTCGATGCTGGTGATGATCGCCAGGTCGTCGGCTTGGGTCCGGCTCACAAGGTCGATCAGCCGCTGGGTGAGCAATTTCTGCCGGGCAAGCAACGAAAGCAGGTTCTTGGCACTGTCGGAGACCAACGGGCCGTAGGAAGCCACGCCGATCGAATCGACGGCAAGGCCCCTGACGCGCTCGGGTCCGAACGTGAGGGAGCGTCCCCTTGTGCCGGTGAAGAAACCGGCAAGTTCTGTGTCGGAGGCCTGCCAGACGGCCTGGGCGCTGGACAAATGCACCAGCAGGTCCAGCATGCCGGCAGTGAAGACATTCAGTTCCAGGATTTCGGGGAAGGCGACGGTGAGATCAGCCTTCAGTTGGGTCTTTGCCCGCGCGATGTCCTCTGCGATCTGTTCGCGTCTTCTGGCCACGCTCAGCCGTTCGTCGTCCATCTCTCTCCCCGGATGCGCCAGCGCCTTGGTGTCCTGAGCCGCGAATTGTGCGATGACGCGGGCATCCACCGTGTCGGTCTTGGTCCTGCGAAGGGTGTGAGCCCTCGAGAACTGCTTGACCAGCACTGGGTTCACAATAAATGCAGACTGTCCGTGGTGCAAGAGCCAGTTGGCCAGCGTGATGTGGTAGCGGCCGGTGGACTCCATGACGAAGCGCGGGTTCTCCAAGCCTTCGGTTTTCTGCAGCAGTGCGGCAAAGCCGCTGTGGTTCATGGGGAACGACCCGTCGGTTCCCTTGCCGCCGACAGCGAGCAGATGGAAGGACGAGCTCTTCTGGGAAACGTCGATACCGATGATGGTGTTCATCTCGGAACCTCCTTGGTTCAAGGTGTTGCAGTATCTGTCCCGCATCCAATCTCCCGTTTGACCGAAGCTCTAGGGCCTAATCAACCAATGGGGACTTTGGGGACAGGGGGCAGACTCCTCATGAAGCTTCAACGCTTTATTCGCATGCGGCCCTTCCTGCCCCCAAAGGATAACACAACAAATCAGTGGGTTAAGAATAGACCCATATATACGTAGGAGGTTCGTATGGTATTTCTCGATACCCTTATGTATGGTGTTCAGCATGTTTTTACTATACCAGCTCTTCTACTCATTGCAGGCGGAGTACTTTTTGGCATCATTTTTGGAGCAATACCCGGATTGACAGCAACACTTGCGGTTGCGCTATTGCTTCCATTCACC
>CAYOVG010000698.1:0-1680 GCA_964407285.1 uncultured Syntrophobacteraceae bacterium
CTTCTGGTGACGGCCCGTCCGGAAGCCCTGCATGAGTTCGCCGGGGCGCTGGCGTCGGACCCGGAGATACGGGTGGAACAGGCGGCTTCGGGCTCCGAAGCCGTGAATATCGTGCGCGAGAGGGCGCCACACCTCGTGGTTGTTGACCGCGAGTTGCCCGATACCCAACCGCTGAACCTGGTGCGGGACCTTGTCGTCGTGAATGCTCTCACCAATACCGCCGTAATCAGTTCCCTGTCCGAAGAGGAATTCCATGAGGCAAGCGAGGGGCTGGGCGTTCTATGTCGGCTTCCTCTCCAACCCGGTGGGGATTCAGCAAAAGAAGTACTGGAAAAACTGCGGCGGGTTTTGGGCATGTAAGATCCGGTCCCGGTCCCGGCATGCGCGCGAACGGGGATATCCGATTTTTGTCTCTATATGAAGGAATGCCCGGACAGCGCCGACCTGTTTCGGCATTCCCTTTTCTGCCGGCGCCGTGCTTTCGGCTTACCGAAGTCGATCCTCCCCGTCTTATCCCAACTCGTTATTCTGTCGAGGTTCTTCTTACCGTGTGCACCCAGCGCCCGTAGCGGTTACGGCTTCCAGCTTCGACCGGCCTTTACCGGCCCGGCCGCTGCTGGAAGCCGCTCCTGGAGGATGTCGTTATCAGCCGATCGCGAAATTACGCATTCTCAATTACTTAGAGCATGGAAGTCCTTAATCTGGCTGTATTCTGTAGACTCTCATCAATCCGGTAAACAGACCTCCATCCACAAACAACCGTATGCTCGTGATAGGAGCCTCGGAATAGATGAAGCCATGGCAGTCATATCCAAGTATATTTCCCACGTCTGATAGGGCAAATCTCGACATTCCATGACCAATCCGCTTTTTTGCCTGGAAGGCAGCTTGACTTGGAAGCGGCGAAGCGCGGTGAGGAGCAGTATGCGACCGGGTAAGTCGCCCTTCCCGTTTTCAACGGCGATCCGATATGCTTTATTCATGCTTATTTTAATGTTATAGAAGGCGCGAGAAGGAATACGAGGCGAAGGCCATTCCGTACCGGAGTGAAAGATTCGAGACTATCACCCTTTCAGGTGTACGGCGGTTGGGGTTTTCAGTTGCCCATGCCGCCCGAAGGCAGAAACATCAATACAGTGAAGGCGCATTTACCGAAACATGAGAGTTCCCTGTCCGAGTCGGCGGGGTGTTGCCCCGATCTATCCCCGCAGACCGAAATTATCCTGAACAGTGTTGCGGACGGGGTCTTTACCGTGGATCTCGACTGGAAGGTCACATCCTTCAACCGTGCGGCGGAGGAGATTACCGGCGTCGATGCTTCGGACGCCATCGGCCGGCCGTGCTGCGAAGTCTTTCGCGCGAATGTGTGCGAGACGACCTGCGTCTTGAAGTATACGCTGGAAACTCGGCAGCCGGTGGTCAACCGGCCCATAGCGGTCCTGAGGTCCGACGGAAAGGAAATCCCCATCAGCGTCAGCACGGCCCTGCTGAAGGATCGGTCGGGACGGATCATCGGGGGAGTCGAGACCTTCAGAGATCTCAGCCTGGTGGAAAACCTGCGGCGTGAAATCGATCGCCGGTACCGGTTCGGGGACATCATCTCCAAGTCGCCTGCCATGCAGCGGCTCTTTGAGATCCTTCCGGAAGTGGCTCAGAGCGAGAGCACGGTGCTCATCCAGG
>CAYOVG010000699.1:0-1663 GCA_964407285.1 uncultured Syntrophobacteraceae bacterium
AAGAAACAGTTCAAAAGCGACGGCTTCTTCGCCCATGGCGACTTTGCCAAACATCTGGAGAAGGCTCGTGTTCTCGATGCCGGGGCGAACCTGCTTGGCCCGTTTGCCCAGGATATCCGCAACGCGCAGCCCGGTGTGCTCTTCAAACGCCGCGTTGGCATGAATGTAAATGTAGTCCACGGGGTTCCCGTGTTCGTCCGGAACGATCTCGCAGAGGGCTATACCGCTTAAGGCGTTTTCAAACAGGTCCCGGAACTGTTTTTCACGCTCATCGACCTCTGCGGTGCGCGCCTTCACCTGGGATTCCAGATACGCCTGGCGATTGCGCAGGAAGCCGACGAACAATGTGAGTACAATAGTCATGAACAGTCCTGCACATCCGCCCATCCAGCCCTGCCTCAGGGGATGCAAGGCGTAAAACTCGGAAGTCGGGTGGTAGACAAGTGCGAATGCGCGGCCGAAAGCGAATACTGGAAATATTTGGGTAAGAGGGGATCGGTGGAGATAATCCTCGTCCACGATGACAGGACGGCCGCTAGCGCTTTCATACAGGTAAGTGGCCAGAAGCGCAGGCCCCTGCGGGTCCATCAAGTCCAACAGGCACACATCCATGAAGGATACTTCCGCGGCGAACTGCGTCAACTCAACTTTGAGAATGTCTTGCAGACGCAGAATCCCCGCGGCGAAACCGCGAAGAGGCCGCCCCGGTCCAGCACCGTTTCGAGCTTTGCCGGAGTGAGTCTCCTGGGCGAAAACGGGCTGCATGACGAGCATGCCGGGCCCTTCAACGCCGTCGGGGAGCATGGAGATGGGATTTACAGCCGTCGGCAGGCCCGTGGCAACGGCTTTATCGATCGCCGCCCGATGCAGCGGTTCCGACCCCATGTCAAATCCCACATCCTTTTTGTTATCGATCCAGGGCGCCACATAATGGACAGGGAAGTAGACCGTGCGTCTCAAAGGCCGGCACTGATCCCCCTGCGCCGTCTTTTCCCAGATCGGGAAATCCACGAACTCCTCGCTCTGGACTTCGGCCTCGAACCGCGCCCTCTCTTTCTCCGGCACGAGAGCAACCCATTGGTATCCCTCGACGGTCGATGACCTTGCCAGGGGCTCGGCGAAAGTGGCGAACTCCTGTCTGTCTATGTGTTGGCTGGCTTCGCAAAAACGCGCGATGGACGCAAGGTCCTCCCGGATTCCACGGAACACGCTCTGAATCGCCTCCATCCTGGAATCGCTATATTCGACAAAAATCCTCGCCTGTTCCCGTTGCTCCGCCTCGCGCAGCAGCCATGTTGTCACGGCCGTCAGGGTGAGACCGAGCACGCCGATCAAAACGGTCTCCATGTGCCTGAGCGGCAGAGCATGCGCCATGATAAGCCGGTTGCGCCAGTAGATGCATCCCGCGACGAGCAGAATCAGCAAAAGGATGAGAAAAGTGATCAGCTCCGGGCCCCGGCGGGCAGCGTTGACGGCAGCCTGCCAGTCATCGGCCGGGATATCCATACCGACCACCATGAGCACCTCGCCGGTGCGCGGGTCGAAGACGGGGGCCAGGGCCGAGACGAAGGTCCCGAATTCGTCCGTCACAGGTCCTATCGTCACCGGCTTGCCTTTGGCGAATACCTCGTAGTTCTCCGGTGCCGGTTTCTGATGTACAGTC
>CAYOVG010000700.1:0-1660 GCA_964407285.1 uncultured Syntrophobacteraceae bacterium
ATTGGGAAGGCGATTGGCGACGGAAGGACTAAGGAATGTCTTTCCTTTTTGTACCTCCCGGATCGCCCTGCCCAAGACATCGGCGGACGTCTGTTTGATCAGATATCCCGCCGCACCCAACGTGACTACCTGCCGAATGTACTCGTCATCACCATGTGCCGAGAGGATGAGCACCCTGGTGGCGGGGACGGCCTTCAGAATTCGCCGGGTGGCTTCCAGACCATTGAGCAGCGGCATCGCGATGTCCATGACAACCACGTCGGGACGGAGTCTCTTGGTCAGTTGCACTGCTTGCCGGCCGGTCTCGGCTTCGCCGACCACCTCGATATCCTCTTCCACCCCCAGCAATGCTCGAAGCCCCTCTCGAACGACCGTGTGATCTTCCGCCAGCAGGACTGTGATTCGCGTCATAGAAACCGGCTTTCATAGAATCCCTGAGAGGTCTAAACCCTGGTGCCATTGCCGAAGGGGATCTCCGCTCGGATCGTCGTGCCTTTGCCCGGTGAGGATTTGACGGCGAGGCAACCGCCGACCATTTCCACTCGCTCGCGCATGCCGAGCAGCCCCAACGCTTTGCGCCTTCTGTTGGACGACATGCTTCGCACATCAAACGACTTGCCGTCGTCGTGCACTTCTATGCAAATGACGCCCCGCAGTTTTCGGATGCTCACCGTCACCCCACTGGCTTTCGCGTGCTTGGCCACGTTGATGAGCGCTTCATGGACGACGCGATAGAGCACCGTTTGCTTATCACTGTCCAGGAGTTCCATCCGACCACGAGTGAAGCCCGTGAGTTGAACGGACAGGCCCGTCCGCTTGGCAAAGTCCTTCACATAGGAGTGGAGGGCGGGAATCAGCCCCAGATCATCCAAGGCCGGCGGACGCAATTGGCCGGCAAACTTATGCACGATGTTCACCGACTTCTCCACGAGCCGCTGCATACGGGCGATCTTTCTCTTGAGGTCCTTGCCGTCGGATGCGCCTTCCTTTCTCAATACCGCGAGATGGAAACTGATGGCCGTCAAGACCTGGGCGATATCATCATGCAGTTCGCGGCTGATTCGCTTTCGCTCATCCTCTTGCGCCCACAGAATTCGATGGGACAGATGCTGCAACTGTTTCTGTAGCCCAAGTGCCTGGGCCAACAATCGGCTGGCGTACCGCTCGTTCTTCTTGAGGGCGGCCTCCACGGCCTTCCGCCGGACGATTTCCCGTTTCAACTCCCGGTTTGCGGCGTCCAGGGCCTCCATGCGGCGTTGTGCTTCCTCCGCCCGCTTGAGCGCGGTGATGTCAGAAACCGCCAGCCGGCACCATTTCCGCTCACTGCCGGAGACGGCGGGCGTGGCCTGAAAGTCTACCCAGGAAGGTGTGCCGCTCTTGTTCAGAAGGGACGCCTCACAGACCTGTTTTCCGGACCCCGCGAATACCTTTTCCAGGAAGGCCAGGAAGACCGGTCGGCTCGTCGGGCTCAAGAAATGCTGCAAGCGGCGGCCGATCAGTCGGGACCGCTCCACGCCCAGCAAGGCGGCCCCCGTCAGGTTTACCTCAGAGATCAGGCCCTGTTCATCGATGGAGAAATAGCCCACCGGGGCGAAATCGTAGAGATCGGTGTATTTCTCCAGCATCGCCTCCATCTGATCCCTGGCTTCCAGAAGTTCAG
>CAYOVG010000701.1:0-1622 GCA_964407285.1 uncultured Syntrophobacteraceae bacterium
CTCGCCGGGTTGCTTGTGCTGCTCCCGGGCGAAGCGGAATTCGATGATGCGGGTCTTCGTCGGGTGAAGCGTGAGCCCGTACTTGGCAAAATGCTTCGGTAACACCGCGTGGACTCGCAGGCAGTCGTCCCGCGTCTCAAACACGCCGAGGGCGTCGTCGGCGAACCGTACGATGCTACTCCTCCCGCGCAGACGCGGAATCACCACGTCCTGGAACCACTCGTCCAGCACATGGTGCAGGAAGATGTTCGCCAGCAGGGGGGAAATGACCCCGCCTTGCGGCGTTCCTTCCCCGGGCACGGTCACGATGCCGTCCTCGAGGACTCCCGCGCTCAGGCATTTGTCGGTCGATCGCCGAATCACGCCATCCTTGACCCGCTTGTCCAGGGCCGCCCGAAGTTGCCCGTGGTCGATCGTCCCGAAGTAATTCGAGATGTCCAGATCGAGAATCCACTGGCCGTTGCGTTCCATGATGTCATCCCGGAGTCGCTCCAGCGCCTGGTGCGCCGAACGGCCGGGCCGGAACCCGTAGGAGCAGGCCCGAAAGTCCTGCTCATAGATGGGTTTCAGAAGCATCACCACCGCGCGCTGGGCCACCTTGTCCTCGAACGTGGGGATGCCCAGCGGTTGCCGAGTCCCGTCGTCCTTCGGGATGTAGGTCCGTCGTACGGCCGGCGCGCGGTACCGGCCGGATTTCACACGTTCCAGCAGGTTTTCGGGTTCGACCACAGGTTCCGCTCATACTGCTCAGCGGTCATGCCGTCGATTCCCGGCGCGCCGTCCTTGCGGGTCCGGACATACGCCTGGTGCAGCCAGCTTCGATCGAGGTGATGATGGAGCGCCACAAAGACGCGCTCGGGATGCGTCCTGGCAAGCTCAGCTATCCGTCGCTGTTTCGTTGACACAGAGTCGGGTTCCAGAGCACCCGGTGTGTTTCCCATCGACGGTTCTCCTTCCGATGGCGCCCCCTTCCCTCCCCCGGGTCCTCGTGGGTCGAGTGTCCCGGCTTCCGCGGTACTACGAGGCGTTACGACTTCCGCACGTCCATGCCCGGCAACTTATGGGTTCGCTGTCCGGGTTCCGTACGTTGCTTCTCTTTTCGTTCTGCCGGAAGGGGAAGCGCCTCCCGCAGCCTGGCTCGGTGTTCACGGTCCCGCGCCGGCGACCGATTTCGTCGGGAACGTGCGGACCTCTCAGGTTCCTGGGATGCCCATCCTGCGCCTTGGCCGTGCACTCCTCTGACCCCGGCCGGACCGCCGGGCCACACTCCTTCAGCGCGGCGGTGCTGCCCCCGCGGCCAATAAAGCGAAGGCTCCAGCGGATCGCAAAATTTTCGAGGCTCGATCGCACGGCTTCAGCGCCCGCTGTCTACGCTTCGTCGGGTGGGTTGCCCCGCCCCGACGCAAGACTCGCGTCCGGCTGGCGGTGAACCTTTGCCGGGAGGGAGTTGAGCCCTCTGGGCATCAAAGAAGCTTTCGGTCCGTCAGTACGGCATGGTCGTCCTCCTTCCTCAGGCTTTGCCTGACGCACACTGGCTCTTCGCCGGCTCAGACAACGGCGGCCGGACGGCGGCGGTGCTGGCCAGCCTGGTGGCTTCCGCCAAACAACACGGGCTCGACCCG
>CAYOVG010000702.1:0-1588 GCA_964407285.1 uncultured Syntrophobacteraceae bacterium
GGCAGGTGGCCTTCGATGCCGAGGGCCGTCCCACCAAGGCCGCCGAAGGATTTGCCCGGACCCAGGGGGTGAGCGTCGGGGACCTTCGCATCAAGGAGACGCCCAAGGGCGAGTACATCTGCGTGATGCGTGAGGAGACGGGGAGGCCGGTGAAGGAGCTTCTGGAGAAGATGCTTCCCGATTTTGTCGCCCGGATTCCATTTCCGAAATCCATGCACTGGGGAAGCCTCGGTGTGACCTTCGCCCGGCCGGTCCGCTGGATTACGGCGCTTCTCGGCGGTGAGACGCTGAATTTCGAGTACGGCGACGTCGTGAGCGGGGACCGGTCTTTCGGACACCGCTTCATGAGCCCCGAGTGGCTTCAGGTGAAGGACTATGCCTCACATAAGGAAAATTTGAAGAAACACTACGTGGTTATCGACCGGGAGGAGCGCAAGGGACTCATCCTGGACGGCATAAGGAAAACGGCCGCCGGAGTGGGCGGGCAGATACTGGAAGACGAGGACCTCCTGGATGAGGTGGCGCACCTGGTGGAGTATCCCGAGCCGCTGCTGGGCGAGTTTGAGGAGAAATACCTGCAGTTGCCTCCCGAACTGCTCATCACCGTCATGAAGGAGCATCAACGCTACTTCGCCGTAGTGGACAAGGACGGTCGTCTCCAGCGCTATTTCGTTACCGTGTCCAACACCATACCCGCCGACCGCGCCCTTGTGGCCGCGGGAAACGCCCGTGTCATCCGCGCCCGTCTCGAGGATGCCCGATTCTACTATGAGGAGGACCAGAAGGTTCGCCTGGAGGATCGTGTGGATACTCTGCACGGCGTGGTGTTTCACTCGAAGATCGGTACGAGTTGGGAGAAGGTCGAGCGCTTCTCGGCCATAGCCCGGCGACTCGCCGCCGCCCTTGCGCCTGATATCGAAGAGACTTTGCTCAGGGCGGCTTACCTCTGCAAGGCCGACCTGGTGACGGGCATGGTGGGCGAGTTCCCCGAACTCCAGGGAGTGATGGGGAGGGCATACGCCCGTTTGCAGGGTGAACCGGATGCGGTTGCCGAAGCGATCTTCGAGCATTATCTGCCGGTTCGGGCAGGCGGTCCCGTCCCGGAGAGCATGGCGGGGGCGTTGCTGAGCATCGCCGACAAGATGGATACCATAACCGGTTGTTTCAGCGTGGGCCTCATCCCCAGCGGGACGGCCGACCCGTTTGCATTGCGGCGCCAGACTCTGGGCATCATCCGGATCATCCTGGAGAAGTCTCTGCGGGTTTCCCTCTCCGAAATCATCGACCATGCGTTGCCCCTGCTCGCGTCAAAGATGACCGCGCCTGCGGAAACGGTGAAGCAGTCCGTGCTCGATTTCTTTCAGGGAAGACTGCACCACCTGCTGGTGAGCCAGGAAGGGTTTCCGACGGATGTGGTGGAAGCCTCCCTGGCTGTAGGGATGGACGATCTGCTCGAAGCCGTCGCGCGCACCAGGGCGCTCGTCGCCTTCAGGTCCCGGCCCGACTTCGAGAGCCTTGCGGCGGCGTTCAAACGCGTGGTGAATATCATCAAGGAGCCCGAGACCGGCCCGGTGAGTTCGGGTCTCTT
>CAYOVG010000703.1:0-1579 GCA_964407285.1 uncultured Syntrophobacteraceae bacterium
CTTGAGAGTCGTAAGTTCTCCATATCGAGAAGTCTTCAGGCAGCCATGTCGAACTCGGTGTCTCGCCCTCTTTCCTGGATGAACTGCAAAGTTCGACAGACTGGGACTTTTCGTCGCATGGAAGTGAAGAACTCGGCACGGATGGCGTTCTGCACAACACCCTCCGAAGGGACCTCGGAGGAATAGGTTCGAAGCCAGCCGTGGTATCCTGACCAGACCCTGGCGGCTTGGGTGATTGCCAGGTGCTGAAGAAGTCCCAGGGCTATGCCGGCCAGGTTCACATGACGTTCGATAGCCTGCACGGTGCGACGGATCTTGAGGAGGTCCGGCTTGCTGAGCTTGGAGAGATCCAGCTTTTCGTTGCGCTTCAGTTCGGGGAAGACCTTGGTCCAGAACCGATAACAGAATCCGCCGAGCAGGTGTTTGAGAAAGAGGAACATGCCTTCAATTTTTGAGCGGAAGCAGTAAATGCTGATGATCTCTTGCGCTGAGAGATCGGGATCCGAGCACATCAGGATGAAACGGTCCTTGCCATCGACGACCAGCACGAAACGGATGCAGTCTTTGACGGGCTGCCAGAGCAGATCGATGCAGAAGTATTCGACAGTTTTGAGTTTTCCGTGGATTGTCAGCTCCGCCTTCTCGAAGAGGTGGGGAAAGTCAAAGATGTCCACGAGAGGCACCTTGTCTTTTTTCTGGTACTTCTTGCTGCTGCCTGGCCAATCGAAGTAACCGACGTAATTGCTCTTGGCGCGGGTAATGACATGAACCCACTGGCGGCCGTTTTCGTCGAGGGCGGTTTTCAGGAAGGAAAACATGGGGCCCACAGAATAGTAGGCATCGACCGTGGCGTAACAGCAGCGGCCGGTCTGCCTGGCTTTTTCAACCAGCAGGTGTGCCATGCGGGTGACAAGCGTTGCGCGTTTTCCATTCAGCCCCTCAGCAGGACGGATGGCATCGATGCCTTCATGCAACTCTGCCTGGAGCGGCAGACAAAAGGTCTTCGAGATGGAGCCGACCAAGAGCGCCACGACTCCAAAATGGTGTCCAAAAACGAACTCCGACGTGCAACTGTTCTGGGACTCCTGATGGAGCAGTTTGAGCCCAGGCATTCTGTGCGCTTCTTTGCCAACTTTGATGGTGTCGCCTATGAGAAGGGGGCGACCATTGAATTCTGGGATGGGGAACGCGCTCATGGCGATGGTCACCCATGAAGCCAACAGGGGCTCGAGATGCCAGGATGTGGTCCGGAAGAATCGAAGCAGCGGGTCGTAGTAATCCGGGTTCAGGAAGAGCCACCGGACCATGCTGCTAATTCCACAATGATCGCATCGGATGATGAAAGCCATAACCACAATCACAAACCAGGCGAAAGCCGCCTTACGCGAAAAACAGGAGCGGAATTGCCACAGAATCGACTCACTAACGTTGATCAACATGATGATGGAACCCCCGAGGTTGAAGAAGTCCATCATCATCTACCTGAATATTATGCGAATGTCCAGGGCCTACTGGTCTTGATTAGCCAACGCCAAGACCGTCGCACGAAGGTCTTGGGCGAAGACTTACGACTGTCCAG
>CAYOVG010000704.1:0-1571 GCA_964407285.1 uncultured Syntrophobacteraceae bacterium
AACGCAGTGGTATCTGTGGTGGTCGATACCCCTGTGCTGTAAGAACCGGTGGGAACCGGCTCTCTGCCACCCACCTGAATGGATGCTTCCTGATTGTCGGTTGCGAGAAGAGTGGGTGAAGAAAGGACATTGACATCCGTCTTTTTGGCGAGAAGGTTGATGAGGGCAGCAATCTTCTCGTCGATGCTTCCCCAGAAAAGGGTGAGTCCGCCGGAAGCGGCCGATGCCAATGTACTCGCATCCGCTAACCCATGGGCTGCCGTGAACTGGCCGGATTTCCCAGCAATATCCATGCCGATGTCTCTGAAAAACCATTCCACGCCGTACTCGAGGCCCTTGTCCAGTGTGATTTCCGCTATCATGACCTCGATCAAAACGGCCCTGGGCATAATGTCCAGAGTCTCTATCGTCTTTTTGATCTTGGCGTAATCGGCTGCATTCCCTCGGACCACAATGGCGTTGTTGACCTCGTCAGGAATGATCGTCACCTCTCCAGTGAGAGCTGTGCTCAGGGATTGCCCTTGAGAGACAAATGTCCGCGCTCCTGTATTTCTAATGGTGCCCCCGCTTCCGGTTGAAGACCGCTGAGAGGAGGATTGTTGGTTGCTGAAGGCTGATGAAGAGGTGGAGCCGCCAAAAGAACTTCCTGAAGAGGACAATGTCGATGAACCGGTGCTCCTCGAAAATGAAGAACCCGATGAGCTGCTGCCAAAACCTGTTCCACTGGTGGATGAACTACCGAAAGGTCGTCTAGTAGATGCTGAACCGAACGCTCCACCTGATCGTACGATCTGCTGCTCGAGTCCTCTCCCTGTTCCTGCCGGTGCCTGCAATCCATAAGCTTGGGTCAAAATATTGGCCAGATCTACGGCAAGACCATTTTTGACGAAGTATACAAAGATCTGCTCACCGCTTTCCTGGGTATGCACATCCAGAGCGGTCAGCCAGTATTTTGCGGTCTTGAGAAGCTCTTCACTCTGAGCCAGTACGAGAACACCTCCGAAACTCTGCAAGGGGATGAATGCCAGGTTATTCTTGATGGAGCTCTCTTTGAAGAGATTGAGCTTGCCCATCAAGGTTTCCATGCCCTGGACGGCCTCCTGGGGGTCGATGGACTGGAGTGGAACGATTTCCATGCTCACTTCCCGAAGCACATTGATATCCAGGGCCTTGATGATTTCAACGATGCTTCGCGCGTTGTCGGAATCTTCAACGAAGATAACGCTGTTGGTCAAACTGTCCGAAGTGATGGGGCGGCCTGGGGTGAGGAAAAACTTAATGGTATTGATGGCCTGTTTGACATCCATATAGAGCAGTCTGTAAATGACAATGACCGGCTGTGCTCCGTCGGCCCCCGCCTTCAGGGTGAATTCGCTGGCAATGGGCAGACCGCTGCTCGAACTTCTTTGGATCGGTTGGATATAATAAACCCCGTTTCGAGGGACAACGGAAATGTTGTTGGCTGCGTAAGCTCTGGTGATCATCTGAAAAAGATCATCTTTGGAATATTCGCCTTCCAGATAGAAACTGATGCGTCCTTGAAGGGTAGGGTCCAAAACATAGTTCAGCTT
>CAYOVG010000705.1:0-1566 GCA_964407285.1 uncultured Syntrophobacteraceae bacterium
CTGGCCAACCTGACCGCCACCCTGTTACTTAAAGGCACGGCTAAAATGAGCGCCGCGCCCGCCGGGGGCGAATCCGGGAAAGCCGCTGAAGCGCCCGCGCACGCCCCTTCAATTCCCCCGGGCTCGGCTACAATGGTGAAAGCCGCCATCCCCAAGCCTTCTTTACCGTCCGTTCGTCCGGACGCGGCCGCGGTCCCGAAGCCCGCGCAGCCGCCCCCCGTCCCCGGTCCGCGGCAGGACCGGAAAACGAGGCGCATCGTCATCGATCCCGGTCATGGGGGAAAGGACAAAGGGGCCGGCTCGTACGGCGTTTATGAAAAGAACGTCGTTCTCGCCATTGCCAGGGAACTGAAGAAAGTGTTAGAGGAAGCCGGCGGATATGAAGTCATCCTGACCCGCACGACCGACCGCTTCGTTTCGCTGGAGGAACGCACGGCCATGGCCAATACGCAGCAAGCCGATCTGTTCGTTTCCATCCATACGAACGCTCACGAGGACCGAAGCCTTCACGGCATGGAGACGTACTATCTCAGTTTGTCTCAGGACCTGGAAGCGCAGCGTGTGGCGGCCCTCGAAAACGCGTCGTCCGTCAGGAATGCGAACGACCTGGACGTTATCCTCGGCGATCTCTCGATGAACGCGAAGATCAACGAATCGAGCCTCCTGGCCCGCGTGGTTCAGCAGGGCCTTATCAGGTCGGTTGAAAAAGATTACGATAAGGTGAGGGACCTGGGGGTGAAGAAAGCTCCTTTCTACGTGCTCATGGGGGCGGAAATGCCGAGCATCCTGGTGGAAACCGCTTTCATCAGCAATAAAAAGGAAGCAAAGCTTCTCAGGGATAAATCATTTCAGCGCTCCGTGGCCGTGGGGATTGCCGGCGGCATAGGGGCATTCATGCGGCAGATGGAACAACAGATCGCGAAGAGTGGAGAGCAGTAATGGGGCAGCAGGCGACGTACGAGATTGAACCCGGCACGGTCGTGGAGTTTTTCGAAGCCAGAAAGATCATCTGCGGGGTATGCCTGGCGGCCAAGAACCAGCGGTACAACGTGGTTACGGAACAAAACCGGGAGGTGAGCCTCTCGCAGAGCCGGATACTGCACCACGGGCGGCAGAGCCTCGATCTGAAGCCGGGCCGCGATTACCTGGTCCGCAGGCTGCAAGAGATTGCCGCCACGCGGGCCGCTCTCATGCAAAGGGTGGACGTGGAGGAAGTCTGGTCTTTGCTGGAAAACGAATCGGAAGGGTTCGACGTCCGCGACATCGCCGAACTCGTGTTCAGCGAGCCGGTGACGGACGACCATGTGGCGGCCATTCAGCGTGTGTTTCTGGAGGACCGGCTTTTCTTCCAGTACAAGGACGGGAGGTTCTTTGCGCGTTCGCAGGACAAGGTCGAGCAGAGGCGCGCCGAGTTGCACCGGGAGGAGGAGCGGGAATCCCAGTTGATCGAGGGGTCCCAGTGGCTCCAGGCCGTCTGGCAGCGCAAGCCGGGCCTGCTTCCCGGTTTTCAACACGGGGACCGCATCGTGGAGGCCGTGAAGAGCTTCTACCTCTTCGGACAGGAAT
>CAYOVG010000706.1:0-1558 GCA_964407285.1 uncultured Syntrophobacteraceae bacterium
TAAGGGGGCATCTCGAGGTTGGCGTCACGAACATAGCCGTCAATCTGCTCCGTCAGCCAGCTTTGCCAATCCACGATCTGTAAATTACCACCCTGATACCCTTGTTTGTCGTGATGGAATCGTTCTCCTGGGAACGAAAAGACACAGGCATCTCCGTCCCTGTACAGCAAGGAGCCTACAGCCAGATCGACTTCAACGAGTTTGCAGACTTTGGTGAAAAACTCGTCCAGCGCCAGCCGCGCCCCGGTCCAGTCGCCGATCTTCACAGCCCGAGCCTCGTAGTGGTCCGCCCCGATCCCGATGGTTAAGAGCCGCCAACGGGTCTGTTGTTTGAGTCCTTTGCTGGACCAGGGAAACGAGCTGCCTTCCAGAATCGCCCCGGCCGCGGCGCTTTTGAACAAGGCGGCCGCTACATAGGACTGGTCAAAGAGCGTGACGTCGTTGTTCGGTAATCTGGTTTCGGCCAGGGTGCTGGCAAATGCCTTGCGCAGCCAACCTTCGGGGCCAACCGTCGCATTACGCCACCGCCACCAACCATCGAGGTCGTTTGGGGAACCATTGCCGCCAAGATGCTGCAGCTCGGTGAGGAGCTGCTCAATCTGCTCAAGCAGGCGTTTCCAGCCAGATTCAGTCAGCAATTCAGGCGGGTCGGCCAACAGATTGCGGATCGGATGGCCGAAGGCCGTAGACAACCACATGTGGGTGATATCCTGGCCCAGGTATTTGGCGGTGGGCGGCGGAAGATTCTTTTCGATACCTGACGCCATACCATGACCGGCCTGGAGCAGGCCGAGCAACCCTTTGTCTCTTTTGGTATGCTTCCTGATGAACTCCGTGAGAGCGGCGGGCCAGGCGACTTCATTCAACGCGAATTTAACTTTCACCCATTTAAGGCGATCATTCCAAGGGAAAGGATGGCTCTCTATCTCATCCCACTTTTCGTATTCGTAGTCGCTTTTTTGCCCACCATGCCCACGGAGAAAATCAACCTTGGCCTTGCCCGTCATATGAAGCCAGCCGATGGCTTCACACGCCAAAAGCAGAGGGCGATGTTGCCGCAACGTGTCCGGAAGTTGAAATTCCGTCATTGGTCACCTCCTTTCCGGGCAATTCGGTTTTTCATCTCCGCTTTGAATCCTTCTGCATCCTCTGAAGTGAAGGAACCGGGTGGGCTCTGCTCACGTACGAGAGCGCCAAGGTCCTGAAAGCTGTGCAGAGTCTTCTTTGTGGACCGCGGTTCAGCCTTTTCGGGTTCATCGGATGCTTTCAAGAGTCCTGTCCATTTATTGGTCTGCGCAGTGCCCCAGCCGGCCGTGCGTTTGGCGGAGAAGCCATACGTTTCGAGAAGCGCTTTTATGCTGTCGATGAGACTGTCGATGAAGTCTGCCGGTGTTACTTTGTCGCGCTTTATTTCCCCCGGCAGAGGCGCGTAAAGCAGCCGCAACCTCCCTTCTGTCCCGCCTGGGACAACCTCATAGTAAATGGGTTTAGTCCCGGCTCGGTGGGTACGGCTGTGGGGATTGATCACCTCAAAGCCGATTTTGTTGAACCAAGTCGG
>CAYOVG010000707.1:0-1555 GCA_964407285.1 uncultured Syntrophobacteraceae bacterium
CACTTATATGTACTAATATAGGTAATTTGATATTTGTAATCTCACGGATTCAGGTCTATTCTATTCCGTGGAATGCGGCTTGAAAGCAATTATAATTAGAAGAAGCGGGCAGAGAAACGGCCGTACTGACTATTTTCGGGATATCAACGAAGCTCAGCACGATATCAATAGGTTGCTGGACTGTCTGAGCGCTGACCAGGGATTGCGGTTGCCCCGTGAAGTGCATATGTGTGATGTTGTGGATTCCAGGAATAGCAAAGAAAAGCGTGCTCTGAAATCCGGGCAGATCAATCAGATGTGGCGGTACGGCGGACGTTCGACCGGAGACCTTACCGATCGGGTGTTGGAAGAGAAATTACTGAAGATACACGAGTGGATTACGAGGCAGTTGATATGAGATCCTCGAGACTATTGACATGGATCGATGTAAAACGCGTTATACGGGAGAAAACCGGCTATGGAAGGAATCTCCCGGATGGGGTTGTCAGAATTGGCTGCTATTCCGATGCTTTGGAAATTGGCGTCAAGCTGCCGGAACATATTCGGAAAGCGCGCGAAGTCTTAAAAGAATGGTTTGGACAATGGTATCAGGACGAGCAATCGGTAATCCATCTCGAGTTTGGCGAGACCGGCTTGCCGGTGGAATTTCTGTCCGGGGAAAGACCTAATGGTATTGACATCAAGGTGCGTCCCTTCTGGG
The DNA here is from genome assembly GCA_964407285.1 of uncultured Syntrophobacteraceae bacterium. Taxonomy (GTDB): domain Bacteria; phylum Desulfobacterota; class Syntrophobacteria; order Syntrophobacterales; family Syntrophobacteraceae; genus CAYOVG01. Next base: position 701 of record CAYOVG010000707.1, read on the forward strand.
AGGAAATTGCTTATATCGGAAACGGATCAGGAGGTGAGGGCGTGATTCCCGCGGGCGACAGGCTCCCGCAGCCGTTTCCTTCGGATAGACCCGGGCTGGTCTCGTTTTATTCCTTCAAGGGAGGGGTGGGTCGCACTCTGCATCTGACGGCTTTCCTTTTTGCTCTGCTGGAGAGGGCGAAAGAGGTTGGTCTGCCGGTTACGGTGCTGGTGATCGATGCCGATTTGGAGGCTCCCGGCCTCACGTACTGGAATCGCAGGGAAAAGCAGCAGCCCACCGTCTCGTTCCTGGAGTTCCTCGAACTGTACCAGAATTCACCTCTGGATATCGAAGAGATGCTCGCCTTGTTTGCCAGGGAGGTGAAAAAAGCCCCCAAGAAACAGGGCGGATCGACCTGGTACTTTCTTCCGGCATGCCTGGATGACCGGCAGTTGCTCGATACGCCGGTACTCCCCGAGCACCTGGCTGGAAGTTCACAAGGCGCCTGGGAATGTGGAGACGCCGTTTATCGGTTGGGGCGGGCAGTCGAAGCGGATTTTGTTCTTCTGGATCTTCGAGCGGGATTGAGCGAGATTTCGAGCCCCATTATCTTCGATCCGCGTATACAACGTTACATAGTGACAACCATCGCCGAGCAGTCCGTAAGTGGTTCAAGTCTCGTGATCGATCAGATCAATCGTCTGGCGCCCTCCCCAATGGAAATGAACGAAGGAGGAACCGACTTCTTCGATCCATCTCTCATCTTGAGCATGTTGAAGCCGGAATTCAGGCAGTTGCCGGATTTTGAAAGTTCCCTCGAAAGACTTCGCTCCGCGTATAGCGTCGAAGCAGATGAAGAAAATAGCGTCTATGACG
>CAYOVG010000708.1:0-1546 GCA_964407285.1 uncultured Syntrophobacteraceae bacterium
TGCAGCTACGGCTTCCCGGCACGCCCGTCCGGCGGAGGACGGGCCTTCGCGCGACGGGCACCGGATGGATGTTCCAGTAATCGAAGCTCGAAAAAAACCTTTCTCTCAACTTTTTTAGGGCTTCCATATTTACTTTTAATTTATAAATATTATCTTCTTTGCTAAAGTAATATGAATGTATTACTTAGGGTGGCGCATAAAAGAGATTTTCATCCACATATCGCAGGAGGTCTGAAATGGAAGTTGACAGCAAGGCCGGATGTGCAATCGGTAGCGGGTCACTGCCGCATGGATCGAAGTCTTGTGCCGAGCCGGGGGCATGCTATGTATGCCTGGACGGGGAACTCCTGAAGACCCTCAGTTCACCCCACGATTACGTGAACTCCTGTTGCGGCGCCAAGTAAGGGCCGTTGAACGCTCTCAGCAATACTATCGCGCATGCACAAAAAGCCGGTTTCCGGAAGGAGCCGGCTTTTTTTATTTCTTACCGCCCGCGGGACGAACACCGCACGGGGCCGCCGTTTCCGGGATAAGCCCCCGCCCAATTCAGGACCTCCTAAATATCCGCACCGGAAACCTCAATAAAATCCCAATGATGAACCAGGCAACACACATTCTCTCCACCGGCCCCTCCCCTTTTCTTGAACCCCGAGGCCAAAAGGTATAAATATCCTTATCGAACATGTCGATGATGTAATTTAAGAGAGACCTGTCTGAAAGCGCGATTCGAGGAAGCGAGGGAATGAGGGACCCGCGCATCAAGCGCTCCGCATCCTTGTCGGTTCGACAGGTTTCGGCTGAAAACCGCAAGGCGCTCGACAACAATTCAATCGGGAGGGAAGAATGGCGACTGATAGTACCGGCAAGGGAATCAGCAGGAGGGATTTCGTCAAGGCGGCGGGCGCGGGTGCGGCAGCCGCCGCCGTGGGACCCTACATTTTCCCCAGGAGGGTGCGGGCCGCGGATACGGAGCTCAAAATCCTCGTGTGGTCCCATTTCGTGCCCAGGTTCGACAAGGAATGGCTCGACGTCTTCACGCGGCAGTGGGGCGAAGCCAACAAAGTCCGGGTGACGGTCGATCACATCAGCCTGGCGGAGATCGGATCGCGCACGGCGGCCGAGATTGCCGCGGGCCAGGGACATGACCTGATAGAGTGGATTTCTCCTCCGGCCCAATTCGAGCCGAGCGTCGTGGATATGGCCGACGTCAACCAGGAGGCCGAAAAGCGCTTCGGCAAGCAACATCCGCTATGCCTCAAGAGTTCCTACAACCCCAACACGAAGAAGTACTACAGTTTTTGCCACGGCTGGACCATCGATCCGGGCTGCTACCGCAAGAGCCTCTGGGACAAGGCGGGCAAGCCGGAAGGACCGGACTCGTGGGAGGACCTGGTGACTTACGGCGTCAAGATCAAGAAGGACCAGGGGGTGCAACTGGGAGTGGGACTCTCCCAGGAACTCGATTCCAACATGGCCGCGCGCGCTCTCCTGTGGTCCTACGATTCGAGCGACCAGGACGAGGGCGAGAACGTCATCATCATCGACG
>CAYOVG010000709.1:0-1509 GCA_964407285.1 uncultured Syntrophobacteraceae bacterium
GTTCCGCAGTTTGCCTTCAGGTTCGTCAGTTCCAACAAAGGCCGCGATGGTCAGCCTGCCTTCCGACTGGTACAAGGCGTTTTCGATCTCCAAGTCAATATGCGAATCGCCGAAACTATATCCACAAATCGCCAGCACCATTTCTTTTCCTTCGCCGGGACACAGAGTTTGGCGCATGTGATGCAGCATTTGCGCGAATGGATCGCGCTGGGTTTCCTGATACTTCGTGGCAGCGGGGTAAATCAGAACATGATTCCTGTCGGACTCGGTCTTGATCCCGGAGCGAATCCGTCTCGGCAGGGAATCATCTTTCAGCAGGCACCAATCAATTGATCCATGAATCTTGAAAACACGGGCGGCCTTTCCGTCGGGTCTGAATGCGCTTGGCTCCCACCAACCTGTTGCCGCGCCGGTGAAGCCGTCACAATAGACCACTCGTTCAAGTCCAAGCGCATCTTCAACCAACGTGTCGTAGTTGAGGATAAAGTAATCGACGCCTCTTCGTACCTTGCCTGCTTGCAACGAACCGTGTATTGCCCTGACGAATTGTTGATGCGTCGCGATGTTGACTTCTTTGTCGCCGATGGCAGAGGAAACGGCTCCTTTTATTTCGTCGAGTGCGGTTTGAAGCTCAGTTGCGTCTCTCTCCTGATCTCCCACTGACACTTTGGACTGTGTGGCTCCGCGTCGGGTGCGTCTTTCCGCGATTGAAAGAAGATCGACGATCTCGCTCATGTAGTCCTCGATCGTGGCGGAAGCAGCGCCAGAAAACAACTCCCGGACTATGTCGAGCAGTTTCTTGGTGTCGTCGCCGATTCCATTGTGACCCAAGACAGTTTCCGTAAGTTCTGGCATCAAGGGGAGTCCGGCGATTTTGCTGCATCCCGCCCCAAGTAGAAATGAAAGCCGACTTTGAGATAGCAAGTCTCGCATGTCTTGAACGACATCTTTAAGTTCGGACGACGAAAAGACTAATAAGTCGCCACTCATTCGATTCTCCTATTCTTAAGTCTACCATGATCCTAACCGGCGAGAAACCATGCGACCAAGGAGATGCTTTTCATAATTCACTTGAGAATTATTTTTAAATTATGCTTAAAACAACAATAAATCAAACGAAATGAGTATGACAAGCTTCCCAGTTGAGCACGTAGAGCTTACCATAGCTCCGAATTCGGTCCACAAAACCCGCTCCCTGTCCAGGTCGTGGGCGGCGCACCGCCGCGCTGTCAACCTCCCACTTGAAACGCCGGGCAAAGGGGTATGGTATCCGCCACACCAACCGGCCTGCGGGATGGAGAGAGCGTAACTCCGCTTCCCCATCAAATCGCGCCGATGTGGCGGGCGATGACGATGCGCTGCACTTCGGAAGTGCCTTCCCCGATCTCCAGCAGCTTCTGGTCCCGGTAAAAGCGCTCCACGTCGTATTCCTTCATCAGGCCGTAGCCGCCGTGGAGCTGCACGGCGTGGTTGACCACCCGATACATGACCTCCGAACAGTACAGCTTG
>CAYOVG010000710.1:0-1505 GCA_964407285.1 uncultured Syntrophobacteraceae bacterium
CCCGCGGGGTCGGTGGTCTGGACTCCCAGTTCGAGCCAGATCTGAAGTGTTTCCGGGAAGGGGGGGCAGGTTCCTTCCGCGCTTCCCCTGGTGGTGTTCTTGCCGAGGACGGGGCGTTCCGCCAGGGAGGCCAGAACGTCGAGCACCCTCTCAGGAACGAGGTCGGGGCGAGTCCCCACGGCCACGCCCACAACGGTGATGGCCCGGGACGCCTCCGCCAGTGCCTCCTCCACGCGACGGCGCAGCTCTTCCAGGGGGAGGAATGTGGCGGAATAGCTCTGAAAGTAGAGGATCGCCCTGGTGGCACCGAAGCGGCGCAGACAAGTCTCGGCCCCTTTTCGGACCTGTTCCGCCAGGGAGATTCCCGAGAGGGCGGCGCCGCTTCCGCCGCCCCGGGCATCACAGAAGATGCACCCCTTCCGTTGGAGCCCCTCTCGGTGGGGACAGCCGGCTCCGAGATCGAGGGAGATCTTGTGCACCCTGGCGCCGTAGGTCTCCCGGAGGACGGTGGACCACATGTGCCAGGGGTGATGTACGGACACTGTCTACGCGTCCTCTCCGTCCGAAGAAAAGGCCGCCTCCGGCGCCAGCGGCAGGGGCGCGAGCTTCTCCCGCGAGAAGGCCACTCCCCGTGCCGCCTCGGCGATCCATGCGTCGAGGCGCGTCGCCGTGTCGCGGTCCTGCAGGGCCAGTATTCTCACGGTGAAGAGCGCCGCGTTGCGTCCACCGTTGATGCCCATGGAGGCCACGGGGACGCCCGGAGGCATCTGAGCCACTGCGAGGAGCGCGTCCATGCCGCCGAGGGTTCCCGACGCAACGGGGACCCCCACCACGGGAAGTGCGGTGTGGGCCGCAAGTACTCCCGGCAAAGCTGCGGAAAGTCCCGCCACGGCGATGATCGCCTTCAAACCCCGGGGAGCGGCGTTTCGTGCGTAGGCGGCGACGGCGTCGGGAGTCCGGTGGGCGGAGGAGACGGTGACCTCGTAGTCGATGTGAAGCTCGTCGAAAGTCTTGGCGATCTCCTTCGCGAGGGGCGCGTCCGAAGCCGAGCCCAGGACGATGCCGACGAGAGGTGCGGAAAGCGCCTTGGAGGCGATGTCCCGCCGGAAGTGGACATCCTTGAAGAAGATCTTCTCCACCCCCGCATAGGCGCGCTGCCGGGCCTCGCGGAGCGACTCCGCCACGCCCACCACGGTGAGCACCCGTCCTCCCGCGGTCTCGACGCCCGCGTTTCCGAAGACCGTTCCCGCGTGAAAGACCGTGGTCCCCTCTCGTTCCGCCGCGTCGATGCCCGAGATAGGATAGCCCTTCGTGTAGGCGTCGGGGTAGCCCCCCGAGGCGAGGACGACGCCCACGGCGGCCTTCTGCTCCCCGGGCCAGGCGATGCGGTGCAGCTCGCCCCGGCAACAGGCGGCGAAGACCTTCGCCCAGTCCACCCGAAGTGCGGGAAGCACCACCTGTGCCTCGGGATCGCCGAAGCGTACGTTGTACTCCAGGAGCAGGGG